>JAIMBT010000004.1 GCA_023511295.1 Alicyclobacillus sp.
ATTCTTCAACGCTGTTCCAGTTGGCCCGGGCCAACTGGAAATTCAACGAAAAAGAACTTCTACAACTATGATACGAGAGAGGAGGGACAATATGGGCGAGATTCAATACGTCATCAACGTCATGGTGTACGAAGACGGCCACTGCGAAGTGCTTTGGGACTCTTCCGTATCCATGGAGGCGTGTTACACCGCACTGAAACAGGTCACGGACGACCTCGAGGAAGCGCTCGGCAAAAACCCGCCACCGAGCCCGCCGAAGACGGCGAAGATCACGCGGCTCAAATAGGAACCGCGAGCGAGGGAAACGTCCGCCCCGCGGTTCCACCCGGGACTTCCCGTGAAGCGGAACCGCGGGGGGACAGTTAGGCAATCCAGTGCCCCGACGCGAACAGCCCCGTCAACCACGTCAGCAACACGACGCACACCGCCAACGTGGCGACGTACGTCTCGGCCTTGCGCATCGCCGACCCAAGAAACAGAAACAGTGGGAACAGCACGAGCACAAACCGCACCATCGACATCGGGTACTTGCCGGCCGTCGACAGGAGCGGAATGACGAGTGCAACCGCAGAGAACAGCCACTGTTCGAACGGGATGCGCCGAATCGCGAAGATGAGCAGGGCCAGGAACGTGATGGACGCGAGGAACCCTACCGGGTCCTGCTGGTAGTCCAGGTGCAACGACGTCCAGATCCACGTGAAGTGGCGGTGCCAGTGGTGCGTCTCCGCGTGCAGAAACATCAGCGGATCTCCGTAGATCTTGGCCTGCCAGCCCAGGTATGCGAGGAGCGCCGCGAGGGGAACGAGCGCCACCGCGCAAGCTCGCTGGACGGCGGCGCCGAGGCGACCGTCTTCGCGGTACTGTTTCCACAAGAGCCACAGGAGCGAGAACACCACAAACGGTCCAAAATCCCAGGACAGTGTGGCCAGTGCGGTACAGATCCCGGCCCAAACCCAGCGCTTTCGGTACCCGAGCAGAAACGCGGCCGCCACGAGGCAGAGAAACAGCGATTCGCTGTAGGCGGCGGAGAAGTAGTAACTGCTCGGAAACAGAGCAAGCAACCAGAGCCCGCGGCGCGTCTGCCGATCTGTCCACTTCACCCTCCCGACCTGATACAGCAGCCAGAGAAACAGCAGGAAACAGACGTTCGAGATGAAGATGCCACAAGCGAGCAAGGTCCGGTCGCTGGGAACGACCAACCGGCCGTGCGCCAGCCAGGCCACGATGCGGCCCAAGCCTCCCTCGAGGATGGGGTAGAGCGGGAAAAAGGCCGTTTCATTCGGCGCTTTCGCCATGTACCCGTATCGAGCAATCTCCAGAAACCACGTGGCGTCCCAGTGGGAGAACCCTGCGATGAACACGCCGAGCCGATCCGCCGTGATAGTCCGAGACAGCGTCCCGAAGTAGTGTTGCCAGATGGCGGAGGCCGTGAACACCAGAAGGATATGGACAGTAAAGATGGGCAGCACCAGGCGGAGTGCGCGCGCTCGCTGTCGGGTTTGTACGGCTTCCTCTGGTACGGCTTCCTGTTGCAGATTCTCGGTTGTCGCCATCGACGTCCCTTCCTCTTTGTACAGCGGATGGTCACCATCGAACAGACGGAGCCCAGGGGAAAATCGTTCACTCCCGGCAGGGGCATCGACGATTTTTTCGTTTCCGCGCGCGTCCGCTCGCCAGGCCCCACTATCGCATTCGAACCAGCATCCACACCAGATACGCGGCCGCTCCCCACATGAGCAGAGCGGAGGTCAAGTCCATCCAGACGCGCCCGCGCCCGCGAACGAGGACCATCCCCGCGAGGTGACCGACGTACGACAGGCCAAAGAACCACAGCCAGGACACGAGGACGCAGGCCACCGTGAAGGCCAGGCGAGCCGATCCGGCCGGGTACAAGAGTGCGGTCCCGCCAATCACGGCGATGGT
The DNA here is from genome assembly GCA_023511295.1 of Alicyclobacillus sp. Classification (GTDB taxonomy): domain Bacteria; phylum Bacillota; class Bacilli; order Alicyclobacillales; family Alicyclobacillaceae; genus JAIMBT01. The sequence goes on from JAIMBT010000004.1 coordinate 1,924, forward strand.
GTCCATCCACGCGTGCGGATTGAGGAGCGACGTGGAGGCAGCAAAGGTCACCTGTGCCCGGGTCGTCCACACCCTCGTTTGCGGCCCGGCGGCGTCCGCGGTTTGAGATTGCACGCTGCGGCGCAAGCTACTGGCCCCCATCCACAGCAGGAAAAGGACGCCGATGACGCCGAGCACGAGCCGGAACGAATGCAGGAAGGCACCGAGCGACCCGACCAGCACGACCGACACCGTGGTGAGCAAGGTGTCGCACAGCGACGCGGTGAGGACCGTTGGGAAGCTGCCACGCCAACGCGTGTGCAAGGACCCTTGGGTCAGCACGAACCCGTTTTGCATCCCAATCGGAAGAATCAAACCCAGCGAGAGCAGGAACCCGTGTACAAATGCGTCAATCAAGGTGTTGCTCCTTCTCATCTCTTGTGCGTCGACGACGGGTCAGTCGACGACGTACCGCCGCGACCCGTCTACCGCGATACGGCGCCGTCCGCCCCGTCACTGGCGCGTGGCATCGACGGAGGGCTGAGACGACGAGCGGATCGTCCCCGTCCAGAAACCGGGACTGTACGGTCGGCGTCGGCACGAAGCAGGCATCCCGGCGGCCGAACCAGCGGTGGCGGTGACGGGCGACGAGGTCATACACCGCGTCGCGCAGGGGGCGGGGAACGACGAGCAGTGCCACCGCCAAGCGCCAGGGAAAGCGCAGGTAGCGACAACACCGCAGGACGGCGGCGGACTTGATCCACAGGTGGTCTCCCTCCAGCAGCACCACCGTGTCCTCACCCGGCAACTGTTCCCGTACCGCCTCGCCGATGCGGGACTGCAGCGGCGCGAAGCGGACACGGCCGCGCGAATCCCTCCGGAGGATGAACTGCACTGCCCCATGGCACAGGTTGCACAACCCGTCGAAGAGGAGGATGGGACCGGTCGGGCTGGTCGGGCTGGTCGGGCTGGTCGGGCTGGTCGGGCTGGTCGGGCCGGCGGGGGCCGACGGGTCAACCCCCTTGGGGCGTCGCTTGCGTTGGCCTGGTACCACGCCGGCACCCGGCGACAGCCGCCCGCGCCGGCTCACTCCCGCGGCCACGATGATGTTGTCGCACGCCAGCCGCGGTCTCCGGGTCCCGTTCGCTTCACCCATGTCTTGCTCGCCTCCACGCAGATAGCTGTCTCGCGTTCAACGCGCTGTCGCTCATCTGCGACCTTATCCTACCACGGATACCGTATCCAGCAAGTCGGGCCTACCCCGCCTGTCGCCAGAATATGGTCTACCCTATGGCCGCCCCGATTGCGGCCGGTACACCGGAACCGTCGCGAGACGGGGTCCGATCCGCCCCCCGTTCCCCGCATAGCGGAACGCCGTTCCCTTGTCACCCCGTCCACACCCCCTCCCGCCGAGAATAGCGGAACGGCGTTCCTCTCTTCCTCCGACGCAGGCCTCAAACGGGGTCCGATCCGCCCCCTGTTCCCCGCATAGCGGAACGCCGTTCCCTTGTCGCCCGGGCCACACCCTCTCTCGCCGGGAATAGCGGAACGGCGTTCCTCTCTTCCTCCGACGCAGGCCTCAAACGGGGTCCGATCCGCCCCCCGTTCCCCGCATAGCGGAACGCCGTTCCCTTGTCACCCCGTCCACACCCTCTCTCGCCGGGAATAGCGGAACGGCGTTCCTAAAATGGCAGCGGGGGCTCCACCTGGTCCAGACGGCGGAACCACGATCCGCCGGACCAAGTGAGCCCCCAACCTGCGTGCCTCTGCTGCGGCATGCGTGATCCCCAACCAGCCCACGCACTCGCACACTCGCACTCTGATGTGCAACTGCCGGCGGCTGCCGCCGCGACCTCCGCGGCAATTCCTACTCCGCCGCCGCGACCTCCGCCGCCGCGACCGAGCCGACCAGCCGCTCGGCAAACCAGGTCCGAACGCGTTCGATGCGATCCATCTTCAACTTCGGCGCACCGTGAACGCCAAAGCCGTGACCGCCAGAACCGTGCGGGTAGCGCACCAACACCGCTTCTTTGCCGAGCGCCTTCAGGGCCGTGTAGAACTCCTCCGTCTGCCCGATGGGGCAGCGGTGATCATCCTCCGCGCAGTACATCAACACCGGCGTGTGAACGTTTTGAACGTACGCCATCGGCGAGGCGGCCCACAGTTTCTGCGCGTCTTCCCAGACCGTAGCGAAGTGCTCCTCCTTCGTAAAGTGAAAGCCGATGTCGCTGCTGCCGGCGAAACTCACCAGGTCTGACACACACGCGCCGGCTGCGGCGGCGCGGAACCGATCCGTGTGAGAGATCACCCACGTGGTCATGAAGCCGCCATAGCTGTAACCCGTCACGCCCAGTCGCTCCGCATCTGCCACGCCGTCGGCCACCAAGCGGTCGACGAAGGCCATCAGATCTTCGTAGTCCTTGCCTCCCCAGTCGCCGCGGACAGCGTCCGCGAACCCTTGCCCGTAGGTCTGGCTGCCGCGCGGGTTGACGTACGCAACCGCCATGCCGGCGGCGCAGTAGTTCTGAAAGTCCCAGTGAAACCCGTTGCCGAACGCCCCATGGGGACCGCCGTGAATGACGAGCAGCAGCGGCACCGGGCCGTCGATGCTGCGCCCCTCCGGGGTGACCGGTCGCATCAGCCAGCCGTCAATCGTCCAGCCGTCCGCGCCCTCAAACGGGATCTTTTCCGGCGCCGCGAACGTCAGTTCCTCGCACACTGCATCGTTCAAGTGCGTCAGGCGCTCCATCTGTCCGTCGCGCCACAGGAAGAGTTCGTCCGGCTGGGTCTCGTTGTTAGCGACGTACAGGAACGTTCTGTCCACCACCCGAGAGATCTGGCGCACGAAGCCGTTCGGCGGCGTGACCGGAACCACCGTACCCGGGTAGGCCGGGTCAAAGCGGTAGACATACGTCGATCCGCTGTCCGCCGCGATGAAGTAGATGCCGCGAACCGTCCCACCTTTCCCCGTATCGAACGCCGGAGGTGACGTCGCCGCAACGGGGCACACGCTGTCGCCGCCGTAACCGCCGGCGGGCCGGTCAAACGAAGGAACCAACTTCGCCGTCTCGCCCGTGGCCACGTCCGACCACCACACGGACTGGTTGGTGACCGACCACTCCGGTCCCTGGTGGCCGAGCCATACCACCTTCGTGCCATCCGGGGAGAAGCCGACGGCGTGAACCGTCCCGCGGCTCTCGAACAGGCGTCGCGCCGCACCCGATGCCACGTCGAGGATGTGGATGTCTTGGACCGAGATGGACGCCCCGGGTGCTGCATGCGCGGTGTAAGCGGTCAAACGTCCGTCCGGAGACACCGCCCATTCGAGCACCTCCTGTTCCGGCTGTGCGACCATCGTCGGTGTGCCGTGCAGCGGGACGCGCCAGATCTTGGTGATGGACGAATCGTTCAGGCCGACACCGTCCGCTTTGAACAACAGCGTGTCGTACACGCGGATATCCGGAGACGCCTTCTCCGCTGTCACCGCCATCATGCTGTCATCCGCGAGCCAGACCAGCCCGCCGCGGAACTTCTGCGCCGACCAAACCTCGCGGCGCGTCTCTGCGAAATGACGCCAGTCCACCACGTCCGCCAAGACAATCCGCTCCGATTCCTTGTCCGACTCCATCCACGCCAGTTGGCGCCCGTCTGGAGAGAACGCCAGCGACCGCACAGACTTCGCTTCACTCTGCCAGGACACCGCCTCGCGCGTCAAAACGTCCATCACCTGCACCGCGTATATGTACCCCTCGCCATCCTCACTCGCTCGCACCGTGGCGAAGGCCGCCAGGTTGCCGTCTGGGGACAAGATTGGGTGCACAATCGACGTCAGCCGGGACAAATCGCTCGGCTTCATCAGCCGCTTCGGCAACTTCATCCACCTCCCAGGTGACCGTCCGCCCAGCCCCCACCCCACGTCAGGCGTTTCTGGACGGCGGTCTGTCATCAATCTATTCTGCAGCCGTCCCCGATTTCCCTGTGCCTTCCGAAAATTTCGCCGGAAACAGTCATCAAGGTGACCCTTGCGGCGGGGCGCGCCAGGCGCCTGCGCCCAGACACGCCCAGACACGCCCAGACACGCCCAGACACGCCCAGACACGCGCCCGACGAGGCTGACACCGCTAACATCGCCGACAGCGGTAACAGCACGCTGCCACCGGCACACGCCCCAGCGCCACAACCTACGCGAACCGATTTGCCGCGAAGGCCGCCCACGGGATGTCCACCGTCTCGCCCATCACGCGGCGCGCCACCGCGATCCCGGAGAATGCCCCTGCCGTCAGCCCGTTGGCGCCGTGACCTGTCGCCACGTGCATGTTGTCGACGCCCGGGATGGGGCCGAGGATAGGGAGTCCATCGGGGCTCGCGGGCCGCAGGCCGACCCGGACCTCCGCCACCGCGCCCGCCGCCAGTCCCGGGGCGACCCGCAGCGCCTCGCCGAACACCTCGTGGAGGCCGCCCGCCGTGACCCGCGTGTCGAACCCGCTCCCCGTCTCGCGCGTCGCACCGACCACCACGCGGCCCTTCGGAAACGCCAGCATGTAGTGCGAGTGAAAGCCCAAGACGATGGGCCACGCCCCCGTCTCCTGGCCCATTTCGAGGTGCACAATCTGGCCCTTCTGCGGCGCCACCGGCAAATCCATCCCCACGGCTTCCCGCATCTCTCGCGTCCACGCGCCACCGGCCACCACAACCGCGTCTGCCGGAAGCGCCTCGTCGCCGCAGCGGACCCCCTTCAACTCGCCGCCGGCGCACACCGGCACCCCTCGACCGCGGACGACCTTCGCCCCGAAGTGCGCGGCACCGTCCAGCAAAGCCTGGCGCAACAAACGCCCGTTGAGCCGGGCCGCATCCGGGATGTAGATGGCCGCCGCCACGTCGCCGAGCGGCGGAAACAAGGCCTGGGCCTGCCGCCGCTCCAACACCGCGACATCCCCGAGGTTGGGCGCCCCGGCCAAGCGGCGCTCCTCGAACAACTTGGCCGTCACGGTCAGCCGGGCAGCTTCCTCCTCGCTGGTCGCGACAAACAGGGCACCCACCACCTCGTATCCGGCGTCGCCGTTGCCGGCATTCTGCAACTGGCGCAGCAGTTCCGGGTAGTACGCCGCCGCTTGATAGGACAACAGGCGATTGGGCAGGTTCGTCGCAAGACTGGTCCCCGGCGAGACGATGCCGGCGCCCGCTGCCGTCGCGCGTCCTTCGTGCTCCGCGTCTATCACGCTCACCCGCACGCCCTTGCGCGCAAACTCGAATGCCGCTGCAGCGCCGACCACGCCGCCTCCCAACACCACCACTTCCTGCACACTGCTCACGTTCATCCCTCCTTGCTTTCCTGAACTACGCCGCGCATCGTGAGGCCCAGGCGCTGCCTCGCTGCGTCCACCTGCAGCACGCGGACGCGCACGATGTCGCCGACCGCCACAACGTCGAGCGGGTGTTTGACGTAGCGCTCCGCCAGCTGCGAGACGTGCACCAACCCGTCTGTCTTCAGGCCGACATCGACAAACGCGCCGAAGTCGACGACGTTGCGAACCGTGCCCGTCAGCTCCATCCCGGGCGATAGGTCCTCCAGCGTCAACACGTCGGTCCGCAGGACGGGTCCAGGGACGTCGTCGCGAGGGTCGCGCCCCGGCCGCTCAAGCGCCTCGAGGATGTCGCGCAGCGTCGGGATGCCGACCGCTGCCGCCCTGCAGAGGTCCTCCAAAGGACGAGCCCGCAGATCCGTGAGCCAGGCCTCACGGAGGGTCGCATCAGCAAGGACCGAGTGATGCCGGCCGGTCAGCGCGAGCAGCCGATGAACCGCGGGGTACGACTCGGGGTGGATGGGCGTCGCGTCGAGCACCTCATCCCCGTCCAAGACGCGCAGAAAACCCACGCACTGCTCGAGGGTCTTTGGGCCCAAACGCGGGACCTTCGCCAGATCTCGCCGGCTGCGGAACCGGCCGTTCGCGTTGCGGAACGCGACGATGTTGTGGGCCGCAGAGCGGTTCAAGCCTGCCACGTGCGCGAGCAGGCGCTCCGACGCTGTGTTGACGTTCACGCCGACCTGGTTGACGGCACTCTCGACCACCGCCCGAAGCTGCGCCCCGAGCTGCTTCTGCGAGACGTCATGTTGGTACTGTCCGACGCCGATGGACGCGGGATCAATCTTCACCAACTCCGCAAGTGGATCCTGCAGGCGACGCGCAATCGAGACGGCACTGCGCTCGGCGACGTCGAGGTCTGGAAACTCCTCTCCTGCCAGTTCCGAGGCGGAATACACGCTTGCGCCGGCTTCGGAGACCAAGGTGTAGGACACCACCCGCTCGCCCGACGCATTGTACGACCGCAGACAGTCGGCGATGAACGCCTCCGTCTCGCGCGAGGCCGTCCCGTTTCCGATGGCAATCACCTCGATGCGGTACCGGCAGATCCAAGATTGCACCGTCTCGGCTGCCTCCCGCGCGCGGTTGTGCGGCGGCGTCGGGTAGATGACCGCGACGTCGAGCAGCTTGCCGGTGGCGTCCACAACGGCGAGCTTGCAGCCGGTTCGATACGCCGGGTCAACCCCCAGCACCACCTTGCCGCGAAGGGGTGGCTGCAACAGCAAGGCCCGAAGGTTTTCGGCGAAGACACGGATAGCCTGCGCCTCTGCGCGCTCCGTCAGCAAGTTGCGCACCTCACGCTCGACGGCCGGGGCAATCAAGCGCTTGTAGGCGTCGTCCAGCGCGTCGCGCAGCCGATGCAGGCCAATCTCGGCGGCAGGCCGAGGACCGTCTGCCCCCGGGCGGATGGGCGCACCCATCCCCCCGCCGGCGTCCGTGGTACCATCCGGCCGGAGGTGAATCCCGTGACGACGGTACAGCCAGTCGAAGATCTCCTGAACGGGCGCCTCCACGGAGACCTTCAACACCCCTTCGCGCTCGCCCCGGTTCACCGCCAGCACCCGGTGCGGCGGCACCTTCGCCACCGGTTCCCGGTAGTCGTAGTACGGTGCATACACGGTTTCTGCGGCCGGATCGACCGCGCGGCTACAGAGCACACCGCGGCGCTCGGTCACGCTGCGGACGTGGCCGCGCGTGGCCGGGTCATCGGCCACTTCCTCCGCAAGAATGTCGCACGCACCCTGCAGTGCGTCGTCTGCTGTGGCTGCCCCGTCCGGCCGGACGAACCGCGCCGCCTGCGCACGGACCGTCACCATATCCAGTCGCCGGCCAGGGCCGGCCAGCCAGGCGGCGAGCGGAGCGAGCCCTTGGGCGCGCGCAACCGACGCACGGGTCTTGCGCTTCGGCCGGTACGGACGGTAGATATCGTCGACCTCAGCGGTGGACTTTGCCGCGGCGATGGCGGCCGTTAGAGGCTCCGCCTTGGCCGGGTCCGCGAAGACTCCTTGCTCTTCCAAGAGCCGGAGCACGTCGCACTTGCGCGCGTGCAACGTCTGCTCCGCTTCGTAGGCCGCGGATACCGCGCGCAGCTGGTGTTCGTCCAGTTCCCCCGTCACCTCCTTGCGGTAACGGGCGATGAACGGAATGGTATTCCCTTCTTGAAGCAGCGACACCGCAGCCCGCACCTGTGCGGGCCGCAGCTGCAGCCGCTGGCTGACGATGTGGATAAAATCGGGTGTCTCCAAGGTGGCCACGGGAAACCTCCTGTCTTTGCCAGAACCAGACGGACAGGCGCTGGCACCAACGATTGGACGGGTAAACTTGTGGATACGCTACGGGTATGTGGACAGACGAGCGCAACACACACGGCCACCGCGGACCGACAAGTACACGGACGAGCTGGCGCGCCGACACCTGGCAGCCCGCCATTCAGTTGGACGACGCGGCGCAGGGAGATGCCGCGCACGCACCGCTGTGGCGGCGGATTTGGGACCGGACTTTCGAGATTATCCAAGCGATGGGGCGCCACAACCTGGCGCCTCTGGCCGGCGCCATCGCGTTTTTTGGCTTTTCGTCGCTGCTGCCGGTGCTGGCCCTGTTGGTCTTTATCACCTCACTCGCGTTTCCGGAGGTGGTGATTGAACATTTTATTGAGGGCATCTTTCGGAGCTACGTCCCCGCCATCCCAACCGGCGGAATGTTCGCCGTGCAGACCGTCCAGCGGCTGATGACCCTGCGCGAGGTGACGAGCATCATCGGGCTGTGCAGCTTGGTCTGGTCGACCATCGGCGGGTTCATGACCCTGCAGGGAGCCCTCGACATCATCTACGAAGTGCACCAGCGCCGCAACTTCATCCTGCAGTACGTGATTGCCTTCGCCATGATGGGCATCCTACTCGCCCTCACCCTCGCCGCTGCGATGATTGCCACCGTGTCGCCGGCGTTCGTCGCCGTCCTGGCACAGCAGCACGCGGCGGCCGGGTTGGTGGCGGTACATTGGGCCGGACGCGTGGCCTTCCCGGTCATCCTGTTTTGCATCTGTTTCTTCGTCTACCGCGTGCTGCCGTCCCGGCCGCTCCACACCTGGCCGCTGCTCGCAGAAACGGCCCTCGCCACCATCTTCATCTATCTTACCAGAGCGGCCTTTGGTATCTACACGCACCACCTCGGCAACTACCAGCTGATGTACGGAACCCTCACCTTCGTGATGCTGTTCACGTTCTGGCTGTACATCATCTGCATGATTCTGCTCGTCGTCGCGGAAGTCGCGGCTGCGTTGGACCGGTGGGTGTACGAAGGCGGGACAAGTTGAAGCGGGCCCGGGCCACTCCGGCCCGGGCCCCGTACGCCCAGTTCACCCACATTACTGCACTGGATCTGTCGCCGGATGGGGACCGCCGCTCGGTTCGCCGTCGTCTCCGTCGTCCGAGTCGCGCAAGCGGATGAACGGCCACGCGTGCGCTGGGCCGATGAGGGCAACGGCCGCCGGCATGAAGAACGCGAGCAACACGAAGGTGTACAGGAACAACCCAATCACGACCGACACACCAATCTCGACCAACGTGGCCATGCCCGTCGCGATCATGGAACCAAACGTCCCCGCCATAATCAACGCCGCCGAGAACACGACGCCGCCCATCGTGCGCATCGCGTGACGCATGGCCCGCATCGGCATCGGAATTGCCGCGGACAGGCGACTGCGACCGCCCCCTGCTCCCGGCTCCTCGTTCGCACCTCGGCCTCGGTAGGCTTCGTCAAATCGCGACATCAGGAAGATGCTGTAGTCGACGCCGAGCGCGACAAGCAGCAGGAAGGTGAAGAACGGCGCCGCCCAGCTCACCCCCGCCTGGTGCATCACGTCCACGGCAATCACCTGGACCAGGCCCATCGTGACGAAGTACGTCGCGCCGAGCGAGACGAGGATGAACACCGGTGTCAAGAAGGAGCGCAGCATCACGAACAGCAGGATGAAGATGGCACCGAACACCAACCCCATCGTCCGCGTGAAGTCCTGGTTGGAGAGGCTGTTCATGTTCGCCTGGGTCGCGCTCGTGCCCCCCACAAAGATCTGTCCGTGCGCCAGCGGACTCGCCGCAAGGGCGGACTGCGCCGCTTGCTGCAACTGGTTCACGGTGTGGATGGCCTGTGCAGAGTACGGATTGCTGTTCAGCACGACGGTGAACTTCGCCACGTGCCCGTCCGGCGAGATGTACGCGTTCAGGGCCTGCTGCAGGTCTGCGTTGTGATTGATCTCGCTTTGCGGCACGTAGAAACCCGGGTTCGACGCGTGACTCGAATCCTGGAGGAACTGCTGGACCTGCGACACGCCGGACTGCAACTGGCGCGTCCCCGACGCCGCCTGTCCCAGCCCGGGTCCGAAACTCCCCAGCCCGGACGCGAACTGCGAAATGCCGTTCGTCACCTGCGCGCTTCCGCCGGCCAGTTTCTGCAACCCACCCGACAACTGGTTCGCCCCCGCAGCCAACTGCTGATTGCCCGAAGCTACTTGACCTGCCGCGCCCTGCAGCTTCGGTAGACTGGCGGCCAGTTGTCCCAGGCCCGTCGATACCTTTTGACTGGACGCTGCGACGGCTTGCGATCCGCTGCTGACCTGCCCCGCCAGCTGCTGAATCTGCTGCCAGTTCGGGTTTCCGGCGGTGTCCGGATGGGCAGCTGCCCAGGCCGAGATGGCGTTCGCCAGTGCGCTCGCTGCGCTGGCGAGCTGCGCCTGCGATTTCGACAACTGAGCAGACCCCGCAGCCAACTGGGTGGTCGATTGGCTCACCTGGCCGATACCCGCCGCCAACTGTCGCGCCCCGCTGGCGAGCTGCTGGCTGCTCGCGGCCAGTTGACTGGCTCCGGTGGCAGATTGCTGCGCGCCGCTCGTCACCTGACTGGACCCACTGCGCAGGGCGTCCACCGCGCTGCCGGACTGCCCGCTCTTCGCCGCACCGCCCGCCAATTGGGTGGCCAACTGGTTCAACCCGGTCGAGACCTGACGCAGACCGCTCGCCGCCTGCTGGTTCTGGTGCGCGAGCTGAAACGCGGTCTCCACCTTGCCGGTCGGGCGAGTGGCGCTGTCCACTTCGGCCACGCCCGGCTGTGACGCCAGCTGCTGCGAAATCCGGTCAATCGTCGCCAACCCATCCGGCGTCCGCAGGTTCCCGTCCGTCTTCAGCACCACGGTCGTCGGCATCGCCTGCCCGGCCCCGAACGCCCGCGACACCACGTGAAATCCTTGTACGGCGGGCGCGTTCGGGATGTCGAGCATCGGGTCAAACGTCCGGGCGCCATTCGACAGCAGGGCCACGGGCAGCAGCACCACCGCTAACACCAGCATCACCCACCAGGGGTGACGCGTCGACACGCGGCCGGTCCAGCCCCAAATCCGCGACGGCTTGTGCGACACCCCCGGTTTCGGCCGCACCGGCCAATAGAGGGCACGGCCGAGCAATGCCATCAACGCCGGAATCAGCGTGAGGCAGGTGACCAGCGTGACGAACACCCCAATGGCGACGCCTACACCGGATCGATACAAGCCAAAGTTCGCGAAGTAGAGGACCGCGAATGAAACGAGCACCGTGAGGGAGCTGAACACCACCGTTTTCGACACGCCCCGCAGTGCCATGGCCAGCGCCTCGGCCCGATCATGGTACCGCGTCAGCTCCTCGCGAAAGCGGTTCAATAAGATCATCGTGTAGTCGGTACCCGCCCCGAACAGGACAGCGATGAGGAACGTCTGCGTGAACGTCGACACCGGTAGCCCGTGCTCCGCGGCCCACGCCACCAGTCCAGACGAGACCAGGTACGACAGCCCGACGGCAACCAACGTCAGGAGCGGCGCGAGGAGCGAGCGGAAGACAATCAGGAGGATGGCCAGCACCAGCACCACGGTCACCACGGCCGTCTTGTCCGCCGCACCCTGCATGGAGTGGATGGCGTCCTCTTGCACGGGTGTGTCGCCGGTGAAGTAGACGTGGGCTCCCGCCGGTGGATGCGCAAACGCCTGGTTCAAATGCTGGAGCACCTGCGGCAGGTCCGTGTCACTGATGCCCTTCGAGAGACCGACGATGGCAATCTCGGTGGACTGGTCTTTGGAGAGGAAGTGCGAAGCCACACTCGACGACGCGTTCGCGCTGTCCTCAACATAGGTCACATCGTAGGACGAGTGGTTGGCGTCCACTTGCCGCAACTGCCCGGTCAGGTACTGTTTGTCCGCCGGCTTCAGGCCCCCCGGGCGCTGGATGGCGACAATCACCGTGCTGGCCGCCTTGTGTGCGGGGTCCACCTGGTTCGCCAGCGTCCCAGCGACCATACTCTCGGCCGTGTTCGGCAGGTAGGTCGTGCTCGTTCGCGCGACCACGTCCTGCAGCTTCGGCATGAACATCAGACTGGCTGCGACCAGCACCATCCAAACTGCAACAATCGCCCATTTGAACTTCATCACCCAGCGCGCGTAACGTTCAGGCATGGAAACTCCACTCCTCTCTATCGGAAACGGTTCGCCGTCGATGGCGCGGCCAGCGTCGTTGCGGCGCCAGGCGCGGTCAGCGACGGGGCGTCGGCGCCCGGCCGGTGCGGGGTGCTCGGCCCGTTGTCGGCGCGGGGTCGCGGGTCGCGGGCGGATCGAGCGAATCCAAGATGCGCAGCGTATCGGTCATCAGGCGCAGGGTCTCCTCCGTCCGTTCCGCTCCGAGTTGCCGAATCAACAACTCCCACCGACTGGCGCTGTGAGCCGCGAGCTGTTCGGACAGCCGCGCCCCGTCTGCCGTCAGCGCGAACCAGACGACCCGGCCGTCTTTCGCATCCGGCCTCCGATCTACCAGCCCCCGCGCCACAAGCCGTTTCGTGAGGCTCGTCACCGGCCCCGACGTGATGCCGAGCAGCTCGCCGATGGTGGACGCCGTACACGGGCCGTGTTCGCGCAAATGGTGCAGCAGGAACGCCTGAGCCAGGGTGACGTCGGGCACCGGAAAGTCCTTGACAAAGTGCATCAGCTTCACGGCGAGGGCCGGCAGCAGGTCTGCCACCTGTCTGGCCAGTTGGGATGGGCTGGCCGGGGTCGCGTCGCGTTCCGAGTGTGCCATCTCGTGACCTCCATTCAACAACGAGCGTCCAGGGGGCGGGGAAAGAGACCGTGCCTGGGTACCTCCCACAGCCCCTCTGCTCACCACGGATTGCACTGTAACACAAAACTATCTTCAATGTAAAGATATATCGCCGGCGCTGCTCTCCTTGTGCCCGCCAGCGAGCCAGCACACCAGCCCGCCATGTATGGCAAACGCACAGGAATCCGGTACCCCATCTGCGTAGGCTGTAGGCATCCGTACCACAGCAACTACCGATGTCCGGAGGTGGATGTCATGCATCTCAAGAAGGAGCACTGCGTGAAGTTCGTCGGTCAGTGGGTTCACGTACATTCGGTGTACGGCATGCACGAAGGTGTCCTTCACCGCGCGTTACACGATGGCATCATCCTCGTACACCACGTGCAGCTCGCGAGTACATCTGACGCGCAGGTCGACGACTTCCAACTTGGCCTGTGGGAGGATCAGCCGGACCATGGCCATACGGCCCATGCCAGTCCGCTCGATATCCATCGTCTCGACGCGACACCTGCCCAGTTTCTCCTGCCGGCGCCTGGATTGTTTGTCCCGTACCCAGGGCTGTTTGGCATCTGGCCGCGCCCGGCCTTCGTGATTTGAGGGTCCTCCGCCCACCGCCACCTGACGTCCCATGCCCTTGTTTCACCGCCTGTACACAGAGAGCCGAGAACAGGCGCTTCCTGCTCTCGGCTCCACATGCTTCAGATCACACCCCTGCGCCCAACGACGTCGCACCCCCACGTCGGCAATCGGCGGGCGCCGAACAGCGGACCGGAACCCCACAACGGGCGGGCGCCGAACAGTAGATCGTTACCGCGCATCCGCTGCCGGCCGTCACCACGCGTACGCTTCCGGTGCCGGTTTCCCCGGGCCCGGGAAGATCTCGTTCAGCTTGTCCAACACATCGTTTGACAACTGGACCTCGAGCACCCGCAGGCTGTCCTCGAACTGCTTCAAGGTGCGCGGCCCGATGATGGGTGCCGTCACCGCCGGGTTGGTCAGCAGCCATGCCAGCGCAACCGTGTCCGGATGTTCCCCCACCTCGGCACACAACTTGGCGAACGCCTCCAGCTGCCCGCGGTGCTGCTCGACGGCCGACTCTGCACGCGCGCTACGCGCCCCGGCGCGGTTGAGCGCGTTGCGGCCGAGCAGACCGCCGGCCAGCGGGCTCCACGGAATGACGCCAATCCCAAACGCCTCCGCAGCCGGCAGCACCTCCAGTTCCGGCTCCCGGCACAGCAGGTTGTACTTGTGCTGTTCCGACACCAGCCCGAGGAAGTGCCGCTCCTTCGCCGCCGCCTGTGCGACAGCGATGTGCCAGCCCGCGAAGTTGCTCGATCCGATATACGACACCTTTCCCTGCTGCACCGCCACCTCGAATGCACCCCAGATCTCGTCCCACGTCGCGTGCCGTTCGATGTGGTGCATCTGGTAAAGATCGACGTGATCTGTCTGCAAGCGCCGCAACGAACCTTCCAGGTGACGGCGGATCTTCCAAGCCGACAACCCGCGCCCAGCGTTCGGGCCGTCGTTCGGATCATCCATCAGGTTGTAAACCTTCGTCGCAAGCACCACGCGTTCCCGGCGGTTTCCTCCTTGCGCGAACCAACGCCCGATGATCTCCTCCGTCCGCCCCCGGTGCCCCTGCCCACCGTACACGTTCGCTGTGTCAAAGAAGTTGATGCCGGCGTCAAGCGCCGCGTCCATGATCCGGTGCGCCTCCTGCTCATCGGTCTCCGGGCCGAAGTTCATCGTACCCAGACACAGGCGGCTCACCTTCAGGCCCGTTCGGCCCAGGTAGGTGTACTCCATCTCCGTCCAGCTCCTCTCCGTTATGTTCGGGGGGTCAGTGGGGTGGGCGGATTTCATCCGCCCCGCCCCCCACACACGTCCACTTCCCATGGTAGCGCATTCACGCGACCGGAAGCGAGCCCTGCCTCGGCCTGGAACGGGTCCCGACGCAGCCCCTCAGTCCCCGCATACAGGAACGCCATTCCTCGGTGCAGGTCGTGTCTACCATTCCTACCGGTCCGTGTTATCCTAAAAGTGTCTGCATACCGTGCCTCACCCTTCCAACGCCGAGCCGTCTGCCTGCAGATGCGCGACGGGCCGCAGCAACCAAACCTCCGCCATCCACCGGCGGATGGACGAACAGCACAGACGGAGGCGAACAGGCCGTGTATTTCACCGAAGAGAAGCTTGGTGCGAGAGTTCGTGAACTCGCAACATTCCGTTACCGGGACGTGATCCCGCTGTTGGGCCTGGCGTGGCAGCCGGACGACAGCGGTGCCAACGGCGCGCTCCCCCCAGACACTGGCGAATGGCAACCTGTGCAGGTCGGTCAGCGCTGGGAAGGCGTAGATCAGTACTTCTGGCTGCAGGCGGTGGCAGCCGTGCCGCGCGCATGGTCTGGTCGCAAGGTCCTCGCGCTCCTCGACTTCGGCGACACCGGCGACGGCTACAACTCCGGGTTTGAGTCGATGCTGTTCCTCGAGGGCAAGCCGTACCAAGGCGTCGACAGCAACCACCAGGAGGTCTTTCTGCCGGGAGACTGCACCGGAGCGGAGACCACCCTCCACGTGCGCCTTTGGTCTGGCCTTGGCGGCATGGACGGCTACCACCAGCCGCAAGCGCACCAGGTGAAGCGGGCGGACCTGTGCTGGCTCGACGAAATTGTCGACGACCTGTACTTCACGGCGACCGTCGCCCTTGAGACCGTCCACGTACTGAGTCCCGGTCAACCCGAGCGCGCCCAACTGCTGCAGGCGTTGGATGTTGCGTTGCGGCAGATTGACTGGCGCCAGCCCGGCTCCCCCGCGTTTTACCAGAGCCTCACTGCCGCCCAGACGACGTTGCATCGGCGGTTGCGCGAGATGGATAGACGGCACCCGGTGTCGGTACACCTCGTCGGCCATACCCACATCGACGTCGCCTGGCTGTGGCGTCTGCGCCACACGCGCGAGAAGGCGGCGCGCTCGTTCGCGACCGTCTTGCGCCTGATGGAACTCTACCCGGATTACGTCTTCATGCAATCGCAGCCGCAGCTGTACGAGTTCGTGAAAACCGACTACCCGCACCTGTACGAGCAACTTCGCAAGCGCGTGCGGGAAGGCCGCTGGGAAGCGGATGGCGGGATGTGGCTCGAGGCGGACTGCAACCTCCCGTCGGGCGAGTCCATCGTGCGGCAGATCCTCTTTGGCACCCGCTTCCTGCGCGCGGAGTTCGGCGTGGAGTGCCGGTACCTTTGGCTTCCCGACGTGTTCGGCTACAGCTGGGCGCTGCCGCAGATCTTGCGCAAATCCGGCCTGGACACGTTCATGACGACGAAAATCAGCTGGAACCAGTACAACCGCATGCCCCACGACACGTTTTGGTGGCGCGGAATGGACGGTTCCGAAGTGCTCACCCACTTCGTGACCACGCCCCATCCGAGCGCCGCACCGGGATCTTGGCGATACGTGTACGAAGGCGAAGTGTCGCCGAAGGCATTGCTCGGCAGTTGGGAGGCATACCGCGACAAAGAGATCAACCAGGAGCTGGTCATCTCGTACGGCTTTGGCGACGGCGGGGGTGGCGTGAACCGCGACATGCTGGAGCGGATTGCCCGCGTGCAGGAGATCCCTGGACTGCCGCGCGTGACCACTGGGACCGCACGGGCGTACTTCGAGCGGTTGCACGAGCGGATTGCGTCCACCGACGGTTACGTCCACACCTGGGACGGGGAGCTGTACCTCGAGTACCACCGCGGCACGTACACCAGCCAGGCGTTCAACAAGCGGATGAACCGCAAGTTGGAGTTGCTCTACCGCGAGGCGGAATGGCTGAGCGCGTTCGCCAGCGTACTGCATGGCGACTGGACCCGCTACCCGCAGGCCGACCTGAACGCGGGCTGGAAGATCCTCCTGCGCAATCAGTTCCACGACATCATCCCTGGCTCGTCCATCCACGAGGTCTACGAGGACAGCCGCGCCGAATACCGAGAGGCCGAACAGATGGGGCTTGCCGTGCTGCAGTCTGCCGTGGAAGCGGTGTGTACCGCGGGAGACCTAGCCGCGGATGGCGGCGCGTCTCCGACATCCGCGAGCAACGTCCCGTTCACGGTGTTCAACGCGGCGCCGTGGCCGGCTACGGGTCTCCTTGAGATTCCGAAGGACCACGTCGATCTGGAGGGTTGGTGGGTCGACGAACAGGGGCGGAAGTTGACGGCACAGGAGGCCGGGCAAGCGGTGCTCGTGCGCGTGGAGGACGTGCCGCCGCTAGGCTTCGCCACCGTTCACCTGGTCTCCACCGGGACGGTGGTGCTGGATTTCCCGAAACCAGGGGGAGACCCGGAACCGTTCACGTTTGGCCCGGGCCAGGTGCGCACTCCCTTCTACGAACTGCGGTGGGACGACAAGGGGCGCCTGACGCGTCTGTTCGACATCGAGAACGAGCGCGAAGTGTTGGCGGCCGGGCGCCTTGGCAACGAGTTGCAGGTCTTCGAGGACAAACCGCTCCGGTTTGACGCCTGGGACATTGATCTGTTCTACCAACAGCGGATGTGGACCGTGGATGATCTCGTTCGCGCCGAGGTGACCGAGATAGGACCGCTCCGGGCCGTGCTGCGGTTCGAGTGGCGATACAGTGCCTCCACCATCCGTCAGGACCTGATTTTGTACGCACACGACCGGCGGATTGACTTTCGGACGGAGGTGGATTGGGCGGAGCGACAACAGCTCCTCAAGGTGGCGTTTCCGGTGTCCGTCCGAGCGACGGAGGCGACCTACGACGTCCAATTCGGCAACGTCCGCCGCCCGACCCATTGGAACACCAGTTGGGACTGGGCCCGGTTTGAGACCGTCGGCCACCAGTGGGCAGATCTGTCCGAGCGCGGGTACGGCGTCAGTCTGCTCAACGACTGCAAGTACGGCTACGACATCCACGACAACGTCCTGCGCTTGAGCCTCATCAAGTCCGCCATCCGGCCGGATCGGACGGCAGATCTGGGCCGCCACGTGTTCACGTACGCACTCTACCCCCATGCCGGCGACTGGTTCGACGGGGAAACCGCCGAAGCCGCTTGGGCGTTGAACCAACCGCTGCGCGCCGTGGCAGGACCCATCGGCCCTGCCGCACAGGCCGGTGAGCGGAGGGTGCGGGCAGCTCTGCCCGTGCACCCCCCCACCCTGGCCTCCGCGGCGGTGTCCCGAGGCGGCGCGCCCGTTTCCGAAGCCAGCTCGCCCCCCGGTGCTTCGCTGTTCCGCATCTCCGGGCGCGGCGTGATGGTGGACGCCGTGAAGAAGGCCGAGGATGGGGCCCGCGTCCTCCTGCGCCTGCACGACTTTTCAGGAGGTCGCCGTCGCGTCACCGTCGCGAGCGACTGGCCGATTGCGAGCTGGCAGGAGGCGGACCTGATGGAGCGTCCCCTGGCTGCTGCCACCGGGGGCCCGGACATCTCGTTTCATCTCGGCCCTTACGAGATCAAGACCTTTCTCGTCGACTTTGCGCCGGCTCCGCGCGACGACGAAGCGGCCCACCGAACGCGGCTTCCCTAGTCCGAAACAACAGGCGGCCGGGTTGGCGCCACACGTCCGTGGCAGGACTTCCAGCAGGTGGTCTCGCCCTGCAGCGCGTGGCGGCGCTCATCCCGGCGACCGGCGAATCGCTCACGCATCGCGTCCCGGCTCCCCCACCAAGCGCCCCGGTAACACCAGCGCAGGTCCCGACGCGTGGACCAGGAGCGGCGCCAATCGGTCCAGCACCGGGTCCAGCAGGGAGTGCGGGACCGCCGCTTCGACGGACACAGGCGCGTGTTCCGAGAAGCGGAAAGCGTTCGCCTTGTGCAAAACGTGTTCCGCGCCGAACCCCTCCAATGCGCGGTTCACCGTCACCCACAGGACATTCGCGTCCTGTAGCGCGCGTACGATGGCGTGGTAGAGCGGATTGCTTTCGAATTCGTCTTCTTCCTTCATGTAGATCTTCAGGATTGCGTCGCCCATCCCCCGTCGTTCTCCTCCGTGTGCCAATTCTTTGACATCGTAGACATCTTCAATGACGCAGGCCGTCCCGTGCGCCGGTGTCACGACCTCAGCCGCCCGGTCAAGGATGGCCGGCATTTGACGCTGGTCCGCGAAGACCTCCAAAATGACCGGAAGCTCGTCAGAAATGTATTCGGACGCCATACGCTGCATGCGCCCGTCCGGGCCGATGCCTTCAATCCCACGAAACACAGTCACACCCGGCGCTCCCGCCCTCCACAAATCCGAAACAACCTGCTCATACACCGGTTTGCCCAACAGCGCAACCCGTTGCCCTTCGTGCAGAAAAATTTTTACCAAACTGCCCCGAACCAACCTGTCACCTCCCCTTTGGTGGAACCCGATGCCGCCCAAGGAATGTGAAACAAGGGTAGGGTTTCCGTCCCAAACGGCGAACATGTCCAAAAGCCGCTCCCAGCCCATCCTGTGGACGGAACCGATCTCGGCACCGGTCAGCCCCAGTGCAGCGGTTGTGCGACTCGGCAGTCTTCCATGGGTCGCTGCCTCCCCCCTTTCGTGACTGGCGTCAGTACAGGATGGCCCACGCGAGGAGGCAGACGGCGCCTGCCAGAATCGTCAACAGGTATCCCCACAGCTGGCCGTGCTGCCAACGGCGAATGGCGGAAATCCCGCGACGCATCTGACGCACCACCGGCCGCCACGGCTCTGCCGACAACCACAGCGAGATGGCGCGGCGCACCACGAGGCGGCGTGGAACCTCTGGAACCCCCGCCGTCCATTGTCGGTCGATGCGGTATCTCAACAAACCTGCCCACAGCATGCGGTACGGGTTTGCGTACGCGGAACTGGTGTACTGCGACTGCGCGGCGCGGTGCTCACGGCCGCCGAGCCACGCCGGGACCACGCGTGTGCGATACGCCCGCCTGCGCGGGAGCCAAATCAACAACAGCCCGAAGGCAGCCCACACGATGAACCACCCCAACACGTACGTGGGACCGATGGTTGCGACGAAGTCCGCGGGCTGAATCACCAACCCGGGTGCGGGCAGAAACGGCGGCACGGCGCCGCCCAAGCTGACGATGGTCGCGTTCACATGCGGTCCGCCGGCGACGTTCGGTACGATGTCGGTGAGCGACTCCGGATGGCGTACCACCGCAGTGATGACGTGCTCGTACGCTGACATGGAGAAGGTTGGAAACCAACCGTACAGCGCGCACAGGACCGTGAGGATGCCGATGCCAAATCCGGTCAGACGTCCTGTCTGAGAAGAGGTCAGGCGAGTGACCGACCACCGTCGCTGGCCGGTCATCGCGAAAGCGAACAGCTTGAGGAAGGTGGTCATCGCGAGCGCTGAGCCGGCCGCCGCGACCATGCCGCCGAGTGTCACCACGACCTGCAAGGCGGGCGTCAGGCTGCGGTACACCTGCAGCATCCCCTGCAACGTCATCCATTCCGATACAAATCCACTAAACGGCGCGACCGCGGCAAGCGTCAGACAGGAAAACAAGAAACTCACTCCCAGCGCGGGCATCTCGCCAAGCAGTCCGCCGAGGTGGTCCAAGTCCGACGTCCCCGCTCGGCGGCTCACCTCCCCCGCCGTGAGGAAGGCCAACGCCTTGGCCATCCCGTGCGAGACCATCTGGACAAGCAGTCCCATCATCGCAAGGTTTGCGTCTGCCGCGTTGTGGCGGTCGGCGAACGAGATGGCGAGTCCGATGCTGATGACCATCCATCCGACGTTCTCCACGCTGCTGTACGCCAACAGCCTTCGCATGCGATTTTCGATGACCGCGAACAGCGCGCCCGCAAACACCGCGGCGACCCCCAGCCACAGCACGGCGATGCCGATGACAAGGGTCGGCGGTGAAACGGCGAGCACCCGCAGGACGCCGAAGAGGCCCAGGTTCAGCAGCCCGCCCGCCAGGATGGCGTTCAGGTGCGGCGGCGCGGCGTCGTACGCCTCCGGCATCCACGCCTGCAGCGGTAAGATGCCGCTCTTTGCACCGAAGCCCATGAGAGCGAGCCCAAACACGGTGTTTCGCAGGTCCGGTGACGTCGTCGACAGGTGCGCCTGAAGTACCGTGAAGGCAAACGGATGACCGGACAACCCGGTCGAGGAAACGTCCTGCAGCGGCGCGGACAATAGAAACGCGAGGACCAGCAGCAAGAACCCGAGTTCACTGACGACGACGGTGACATACGCGGCCCTGCGGCTTGGCCTGTGGTGGTGTTGCGGAAGGAGGTAGCCGTAGGCGCACAGCGACATCGCTTCCCACGCGATGAGAAACGGGACAGCGTCCGTCGCCGTCACGAGAAAACTCGTAAACAGAAATTGCAGGGCCGTGACCATCGCCATCGTTCGGCCGGTCCCCGCGCGGCGATGCCGTGCGAGGTCTGCGGCCACGCAGGCGGCCGTCGCGCCGATCACGCCGAGCAGCAAAAGCAGCAGACTGGAGAGCGGATCAACCCGGAAGGTCCAGCTGCCGAATACGGGGATGGCTGGCAAGGTCCACAAGGTCACGGACGTGTGCAGAGCGAGTCCGGACACGCCGACGGCGGCCTGCAGCAAGCAACCCACGCCCACCCAGAGCCAGGGCCACCGGCCCGCTGGTCGGTGGGCAGCAGCACCATCACCCCCGCGGCCCGGCGCCCACACGGCGGAGACGCCGCTCCATGCGATGGACAGAAGAAACGGGCCCAGCGACACCCAGAACCACTCAGCCATGCGTCGCCACCTTCTCTCTCCGAGTGGCCGCCTCCAGCAACCCGCGCAGGATGGCGTAGGGCGTCGGGGGACACCCGGGGACCATCACGTCCACTGGAATCACTTGGTCGAGCGGGCCCACAAACTGCGCACTCTCCCGGAAGACACCGCCGTGCAGGGAACACACGCCCGCCGCTACGACGAGGCGCGGACGTGGCATCGCCTCGTAGGTCGCGACCAGCACTTCGCGCATCGCAGGGGTCAGCGCCCCTGTCACCAGCAGGACGTCCGCGTGCCGGGGCGAGGCCGTAAAGAAGATGCCGAGCCGATGAAAGTTGTAGTACGGATTGGATAGGGCGAGCACCTCCGATTCGCAGGCGTTGCAGGAACCCACATCGATGTGGCGGACGTGCAGACTCCTGCGGAAGACGGACTGCAGGTGACCCGCCGCCGCAGCGTCCAACTCGTCCCAGTCCCTCTGCGCGACGTCCTCCGCGCGTGCGGTGTAGCGCATCGCTTGGTCAATCCGGTCGGACCAGGCGAAGACACCTTCGGGGCACGCCTCGATACAGCGCCCACAGCCGATGCACGCCGCCGCGTCCACTTCCGGAAGCAGATCGGTCCGAAACCGGATGGCGCCGGTTGGACAGATCTGCGCACAGTCACAGGCCGCTGCCAAACAGGGGCGCGCACCGCCCGCTGCGACGGTGTGCCATGCGCGGCAGCCATCCTCGTCGCGAAACGTTGGGTGCGGATATCGGGTGGTCACGCGGCCGCTGCCAACACCTGCTCTGAGCCAGTTTGCCAACATGGACAGCCCTCCCAGGAAAACGTCTGATAGAGCCGCGGCGGCCTGCCGAACCGCTCGCGCTCGTCGCCGCGGACAAATGACAAAACTCACCGGTCGGTGCCGGCGTACGACAGGCCGAAGCTCGCGTCCATCACGGGGAAGTCGGTCTGGATGTTGCCGTTTGCTGTGGCGAGCCCAAACACCGGCCAAATCCAGCTGGATGCCGAACGGACCCCCCAAAATCCGATGCGCCCGCGCTCGACGCAGACGACGTGGCTGATGCGCCCCCTCGGTCCCTCGACCGTCCCAACGCCCCAACCGCGCGCTTCGTCCGCGTTCACCTCGGGCGGCGTCCATCGGTCCGTCGGCCGAGTGGACGCGAGTTGAGACACCAGCCACCGAATCATGTCTACGGACACGCGCCACTCTTCGACGCGAACCAGAAAGCGGTCCAGGGCGTCGCCCTGCGCGCGCGGCGCGACCGCGACGGAAAACCCGGCGTGCGCCGTCCAGGGCGCGTACGCCAAGCGGGCGTCCGTGCGGAAGCCGCAAGCGCGGGCGGTCGGACCGACCAATCCGTACGCAGGTACCCACGTCCGCTCGACGGTTCCGGTTCCCACGAGCCGGTCCACAAACGTCGGTGTGCGCCGCAACAGTGACACAAACTGCTGCAGCCGTGCGTCGACCCTTGCCAACGCTTCGAGGAGCCACGTCCGCACGTCCGGCCAGTCCACGGGAGCAAAGCGGAATGGGGAGACGGCCGTCCGGAGGTAGCGAGAGCCCGTCAACCGCGCCGCCATCCGAAGGCAGTCCTCCTTCACGCGAGTCAGTTGCGCATGCGCGACTGTCATCCCCGCGGCCGAGGCCAACTGACCGATGTCGTGCGCGTGGTTGTAGAGCCGCTCCAACTCCATGAACAACTGCCGCTCGTACCGCAGCGGTTCCGGTGCCATCCAGCCGCACGCCTGTTCGACGGCCGACGCGTAGGCAGCGGTGTGCGCCGCTGTGGTGACACCCGAGATGCGTTCGGCGAGCAGCGTGACGTCATCCATCGAACGGCCGACGGCGAGTCGCTCGACATCGCGGTGCTTGTAGTACAGCTGCGGCTGCATGTGCATAATCTGTTCGCCGATGGTGTCAAACAGGAAGAACCCGGATTCCGTCACGTCCGCGCGGACCGGTCCGAGTGGCAACGGAAACGCCCCCGCGCCGGTAACGCGGCTTTGCAAGGTGTGCCGTTCCGGGTGCAGCAACGGATGTGGGTCCGGATGACCAGCGGGGAGAACACCGAGCCGATCTGCCACCTCCAGCTCCGGCCAAAGGAGGGCCGGCCACTCGCCTGCGAGGGAGCGCCACGAACGCACGTCGAGGGGGGTCGTGTATAGACTGGATTGCCCCGTTGCCGTGTTCCCGATGGAGGCCATCAGATTCGGCGTGCCCTCCGATTCCCACACGCCGAAGAAGAGCAGTTGTTCGTCGGACGCGGGACCCGCCGAGGCCGGGTTGCCCCGAGCGGCCAAGACGCGTCGCGCAAACGTCGCAAAATCAAGGTGCAACAGGGACGGATCGAGCGGATCGCTCGTCTCGCGCTGCATCACGCGCATGCAAAGCACACCCTTTCCTTACCCATTCGACATGACGTGGGCGAATGCCAGTCCCACAAACGGCAGGGCGGTTCCGAACGCAAAGGTGAGCAGCAGGTGCAGCGCCGTGGGCCCTACGATACCTGCAGATTCTCCGACCGGTGCTGCACTCGCCGTCACTTGCCGCGACGGCTTGCCGTACCCAATCTGGAGCGCTCGCTGCAGAAAACTCGCGAAGAGCACCAGCAAGAAGACCAGCAGAACCACCGCGAGCGCCGGAGTGCCGTGGCGGAGGATGGCGAGGACGACGAGGAACTCGCTGATGAACAGTCCGAATGGCGGTGCACCGGCGATGGCGAGCATGCCGAGCATCCAGGCGCGGCCGGTCTTCGGCAGCACGGCGGTCACACCGCGCATGGTCCGCATATCGGTTGACCCCGAGAGGTGCAACAGCTCCCCCGAATGGTAGAACAGCATCGACTTGATGATGGCGTGGTTGACCATCTGCAGATAGCCCGCGATGGCGCCAATCGGCCCAAAGGCAAACCCGATGGCGACCATGCCGAGGTTCTCCGCGCTGGAATATGCGAGCAGACGCTTGACGTCGGTCTGGGCCACCGTCATCAGGGCGCTCATTCCGACCGTGAGGAAGCCGAGCGTACCAAGCGCCGCGTCGGCGAAGCCGCCTTGCCCGCCGGCGTGCAGGACTTGCTGCAGCCGGAGGATGCCGTACATCGCACAGTTGAGCTTGATGCCGCTGAGCATCGCGGAGACCGGCGACGGCGCCTGACTGTGCGCGTCCGGCAGCCAAAAGTTGAACGGCACCAGCCCGGCCTTCGCCCCGAATCCAGCCAGGATAAGGGCGAACGACACGCGAAGCGCGGTGGCCGGAACGTGCCGTGCCACACGTGCAAGGTCCGTCCAAGTGGCGCCCATCAGCGGAAGGTCCACAGAACCTGCGAGGGTCACCAGACCGAACAGCGCCAATAACCCGCCGGATATCATGATGACCAGGTATTTCCACGCAGCTTCATGGGTGAGCCTGGTCTGATGCCAATCCACGAGTAAAACCGACGAGAGTGCAGTGAGTTCAATCGCTCCCCAGGTGAAAAAGACGTTTTGCACAATCGTCGCGGCGACCAGACTCGCGTAGAACACGAGCAACAGCGTGAAGTACCCACGTTCCTGGGCCAAGTTCCGGGGACGTTCCGCGGGCGCGTGCGGACCCGTACGTCCGCGGATGTACCGCACCGAGTACACGCACGCGGTGAACCCCACCACCAGCGTGATGGCCGTCACGACCGCACTCAGCCCATCCGCTGACCACCACGGCGAGTCTGAGACGCTGGGCCCGTGTGCGAAACCATTCACCCCCACGTTCACACCCATCAGGGCGATGTTGAGCGCCGTGACCACGGGCGGGACAAACGGGCACCGCGACGCCGGTAGGAGGTACATCGCGCCGATGCCGAGCAGAGGAACGACCAGGAGCCATCCGACGACGTCCATCCCCTTCACCCCCTCAACTCGCGCAAATCGTGCAACCGCGTGGAACCAGACGCCTTCAGCCGGACCAACAGGACCACAGACAGCATCGTCGCCAGGGCGATGTCGACGAAGATCAGGTCATCCACGCCGACCGGGATGCGGCTGAGGATGGCTGCGACGGCGAGATCGATCCCGTTCTCCGCACTGAGGAGGCCAAACATCTGCTGCCCGGCCTGGTGCGTGAGCGCCACGCCGGCGAGCGCGGCCAACAGCGTTCCGAGCGCAAAGCCAAACGGCACGGCAAAACGGCCAGCCCAAACCGTCGCGACACCGGCTGAAACCGCACCGAGCACGCAGAACGCCATCAGGAGGAATGTCGGTGCTGCAACAAAACGGTTCTCACGGGCGTCCATCAGCACAGGGGGCAGCTTCCACCGGATGATGATGGGAATCAGGCCGCCGCGGATGACGACCAGCCCAGCGAAGGCCGCCCACATGTCGGCATCCCCAGTGTGCAGCGCCTTGGCGCCGTACAGCACCACGATACACGCTGTCTGCAGCAGGTAGCCCAACTGGCACGTGCGCAGCTCCCGCGCCACGCCGATGAACAGTGCGAGCAGAAACACCAACAACCCGAGCCATGTCCAGAGCAACTTCCACCACACCTCCACTCCCGGCATTGTTCGGCGTGCGCCAGTCCGATGCAGCAGTCGTCTACACGCCGATGGCGACCAGCATCACCGCGACCAAGGCCGCGGCCGTCGACGCCGCCATGAACTCGGCAATCCGGAGCAGCCGCAACTTGCCGACAGACGACTCCACCCACACAATGGCAGCCAAGAGCGCCAGGAACTTCACGAACACCCTTACAGCGCTCGCGAGCAGCGCCAGCACCGAAACTCCGCGTGCGAGGCCCCAAGGTGACACGATGACGTTGAGCAATATCACCCCGAGGACGACCAACTTCATACAGCCACCCCATTCAATCAACGCCAGGTGCGGCCCCGAGTAGTCGTAGGTACGGTTATGGTCAATCATGGAAAACTCGCGGTGGGAAGACGGGTTATCGACGGGAATCCGCCCAGTTTCCGCCAGTAGAATGGCGAAAAACGCCGCGATGAGCAGCACGTGTGCGGGAGACCATCCGAGGCGTTGCATCGCGCCCCCGACGATGAACGGAATGGTCGCGTGGGCAGCGAAGCTGACGGCAAACAGGACGACCATCAGCGCGGGTTCGACACACATCGAGACAAAGCGGGCTCGCGTGCTGCCGATGCCGCCGTACGGACTGGCGCCCGCCGTCGCGCCAACCAAGAGCGCGTAGGTGCCGAGGCCGAGGATGAATCCGCCCGCCATCATGTCTCCCGCAAACGCCATGAACAAGGGATACGACGTGAGGACCGGGATCAACATCGCGACCACCAAGGGAGCGGCGAAGTACAGATACGGGGCCACCCGGTACATCCGTCCAGCCCCGTCGGGTCGCACCGTCTCCTTGTGAAACCACTTGCGCAGATCGCGGTATGTCTGGAAGATGCTCGGTCCGCGCTTGCCTTGAACAAACTCCTTCCAACGATTGAGAATGCCTTTCACGAGCGGAGAAACGAGCAGGACGAATGCGAGCTGCATCCCCTGCATCCACACGGCCTGACCCACCGTCACAGCACTCCCTCCCTCACGCGCACGCGCATTCATCGTGACCTCCGGACGAAACGCAGGCTTGGCCGGCCGGTTGCACCGGCAAAAGACAGGAAAATGGCTCCTACCCAGCGGAATCGCTGGATAGGAGCCATCAGCCGGACCGGCGTTTCGGGCGAGCTCCATCGCCACCATTGGACGCTTTGTCGCACCATCATGATATGGCACCGATTGAGAAATAGAACTGCTTGTTGTCCTACGGCTGTACACCCGACGTGCGCGGATGCCACACCGCGACCGGGAGGATGACAGCCGGTCCGGAGACGCGCCGTAAGCGGGGGCGGACCTCGTCCAGGACCGACATCGCATCTGCACGGGACCACATCGCTTCCAAAATCCACACGTCGTCCCTGTTGGAGAACAAACGGGGTTTGCGCACCGCCCGATGACTGCCAAATCCCCTGCGCGCGCGCGTGAGCATCGGCGGCGCCACACTGGGCCCGCGCAGTGCACCGAGCCACTCCGAGAGCGAAAGCGCCACATCGGGTTGACCGAGATAGACCTTGCAGAAGACGTGATCTGACATCTCCAGAACGTCTTGGAGCTCGTGGTCTGTGCAGACCCGCACGTCCACCGCCGGCGAAGTGAACAGCCTGCATCTCGTCGACCATTTGGCATCTATCGACTGGAGGAACGTCCCAACCCAGTTTGTGGACGCGAACACCTGGATACAGACCGGCAGGTTCTCGTTCGCGTACTCCGACGCGACATCCTGAATCGTCCCCCTCCGGTCGAGCCCGTAGACCCCGTGAACCACCGTGCACCCTGGGGCGCCACGGTGCAACAGTTCCTGCACCACCCAGTCGCTCACCAGCGGCCCGAACGGGTGCAGCCGTTCGCCATCGTAGGTCAAGACCTCCAGATAGGTTCCGCCGGACATCCGGCTCACCTCCCATCCAACAGGGAAGCCCGAGGCGTGAATCCGGTGGCGCGTTCGTGTCGGAGGCAGCCTCGCCGACTAGAGATCATGTTTATGCTGTCTTCCGCCAAACATGCCTGCGAACCCAGTGGAACCCTGCACCCGTCGGACGCTTTACTCGGTCCGGACGTACGCCCCTTGGAGGACCAGCGCAGGACGGGATGCACCCTCCAACATTGCGGAAAGTTCCTTCCAGGTCGATTCGACGTCTTCCACTGGGCCGCAGATCTCGACGACCAGCGGGTACGCCGGCCGCACCCGTCTGCCTCCGCTGGCGAAGGCCGCGCCCACCGCATCTCCTGCAACCCGCGATACCTGCACCCACAACGCCCCCTCGCGCTTCTTGCAGGCGCGGACGATGGCCTGATAGAGCGGGACGCGTCGATATCGCTCGCGCTCCCCCACGACAATCCGAACCGTCAACCCTGGCTCCATGCGCACCTCTCCCATGCCAGGAACTTCGATGGGCCTTGAAATGAAATCGGCTCCTGCGACAGCGCCGGGCGCTATCACAGGAGCCATGAGCCCCAACGGGCGTTTGCGGTGAGCCCCATCACCGATTCACGGACATCGCATCCGACGTTGCTGTCGACGCGGCGTCAATCCTGGCGCAACCTGAATATACGCGCCCAAATCCCCCATCGTGCACGTCCCGACCAGCGCGGCGCGGTTAAAAGCAGCCGTTCTGGCAGCTCGAGGTATGCCCCAACCAGGCATCGAGCGCTAAGTTGGCCACGCCGCCGCAGAGCGGGCACACAAAGGTCGTCTCCGCCACGGTGTCGTCGTCCAGCGCCAGCAAGGCCTGCTGTTCAGCCTCGGCAATCCGGCGCATCGCCTCTCGGTCTAACACCACCATCGCCTCCTCGTTCATTCCCTCGGAGTATCGCCGGTTTCTGGTGGCGGCATGCACACCGGCGATGTCATCCGATGCCAATGCCGCAGGCCCATGATGAGCCGTCCCGTAGTAGAATGGTACGGAAGGGGTCTGCGCCACAGAACGTCAGCAGTGCCGGCTGCCGCGCGGCAGTTTCCGGACCGATGCCCCACCTCCCGGAGAGAAGGTGACGGCCGTGCCGCGACGTTGGTTCCCGCATGCCAAGTGGCCGAAGTTCCTTGTCGGACTCCACGCATACACCATTGTGTCGTTCGTGTTGTTGGTGATGAGCGGGATGGCGCTGTACCTGCCCGCGGTTCACGCACCGCTCATCCCATACCTGCGCCTGCTCTACGACGCGCACATCGTAATCGGTCTGGTGTTCGCCGGAACGCTGCTCGCGCCGCTGTTGCGCCGCTTGCTGCCAGAGGGCAAGACCATCCTCCGGCCCGATTGGCTGATACCGACGGTGTTCGGCGCTGCGATTGTCGTCACGGGCATCCTCCTGTGGGGCGTGCGCGTCTTTCCCACCGTCTGGCGGGCACCCGCGTTCTGGTGGCACGGCGCACTCACGACCGTGCTCAGCGCCTGGCTCGTCACACATGCGTTTCTGAAGGCCCTCGGCGTGCGCTTTCCGCGCGACACCTGGGCCGGCGGACGCATACAGCCCGAGCGCCGCGCCTTCCTGCGCTGGCTGGCGGGCGGTACCGCGGTCGCGGCAGTCGTCACCGTCCTAGATCCGCTGCGCATCCTGCGCGCCCTCGCCCGGCCGACCGGTCAGGCGAGCGCAGCTGCCACCCCATCCAACCAACTTCCGGATTTTCCTGAGTACTACACAGTCGTCCGTCCGCCGTACCCCGTGATGAAGCTCACCGATTACCGTCTGACCGTCGACGGGTCCGTCGCCCATCCAGCCGTCCTGACCTGGCAGGACATCCAACAGCTCACGTTCGCGACGGAGACCGTGGATTTCCACTGCGTCACGGGTTGGAGTGTACCGAACGTGCGTTGGCACGGCTTCACCATTCAAAGCCTGGTGAACCGCGTACAACCGCAAGGTCATGTGAAGTACGTGCATTTTTACTCGTTCGATGGGGCGTATTCGGAGTGCCTCCAACTCGCCGAGGCGCTGGACCCCTCCGTGCTCCTCGCGACGACCATCAACAACCAACCCTTGCCGGTCGTACAAGGTTTCCCGGTGCGCTTGGTCGTCCCGAAGATGTACGGCTACAAGTCCATCAAATGGGTGAATCGCGTGGTGTTCAGCGAACGGCCGATTGAAGGGTTCTGGGAACAGCGCGGATACCCGACAGAGGCATACTGGTCTTAGATACGCCAAAGAACAGAAAGGACGATGCATGTGAACCCCTTCCTGACACCCGAGGTCCGGTTGAACCCGTACCCTGTCTACCGCACCATGCGCCAGACCCAGCCGGTGGCCCTGCTTCCAGACCTCCAGGTGTGGTCCGTCTTCCGCTACGATGACGTGAAGACCGTCCTCAGCCACCACCAGCAGTTCTCCTCGGAATACGGGCGGTCCTTCCGAGCCGACGAAGCCGGTTTTGAGACCCAGCGGCGCTCCAGTTTAATCACGACCGATCCGCCCCGTCACACGCAGCTGCGCGCCCTCGTCAACCGCGCCTTCACGCCGCGGGCCGTCGCCGCGCTCGAGGGGCGCATTGAAGCCATCGCGAATGCGTTGATGGACCGCGTCGTCGACACCGGCGAGATAGATCTCGTTCGCGATTTCACCTACCCCCTGCCGGTGATTGTGATTGCGGAGATGCTCGGTGTGCCGGCAGCGGACCGAGATCGGTTCAAGCGGTGGTCGGACGAAGTCGTAGCGTCCGCAGACCGGGTCGTCGGCGGGAGGGACGGCGCGTCGGCATCCGTGCACGAGGAGATGAATGCGTATTTTCGCGATGCCATCGCGGTACGCCGCCAATCGCCGCAGGATGACCTCATCAGTGCGCTGATTGCCGCTGAGGTGGAGCACCAGCACCTGAGCGAAGACGACATTCTGGCGCTGTGCTGGCTGTTGCTGGTGGCAGGCAACGAGACCACCACCAACCTCATCGGAAACGCCGTGCGGACGTTCCTCGAACACCCGGACGTTTGGGCGCGGCTGCAACGGGAACCAGATGCTTTGCCGGGAGCCATCGAGGAAGTGTTGCGTTACCGGTCACCGGTTCAGGCGATGTTCCGCGTCGCGCGCGAAGACGTGGTGTTGGGCGGCCAGACCATCCCCGCGGGCAGCCGCGTCGTCGCCTGGATTGGCTCAGCCAACCGGGACGAAGCGAAGTTCCCGGAGCCAGACCGGTTCGACATCGAACGCACCCCGAATCCGCACATCGCGTTTGGCCACGGCATCCACTTCTGCCTCGGGGCGCCACTGGCCCGACTGGAGACCAAGGTGGCGCTGCGGACGGTGATGGACCGGTTGCCCAATCTGCGGATGGTGGAAGGGCAAGTACTCACGCCAGCCCGCGGGTTTATCGTTCACGGCGTGACGAGCCTCCCGCTCACCTTTACAGCGCCTTGAACTCCGTGGGGAGCAGGACTGACGGATGGCGCCCCTGTGGTCAACGCGGCACGTGATGCCCGGTGACCCGGAGCACCATCCGGTGTAACAGGAACTCCCACGGTCCGAGAAACAGGGCCATCACGACGGCGTCCAGCCACGACACGTGATTATCCGCGCCCCACGACGCGACGAACCAAATGATGGCGACCATCACGGGGTAGCCGAGCAGGAGGGCTGGCACGTTACCGAGGACGGGTACGACCACGAGGTCGGCCATCAGGCCAATGAGGGTCAGGACCCCGACCGTGATGGCCGCGTACGTGAGCGACCCGTACAGACGCGGGGCAACGAAGGTGTCCGCCGCCGCGAAGACAGAACCGTAGCCGAGCAGCTTCGCAGCGAGGTTGAACCACGTCACCTCCCGCACCATGTACGGGCGCGGCGGACGGTCCGCACTCATACGTCATCATCCGAGCGATGCGTCGTCTCGGAACGAAGGTGCGAAGCCCACGGGTGAACCGACGCCTCGCCGTGCCGGCCCGGCGAAGCCGATGTCGTCGGCCCGTTCTGTTCCCCGCGCTCCCCGCGCCAGCGGGCGACGTACGTCTCCAGCGCCTTGTGCAGGTCCTCGCCGATGCGGGCGTACGCGTCGTCGTCCAGGTTCGCAAGCGACACCCGCAGGGACCACGTGGGTCCGTAGAACCCACCGCCGTTGAGGAGGACGACGGACGACTCCTCGGCCAGCCGAAAGAGGATGTCGACGGGCTCGTAGTTGTCCTGCAGGTAGCGCACGAAGTCCGGCCCGTAGTGTTTCTCCGCCCACAGGGCGAAGTCAAACTCCGTGTAGTAGTCGGCGTCGTTCGGGAGGTTGGGTTGCGGCAGGCCGAGGCCGTCGTACAGCAACTTCATGCGGCGCTGGCAAATCTGCATCGTCAGCCGCTTGTACGCGTTGTGCCGATCGAGCAGTGCGAACCCGCACAAAAGGGCCATCTGCACCTGCTGCGGAGTGGACAAGCCAGCCGTGTGGTTGAGCGCGACCTGCCGGCTGTCCGCCACCAGCCGGTCGATGAACCGGAGTGTACCCGGGTCGCGCGAGAGTGACGAATACCGCCGCGCTAAGGCCCGGCGCCGGTCAGCGGGCAGGTCTTCCAGCAACCGGTCGAAGACGTTGCGTTCATTCACGCAGATGACCCCAAGCCGCCAACCCGTCACGCCGAAGTACTTCGAGAACGAGTACACGCAGATGGTGTTGTACGGCAGATCTGCCATCAGCGAGCGGAAGTTCTCGACGAACGTGCCGTAGACATCGTCGGTGATGATCATCAGGTTCGGATTGTCGTGCTCCACGATGTCCACCAACTGCTGCACGGTGTCCGGTACCATCGCCACCGATGGCGGATTGCTCGGGTTGACCAAGAACAGCGCCTTGATGCTCGGGTCCTTGAGCTTCTCGATTTCGCTTGGCGGGTACTGCCACGTGTGGTTGCCGTCCGCGTCGACGGCGGTCGCCCGGATTGGAACGATGTCAAACCGGTAGCGGTCCAACTGGGGAATTTCGACGTACGGC
Source organism: Alicyclobacillus sp. (assembly GCA_023511295.1). Taxonomy (GTDB): domain Bacteria; phylum Bacillota; class Bacilli; order Alicyclobacillales; family Alicyclobacillaceae; genus JAIMBT01. The sequence continues at coordinate 34,497 of JAIMBT010000004.1, forward strand.
GGGAAGATGGGGACCATAATGGCCACCCGATCTCCCTGTTGCAGCAAATGGTTCGCCGATAGGCACTCGAACAAGTAACACATCGCGGCCGTCGCCCCCTCGACCGCGAACAGTTGGAAGCGCCCGCCGCCCTTCTCGCCTTGGCACATCTCCTGCAGGATGTAGTCGTGGACAATCGACTCGATGTGCGTGAGCATACGGTCCGGCACAGGGTAGTTGTCGCCGATGATGCCATCCACCAGTTCGTGGACCCACGCGTCCGGTTGAAAGTGGTTCACGTGAATCCCGTACTCGACAAAGCGGGCCAGCAGTTGGACCCCAGGTTCATCCCCGTGCTTGCAGAGAAATGCCTGCATCCGCTCGTAGATCCCGTCGAGCGCCGGCTTACCGGCGAGGTCTCCTTCATCCCACACGCGCCGGCTCTCCTGCACCGCAAACTGCCCCAGGGCGAAAAACGCCTCGCGCGGTGTCGCCGCAATCCAGTTCGGATTTCCGCGGCCCGCGTCGAGCATCGCTTTGGCCGCCTTCTTCTCCGTCTGCTCCGCGAGGCGAATCAACTCGTTCTTCAGTTCAAACGGGCTGATGGCTTCGAACGACAGTTCCATCTGTCGACGCCGTTTCAGCTCCGCAGTGGAGGGTTGCTCGTGCTTTCCGAGTGCGTTCGCTGGCCGATGGGCGTCGTCGGCCGCCCGGCCTCGGGAATCGGGTTCCAGGTTGACGCGCCGCAGGGCGTCTTCGGTCTGCTGCGGTTTGGCTTTCGGTCTGCCAATATCGATACTCATGCCACGCTTCCCTCCCACGTTGATCTATGGGATAGCGTGCACGGACACGAGTTGGGTTATCCGACCTTGCACGGCCTCTGGCTTCGCGCTCAAGCATCGTGCTCAAGCCTCGCGCGGATTCCCGTCCGCCCCCTCCCGACAGCTTTCGCACAATCCGTGCAGGACGATGTCCGTTCGCAGCACCGCGAACCCGGTCTCCTCATGCACAGCGGTCAGCCATGCGTCGGGGACCGCAATGCCTGCTTCCTCAATCCGCCCGCACCGGTCGCACTTCAAGTGCAGATGCTCCTCGGTCCGACCATCGTAGCGGCTGGCCCCGTCTCCGAGCTGCAACTCCAGCAACAGTCCCGCATCGACCAGGTAGCGCAGCGCATTATACACGGTGCCGTAGGCAAACGAGTGGCCCTCGTCCCGAAGCCGGTCCATGATGTCTTTAGCGGTTGGGTGGTCCTTCGCCGCGCGGACCACGTTGTAGATGACCCTGCGCTGTGTGGTCCAGTGGATGTTGTGCGACTCCACAGATCTCACCCTCTTTCACTCTTCCCTGAGTCTACCCCGGGTACCCGCCTGGCGCAATGAGGGGCCGGGGGCGGCGGGCGCGTTCGCGCAGAACTTGACGGCTCGTCCTGATTATATTTATACTAAATCTAAATCTAAATGGGCTGTAGGGCTCGAGAATGGAGCGTGACGAAATGATGGACCGACTCCTCACGACGCAGTCCGGTGCACCGGTGGATGACAACCAAAACTCGAAGACGGCGGGCCCGACGGGCCCAATTCTCCTCGAGGACGTCCATCTCATCGAGAAACTCGCGCACTTCCACCGCGCCGACGCGGGTTGGGCCGAGCGCGTGGCCGCCGGGCTCGGCCTGCCGGCCGATGCGCACGGGGACGTCGCAGCTACGACGGAGGATTGATGCGAGTGCCCCGTGAAGAGGATTTGGGCACAGGCTGGGCCTGGGAGATTCGCGGGCCGCCGGAATGGCACGGAGTGGCAACCCGCACCTGCGCGGTCCGGCCGCGAGGAGCGGGTTCGGAAGAGAGGTACGCGCCGCACGGCGATTTCACCCACAACAAACCGCCTCTTTGGGGGCGGTTTGTTGCATGGAGGGGCCCTTTGGGATCAGTTGGTTGCGTGGACGGCCCCTCACTCCATGGTCATGCCGGGCGTGGCCAGGCGGGACACGGGCCACTTCGGCTGCGTGCGCGGTGGTTCCAGCGAGCCCCGAGCGGAGAACGCCGTCATACACCGCTCACTCGGGTCGCCCTTGTAGCCAGTCTCGGACAACCGGGGCTTGCACGGCGGCATCGAGGTGGTGACTTAGCCCTTCCAGGTAACCGGTCTTCCGGCGAGGCATGGGAAACGGCTCGGCGCAATCCCTGCGAAACCGCTTTGTCGTCCCACCGATGCCTTGCTCACAAGGGAGATGATACGATAGACAGCTAGTCCATGCGATGGGGGTGCACCACCGCATGCGGCGCCTGGCATCCATGTCAAACAGGCATGCGGAGTCGCATGCCTGTTTGCTGTCCGCGGCCGCTCATGCAAACAGGTCAGACTACGGCGGTGCGGCGCTTTTGCTCCACCAGCGGCATCACGTCGCGCGCAAACCGCTCCATCTCCTCCAACTGCGGCGAGAACTGCAACAGCAGCAGGTCGAGTCCCACGTCCTCGTAGGCGAGAATTCGATCCGCTATCTGCTCCGGCGTCCCAATCAGGTTCGGCCGCAAACCGCGGTTGGAAACGGAGTAATCCTGGAGCTTGACGACCTGTTCCAGCTGCGACTTGCTGACGAAGTCATTGTAGCCGGCGTAGCCGCTCGTGTTTTGGACGTTGGTGATACGCGCGAGCTCCGCCTGTGCCTCCGCTTCCGTATCCCGGCAGATGACGTAGGCTGCCATCCCGAAACTGGCCAGAGGCACGTCCGAAACGGCGGCGCGGCGCCGCTTCATGTCTGCAATCTTCGCCTCAATTTCCTCCACGGTGCCCCCGTGCATGACGTACGCGTCACAGGAAGTGACAATGGCCGTCTTGCCGCGCTCGCTCTCGCCGCCTGCGTAGAGGATGGGGTTCGGGCGCTGCACCGGCTTTGGCGCCAATTTCGCGTCCTGGATTTGATAGAAGCGCCCGTCGTAGCGGAAGGTATCCTGCGTCCACAGGCCCTTCATCACCGCCACAAACTCCTCCGTCCGGTCATACCGCTCGTCGTGAGCGGTGAACACGCCGCCGTATTGACGGGCTTCCTCCTCCCACCACGCGGATACGACGTTTAACGTGAAGCGCCCACCGCTCAACCGGTCGATGTTCGCCGCCATCTTCGCAGTGACAGCCGGGTTGTGAAAGCCTGGGCGTACGGCCGCCATGATTTCGAGTTCATCCGTTACAGCCGCCAGCGCAGCCGCCGTGGTCCACGCCTCGAGCGCATCTGCTTCCGGACCCTTGATGTCGTTCAAGTACAACTCCGCGATGAGGGTTGTGCTGTAACCCCACCGCTCCGCCGACTGTGCCACCTGCTTGACATAGTCGAAGGTGGCCGGCATGCCCTCATCTTCAACATTGCGCAGCCATCCGCCGAATATCGGCAACCAAAACCCGTAGCGCATTCTCCACCCTGTCTCCTCTCTACGGCGGAAGGGGCGGGTTCGCCCGCACCCAGACCGCCTGTCTCGTCTCGTCCACCACGCGCCGCGGGACACAGCCGCCCGGGTGTCGTGCTCGTGTCGGTCAGTCGGCGGATTGAGCGGCGGCCGATGGAACCTTCTGCAACTTTTCCAACTCTGCGCCGAGGAACTTCGCGACCGCCAGCATGCCGTACTTGCCTGCAGCTGCCTCGGCATCGGAGTTGTAGTTGGTGTTCGTGTTGATGTCGTAGGTGTAGATCTCACCCTGCGCGTCGCGGATGAATTCAATCCCGGCCACCTCAATGCCGCAATCCGCCAGCAGCGCCTCGTATTGGTTCAGGATGGGATCTGCGAACCCTTCGATAATCTGGAACTTCGGCCGACTCGGAGCCTCCGTGCCGACGGGGCAGAACAGATCTCCAATCTGGCAGGCGTCCGCCGGGCACAGCTGGAAGCCCTCCGATGTATCGACGCGGACTGCGTACAGGAACTTGCCCCCGATGAACTCGCAGCGGGTGATGTAGGACTCCGGCGACTGGATGTACTCCTGCAGCAAGGTGATGCCGTCCACCGGCGGTTCGTACGTCGAGCCGTCCAGGTACTCCTTGAGCGCAGCTTTGGAGTAGAACAACTGCACGCCGAGCCCCTTCCCCGCGCGGTTGTGCTTCGTGATGAATGGCCGGCCTTCGAACTGATCTGCCGCCTGCAGGATGTCCTCGCGGCCGACCGCCGCTACGGTGTGCGGCGCGCGGATACCGTGCCGCTTCATGGCCATGTACTGGTTGACCTTGCTCACTTCGAGTTGCAACACGCGCCATCCGTTGATGACCCGCCGCCCGTACGCCTCCAACCAGGCCAGCACGGCACCCGTCAACTCCGGCGCATAGCGGTGATCCCGCGTGTGCGCCGAGGCGCTCATGCGGCTGAAAAATACGCCCTCCGGCGGCGTCTCTGTCAGGTCGATGCGGCCGTGATCCAGATGCCACAACTCGTACGGCAGGTGCAGCTCTTCCAGCCGCCGCGTGAGGTGGACCGTCCATTCGTCGTTTTCGTGCAACACGTATATCTTCGCTCGCGCATCTGTCACCTGTTCTCGGCTCCTCTCGTTGAAAGCAAAGGTGTGCAACACGCGGCACACCTCCGGTTGGCCTCTATTATCGCGGATATCGTACAGATCGTCTAGAGGTTTAGTCGGCTTTTTGGAGTGCCGGGGCCACCTTGCCGCGGAGAGCCGAACAGGCCATGCCGATGACCGTCGCGACCAGCAGCGCGGCCATCGCCCAGCGGTACCCGCCGACCATCCGCAGTACGTCCGTCCGCGTGAAGTTCGTGACGTTGCCCGAGTACACAGCGTCCTGCAGGCGCTGCGGCAGTCCGGCCGTGATGATGGTCAGGGACGCGGCTGTGCTCAGTACTTGGCCCATGTTCTGCAACATCGAACGCAACCCGTTCGCAAACCCGCGCCGATCCACCGGGACCGACGTCATGATGGAGCGCGTGTTGGGGGTGAGGAACAGACCGGATCCAAACCCGACCAAGGTCATGCCAGTCCCGGCGAGCCAGTACGCGAGGCCAGGCTGCAACGCCCACATGAGGAGTATCAACCCGAGAGCACTCAGCCCGAGGCCGGTCGTGGACAGCACCCGCGGCGTGAATCGGCCGGAGAGTGCCCCGGCGATAGGCGACGCCACCAGCATACCGACCGTCACCGGCAGCACCTCGTAGCCCGCCTGAAAGGCACCCTGGTGGAGGACCGACTGGTAGAACAGGCTGGCGAGCAATACAACCGACACACGGGCAAAGGCGTTGAGGAATGTCGCGACGTTCGCCATCGCATACGGTCGATCTCGGAACAAGCTGAAGTCGAACATCGGCGCCGGCGACCGGCGCTCGGTGAGCACGAGGATGGGTGCCAGCACCACAAACAGCGCAAACCCAATCAACACAGACGGGTTGAACCAGCCGAGGGTTCCACCTTCCGACAGCGCGTAGATGAGGGCACTCAGGGCCACGAAGATGATGCCGCCGCCGGTCCAGTCAATCGGACGCCCAGACCCTGTCGACGGCAAGCGCCGCAGCACCAGCACGCCCCAGACCATCGCAATCAGGCCCACCGGCACGCAGGCCCAAAACACCCACTGCCATCCCAGACTACCCGCCAGAGCGCCACCGACCACTGGCCCAATCAACTGCGCCGCGGAGGCGATGAGCACGTTTAAACCGAGTCCCTTTCCGAGGGACGACTCTGGAAACGCGTCGGTCAGCAGCGCCGTGTTGTTGGTGATGACCAATGCACCCCCCGCTGCCTGCAACACGCGGAACACCAAGAACCACCAGATGTTCGGCGAAAACCCGATGGCCAGGCTCACCACCGTGAACACGGCAATCCCGAGGAGGTACATGTTTCGCCGGCCGAACGAGTCGGCAAACTGCCCGAACACGAGAATCAGGACGGTGTTGACCAGCATGAAGGAGAGCAAGATCCAGTTTGCGACCGCCGCACCCGCGTGAAAATGCCGGGAGATGGACGGCAGAGCCACGTTCAAGGCGCCGAGGTTGACCATCACCAGGACCACCGCCAACCCCGTCGCGGACAACACCATCCACGGGTTGACGCCGGCGGGGGTGTTGTGAGGCGGATCAGAAGATCTCATCGGGCCACCCTGGCCGCCCCGCCTCGGGGGGCGTGCGGGCAGGGTTCCACCGGTTGTATCGTGCATGGGCACCACCGCCTTTCTATTGGGAAGGAGGTCCGCAAGCAGCGGGACGTGCGTTGTCGGTTCTTGTCAGGATGTCCATCCCGCCGCGGATATTTCTAACCGCGAAATATCATAGCATAGAACGCGTGCCAACGGCAGGCAAAGGTGGGTGGACGCGGCCGGATAGGGCCCCGTGGTGGTGGCCAATCAGGGAGCAGATGGGACCCCGGGCCCACCACCCGGCCCTCGTCACCCGGCCCTCGTCACCCGGCCCTCGTCACCCGGCCCTCGTCACCCGGCCCTCGTCACCCGGCCGCAGGGGCGCCGGGCCGCGATCTCGCCGCTTCCGACCCCGCCGTCCGGGTCGCCAGATGGGGCCACGGCAGACGCAGGTAGCGGATGAAGTTGCAGACGCCAAGCAGGACGAGTTCCGTGCACAGCGCCAGCCAGGCGCCCGCCTGACCGAGGCCTAGGACCACTGTGAGCAAAATGGTGAGTGGAATGAATACCGCCCAGTTGACAATCAGGGATACGCGCGTCAGGAAATTGGTGTCCCCAACGCCGCGCAAGCCGCCGGAGAGGATGATGCCACCGCCGTCAAACAATTGGATGAACGAGGCGATGTGAATGAGCGAGACCGCCAGCGTGTACACCGCGGGCACAGAACTGTAGATCTTGGCGACGGGCAGCGCGAACAGCCAGAGGTAGATGGAGAACAGCGCCATGAACACCAGTCCGCAGCCGAGCGTCCAGATTCCGCCGCGCCGCGCTTCCAAAGGTTGCCGCGCACCAATCCCCTGCCCAACCAGGATGGTCGCCGCCGCGGCAAAACCGTTCGCTGGCATAAATCCGAAGGACAGGATGTTCAGCGCAATCTCGTTGGCCGCCACGGCGTCCGTTCCAAGGCGCGTGATACAGGCGGTGAAGACGAGCATCCCGAGGCTCATGGACAGTTCCGTCAGGCTCAGTTTGGCGCTCTCCCTCAGCACCAGGCCGAACACCGGCCGCGTCCACGCATGCCGCACGCGCGTCGCGTAGCGGTGCCCATACGGTCCAAAGTAGACCAGGGCCGACGCTGCGAGCCCCAACCCTTCCGTCATCAGCATGCTGGTGGACGCCCCAACCAGCCCCATGCCGTGAACCGGCCCCGCGCCGTACGTCAGCACGTACGTCAGGCCAATCAGGAGGACGTTGGTGGACATCGAGATCACCATCGGCGTGCGCGTGTCCCCAACCGCCCGCATATACGCGTAGAAGAGGTTACTGAACATTGAAAACGCGAAACTGAGCATGCGGATGCGCAGGTAGCCTGTACCTGCCGCCACCAGGGTCGGGCTTGCCCCAACCCAGTGCAGGATGAGGCCCGGCAGCGTGAGGCTCACCACCACCCACAAAGCGGCCAGCGCAGCGGTGACCACGAGGCCCACCTGCATCCGCTGGTTCCCCTGCGCCATCGTGCGCTCGCCGAAGTTCTGCGAGACCAAGTAGTTGATGGACTCGTTGATGCCGGCGAACAGCGCCCAAGTGTTGTACATCAAGACGTTGCTGATCCCGACGACTGCTATCGCCGACGCCCCCAGTCGGCCAATCAGCACGAGCGTGATCATGCCGGTCAGCGTCATCGAGGAGAAGGTCGCAATCGACGGGATGGCCAACGTCAAAATTCGCTTCAGCACAGGGCCATCCCGTTCCCTTCGTCACAACATGCCACCATCATACTGTCCGAGATCGGCGTTTGAACAGTGGCCATCGCTGGGAACACCCCGTTCAGCTCAGACCAAGACGTGATGGTCACACGGGCACCGACTGAGATTCGCCGTTTCCGAGGAAATCCTCGTGGTACCATACGTGCGCGAGAGAGAGCTCGGCCCGCGAAAGGGCGTGCCCGGACGTGAACCACTCCAGCGTCACCCTGGCTCCAGCAGCGCGGAGCAACTCCGCCAGACGTTCCGTGTTGTCCGCTGGAATCAGCGGATCGTTCCGCCCTGCCGCGAGGAACACCGGCAGTCCACGCAAGTCGACATCGCGCGGGATTCCGAACTGTTCCAAGGTCGACGGTTGAAACGGCACCATGGCCCGGAACAAGATGGCGCCCGAGAACAGCCCCGGCCGGAGAAACAAGGTGCTGGCGGCGATGTTGGCGCCGTTCGAGTAACCCACCGCCACCAGACGGCCGTTCAGCTGATACGCGTCCCGCGCCTGCGCCACGAAATCCGCCAACTCACGGGTACGAAAGATGAGGTCCGCCTCGTCAAACACCCCCTCGGCAATCCGCCGGAAGAAGCGCGGGCTTCCCCCTTCCAACACCTGACCCCGTACGCCGAGCAGGCTCGCTTCATCGTCCAGCAGTTCTCCGACCGGCAGCAAATCTTCCTCGTCTCCACCGGTTCCGTGCAAGAGGACGAGCGCCGGGTGATCTGCCGCCCCTGTGACGACCTTGTGTCGAAATCCGAGTTGTTCTGGCATCGTTGTCCCTCTCATCCCTATCATGCGGAAACGTCGCATGCAATGTTTCGCCGGGCCTGCGCGCCCTCAGCCTGGGCCTCGGCCATCATATCTCGACGGTGTCTGCGTCCACCGTGTACATCCGCCCTCGGGCAATCTGGCCAATCGCTGCGTCCCTGTCCGATGGCGATCCCGCCAATGCGCGCTCGATCCGCTCCACCCACGCGGACGTCTGCGACTTGTGCGCGCGAATCGCAGCGTAGCAGCGTTCCCACACGTCCGCCGCGTCGTACACGACATCCGGTTCTCCCAGCGCCGCCTGATAGCCCTGGGCAAACGCCTGACACTGCAGTTTCGGGCGCTGACCGGCCGGGAGCTTGCGCAGCGCGCGGACCGTCGCGGCCGCCAGCGCCTCGTGGTCTGGATGGACACACCACCCTGGATAGTAGGTGATCACGAGCGATGGCTGACATTCCTGAATCAAGTCTAGAACTGTCTGCGCCAACGCCTCGGGGTCTTCAAAATCCAGCGTCTTGTCGCGAAATCCCATCAACCGAAGATCTGTGATGCCGAGGTGCTGGCAAGCTGCGCGCAACTCCTGCTCCCGAATCAGCGGCAGCGATTCGCGCGTGGCAAACAGCGGCTTCCCCATGTTTCGGCCCATCTGGCCCAACGTGTAACAGGCGTACGTCACCGGCGTCCCCGCCGCAGCGTGCATCGCAATCGCCCCGCCGACCGCGAGCGTCTCGTCATCCGGATGCGGAAACACGACCAAGACCTGTCGCTCTCGATTTCCCGTCTCCATCCCAGCCTACCCCCATTTGTTTCCGTCTATGTCCGTCTCGTTCACCCACGCGTCTTGAACCGCATCTCGGTTCCCACACCCTGTCCTGCAAAACGGGCCAGGCGCACCGTCGACAATGTTTGGACAGGTCTAGTGTAGCGGAAAGCCGGTGGTCATTTCCAATCCGCCAGCTGCACCCCTCTGGGGATGTCGTCCGTCGGCGGCCCCCCCCCCGCGCACACCGCCTGCCCGACAGTCGCGTTCGCCCCGTTCCACGTCCGGGCAGTGTGCCGGAGGGAGATTGAAGGCAGATGGTGATATGATAGAAGCGTCATCATGACATCGCGAAGGAGTGGAACAGCATGTCTGTGTTCGATGCAACCGAGTGCCCGAAGTGCGGTCAAACGTCCTTGCACCGCTTTCCGATGGCCGTGGCGATGCCCGGCGTCATCAAGCCGAAGCACGGCGAGCTGAAGTTCGAACCGAACCAGTCGTTCATTGTCCGCCCCTGGTACTGCAGCAACTGCCAGTATGTAGAGTTCAAGCACGAGACGCAGCACGACGTGGAGATCTAAACCCGGCGGGGGCAGGGGGCCCGGTTGCGCGGGCCCCGTTTGACCGCCCATGCCGAGAGACGTTACGGATTCATCCGCCGGAACGCTGCATCGAGCTCTGCGCGCGACGCGACTCTTGCGTGCACCGCGTGTCCGTACGCAATCTCCTCCTCTCCCCTGTCCAGCCCCTCCATGACCGCTGCTGCGAACTCCAGGGCGGTCGTTCCCGTTCGCGTCATCCCGCGCTTCTGTCGCCCCTCGGCATTCAGCTCCGAATCGACCGCAGGCGGAATCACCTCTATCACCTGGATGTCGTAAGGTGCCAACTGGTGGCGCGCCGTCAACGACAGGGAGTGCAGCGCAGCCTTCGTCGCGCAATACACCGGAAAGGTCGCCATGGGCGTAAACCCGAGACCGGACGACACGTTGATGATGACCGCGTCTGGCACCTGTCGCAGATGCTCCGCAAACAGCACCATCAGGTGGATGGGGGCTTCCAGGTTGGTGGCAATCTCCTGTCGGGTCTGGGCCCACGGCTCTCGCGTATCGAGAAAGTGAAAGTCGCGCTGAATCCCGGCATTGTTGACGAGGACATTGAGCCTTGGGAACTGCTCTGTGGCCCATTCATACAGCGCCCGCCGCTCCGCTTCGTCGGACACGTCACACACGCGGTAGTGGATGCCCGGAATCTGCGCCTGTGCCGCGCGCAGGCGTTCCTCGCGCCGACCGCAAATGACCACCTCGTTGCCCCTGTTCGCCCACTGCTTGGCCAAGGCGAAGCCGATGCCGGTCGCTCCTCCGGTAATGAGAATGGTGTTCCCGGATGGTTTCATGTGTTCCTCTCCTTTCCAATGCACCCTCCTGCAGGGTCATTGTACCTGGTGGGGGCGGGAGTCTGAAACGCCCCGCACGCCGTCTACGAAGGCGGTCCACAGCTCTCGCCGGACCCCGTTCTGCGGCGCAACGCCTACACCTCGTTCACCGCCGGGTTGTCCGCCTACCGCAACACGTACGCCGCAACCTTCGCGACCGAGATTGAGAAGAACATCGCACTGGCGGAGCTGCGCGGCTACCCGTCGGCCATCGACGTGCTGCTCCAGCCGCACAAGGTGACGCGCGACGTGTACGACCATGTCCACGATATCATCCGCCCAGCACCTCCTACGCCAGTATGAAGACAAAGATGTGCGGGGGAGCGTGATTGCAGGCCTGATGGGGACCTACCATCACAACTTTGTCAACCACCTACTGGAGGGCGAGCTGCAGCGCCGCCTCTACCACTTGGCGGAGGCTGGGTCCCCCATCACGGAGCAGGTGCTGACGCGGACGAAGGGCGAGATCCTCAGCGAGTTCTGGGGCGACGTGCTGACCGTGGACGACGGGGCCCGACTCGCCTGGATGCGGCAGCCTCACTACTACATGGGGCTGTACCCCTACACCTACGCGCTTGGCCTGTCCATCTCCACTGCCGCCGCTCAGGCCATCGCAGAAGAGGGGCAGCCGGCTATCGACCGATGGGTGGAGGTATTGAAGTCCGGCGGCACGAAAACGCCCGCCGAACTGGCGAAACTCGCTGGGGCGGACATCACCCAGCCGGACGTCATCCGGCGCGCCGTGGCCTATGTCGGGACGTTGGTCGACGAATTCGAGAAGACCCTCTAGCAGACCTACGCAGAATGCGCAACGATGCGCCTCGCGCATCCTGCGTGAAAGGCGGACGACGCCGCCCCGCATCTGGGAACGGCGTCGCATCCGCATAACATGAAAGGTTACGGCCCTCCACCGCCCGGACCTCCTGATCCACCACCAGCCGATCCACCACCAGCCGGTCCGGAACCGCTGCCGCCAGCTGGTCCGGCCCCGGTCGATCCCGTTCCCGACGTCCCACCGGAGCCCGAACCAACGCTGTTACCAGCGCTGCCACCCCCGGTGCCACCGACCGCGTTGCCTATCCCGGACACCGCATTGCCAGTCCCCCCGACCGCGTTCCCAGCGCTGCCAAGGTCGTTGCCGAGCGTATTCTGCACGCCCGCGCCACCGCCCAAGCTGTTGTCCGGCGGCAGGTTGCCCGTCGGGTTGGGAACGGGGGTGGATGCGTTCACCACCAGTGTGATGGAGGCCGGTTGACCGACCGGTTGGCCGCTCGACGGATCGACCGCCTGAACCGTGTAGGTGTAGGTCTGCCCGGGTTCAACCGACGTGTCGACAAAGCTCAGGTTGGCCGTCTGACCGAGGGTTACCGCCCCAGCCGACGCCGCGGGGCCGCCTGCCGCTTGCCCTCCGGCCTTCCCGCGCCCTTTGCCGCGGCCGTGTCCCGGCCCGCCAGCCGGTCCTTGCGGCGGACCACCCGCAGCGGGCGACGTGACGTCCGCTCGGGTCACCACAAACTGCACCTGACCAGCCGCGTCGGACGACCAGGTCAACTGAACGCCGCCTGCCGCTTGGTCCCACGCCGCTTGCAGATTCGTCACCGCGTTCGCATCACTCGGACTCACCTGCGGGCCCTGGAAGGTCTGCGGGGTTCGGCCCTCTTCAGCCAGGCGCACGATATCCCCGAAGATCTGTGAACACTGGTAACTCGGGCTGCCCGTCATGTGGTAGGCCGGGTTCGGCTCGTCGTAGTTCCAGCCCATGTAGATGGACCCGACCATGTTCGGTGTGTACCCGTCGAACCACGCGAGGCGAATCCACGACTGGTCGGGCCCCGTCAGACCCGCGTCAAACTGCACCGTTCCCGTCTTTCCGGCCACACCCCAACCCGGAACCGCGGCGCCGGTGCCCGTCCCATACTGCACCACGTCCTCCATCAGGCTCGTCATCGTCGCGGCTGTCTGGGCGGACATGATTCGTTTTGCGCTCGGATGAAACTGATAGATGGTTGAGCCGCTCGCGTTGACAATCGACGAGATGAGGTGCACCTGCTGTTGGACACCCTGGTCGTCAAAGGCCTCGTACGCCTGCGCCATCTGCACCGCGTTCACGCCGTTCTGCATCCCGCCGATGGCAATGCCGAGGTGCTTCGCGTCGTCCGCCGTGAACTGAATCCCGTCTTGTTCTGCAAACTGGATACCCCGCTGAATGCCGAGCTTCTGCAACAGGGAGACAGCCGCGACGTTCTCCGAGTGCGCCAGCGCGTATCGCACCGTCACCTGCCCCGGCTGGTTTGGCTCATCGTTCTGCGGGACGTAACCGCCGCCGAAGTCGTGCGGTGTATTGTCGAGGATGGAGTCCGGTGTGATGAGTCCATCCTCAATCGCCGGTGCGTACTCGAGGATGGGCTTGATGGACGAGCCGGGTTGGCCGTTCTCGTAGGCCCTATCCAGCCCGCGCGCCGCCTGCGCGTCTCGCGCACCTGCCGCACCGAGGATGCCGCCCGTGGCCGGATCGACAAACACCGCCGCCGCTGGCACTGGCTGCCCGTTCACCGGAGCGGCAAAGTGGGTGCCGTTCTCCATCACCTGTTCAATGGCAGATTCGACCTGGGGATCCAGTGTGGTGTAGATCTTCAGGCCGCCTTGGGTCAACAGTTCGCTGCTGATGCCGTTTTTGTCCGCGTAATCAAACAGGAACTGCGCAAACAGCGGATGTTGCGTCCAGATGTCACCAGGGACGGAGTGCGGCGACAACTCGAGCGACAGCTTCTCGGTCTGCTTCGCTTTCGCTTCGGAGATGTACCCGTACTTCGCCATGTTCTCGAGCACCTGATTGCGGCGAGCGAGGGCTGCCTTCGGGTGCTGAATGGGGTCATATGCGCTCGGCGCCTGGGGCAGTCCGGCGAGCAGCGCTGCCTGCGCCAGCGTCAGCCCGTTGGGATCTTTGCTCAGGTCCACCCCGAAGTATTTCATCGCCGCCTGTTTGACGCCGACGGCGCCCTCTCCCAAGTAGACCCGGTTGAGGTACATCGCGAGAATCTCCTGTTTGCTGAAGTGCCGGTCAATCTGGACCCCGAGGATGATCTGGCTGATCTTTCGGCTGAACGTCTTCTGATCCGTCAGGTACACGATTTTCGCCAATTGTTCCTCAATCGTACTGCCGCCCTGGGCGAGCTGGCCGCGCCACAGGTCCACGAAAGCGGCGCGCAGAATCCCCCGGATATCGATACTCGATCCGCTCCAGTAGTTGTGGTCCTCCGTCGCGACCACCGCGTCTTGGAGGTTCTGTGGAATGCTGCTGTATGGCAGGTCGTTCGATCCCGGTGCCGCAATGGTCGCATATCGGTTTCCGTTTTTATCGTAAATGACCGTTGGTGTGCTGGACGGTGTCAGCTTCGAAGCGTCGAACGGCGTCAGCTCAATCAGCGCGGCGAAGACGACGACAAACAGCGCTGTGACGCCAATCAACAACAGAAGGATGCGTCTCGCGTACTTCACCCACATCACCTGACCTTTCGGCGTTCGCGCAAAGCCGGCGACGAACCGGCAAGCGGCTCCCCACAGATGCGCTGGACCGTGCGGTACCGGGATCATGATAGCGAAAGCAGACGCGTATAGGATACGAGAAAATCCGGAAGGTGCGGGGGCCGTCTCCCATTTGACGCGAAATCGTCACAGGTGACGGCTCCCGACAGCGGGTCACTGCGCGGCAGGCGCTGGCTCACCCGCCGGCGTGGAGGGGCTCGCCGAACTCGGCGGCCCGCCCGAGGGGCCTTGCTTCATCATGCGCGCGGAACGCCACTTGCCAAATCGATAGTAGGCAGCAGACAGGCCGGTGCCGAGCACAAATCCAATCGGGAAGCTCCACCACAACGCGTCGAGTCCGAAGCGATGTGCAAACACGTACGACAGTGGAATCCGAACGCACCACAGCGCGAAAAACGTGATAAGCAGCGGAACAGTGACCGCGCCGGTCGAGCGCACCACACCGGAGATGACGAAGGTGACGCCAAACAGCACAAATCCCCAAAGTGTGATGGCGTTGATGCGCATCCCGATGGCCGCCACGCGCTCAGAGTCGACGAACAGCATGAGTGCAGCGTGGTTGAAGAGGTAGATGGCCGCAACCAACACGCCCGTCATGACAACGTTCACGAGGACGCCGAGCAGCGTGGTTCGATGCACTCGGTCCCACTTTCCAGCGCCCACGTTCTGCGCGGCAATCGTCGACACCGCACCCCCAATGGCCATGGCCGGCATCTGCACGTAGTTCGAGATCTGCATCGCCGCGCCGAAGGCTGCTGTGGCGACAGAGCCGAAGCTGTTGATGAGGTTGATCATCGCGATACCGCTGCTCGACACGACAATCATCTGTAGACCCATCGGAATCCCCTTGCGGATGAGGGAAGCGATGATCACCCCGTTAAACCGCAGGTACCGCCCGTCTCCGCGCCGGAGGCATAGGAAGTGCTGCGTCCGGTAGAGGTACAGAAGAATGCAGGCGAGACTCACCACCTGGCCAATCAGCGTGGCAAGCGCCGACCCAGCTACTCCCAGCCGCGGGAACGGGCCGAGTCCGAAGATGAACAACGGGTTCAGGCCGGCATCGAGGACACTCGACAATATAAGGAAGTAAAACGGCGTCTTTGAATCCCCCGCGCCGCGCAGGATGGTCATGATGAAATTGTACAAAAACATGAACGGTACGCCGGCGAAGATGATGCGCAGGTACGACGTGGCATAGCGCAGGGCGTCTGGCGGTGTGTGCATCGCGCGCAGGATGTCCGCCGACAAGAGATACCCTGCGATGCCCACCAACAGGGCGAACGTCAGAAAGAAGAGGAAACTCGAGCCGACGACCCGCTTGGCTTGATCCACGTCGCGGGCGCCGATGCTCTGCGCCACCAGGATGGTGGCGGCCATGCCCACGCCAAAGATGGTCCCGAGCATGAGGAACATGATGTTGTTCGCGTTCGACGTTCCGGCAAACGCGCTCGGCCCGAGGAAGTGGCCAATCCACACCGCATTGATGGAACCGTTCAGGGATTGCAACACATTGCCGAGCAGGAGCGGCATGGCAAACAAGACCAAACTCTTGCCGATGGGCCCTTCGGTCAAATTCCCTTTGTTCACACGAGCCACGTCCAAACCCGCTCCTGTCTTGAGTTAGTCTCCTTGCGAAATTCGTTGCCCAACACCCGCCACCTTCGGTCCGGCAGAGGCCTGAGCTGCCACGCGAGCGCGCTGGTGAATGATGTCCTCCTTCGGCTCCGTGCGGCGAATGAAGAACGCAAGAACGAACGAAACGACCGTCATCAGCGTGGCCACCATAAAGGCGTCGTTGATGCCCATCACGGCGCCTTGGTGAGCGGCTGCCAGCACATGTGCGGTATCCTTTGGCGAGATACCGGCCGTCTGCATGATTTGCTTTGCGTGCATCGCCCCGCGATTGGTCATGATGGTCACGAACAGGGCAGTGCCGATGGCCCCGGCCACCATCCGCAGGGTGTTCACCATCGCGGTCCCGTACCGGTTCAGGGCGAGCGGCAGTTCGTTCAAGCCCGCCGTAAAAATCGGCATCATCATGATGGACATCCCGAACATACGGACCGTGTACACCACGGTGACGTAGGTGAAGCTGGTGTTCAACTGCAGGCGCGTCAGCGCGTAGGTGGTGGCAATCGTGATGGCCAGGCCCAGAACAGCCAGCCAGCGGGCGCCAAACCGGTCGAACAGCCGACCGGTGACCGGCGACATGATGCCCATCACGATGCCGCCCGGGAGTAACATCAGGCCCGACAGGAGCGGCGAGAAGCCGCGCACGTTCTGAATGTAGATGGGCATCAAGATCATCCCAGAGTACATCGCCATGGTGACCACCACGTTGACCACCGTCGTCAATGAAAACATCGGGTAGCGAAAGATGCGAAACTCAAGAATCGGGTGCGAGATCACCAATTGGCGCCACAGGAACAGGACGAGGCTCAGCATGCCGACCACGAGCGTGCCCGCCACGGCGGGGTCGCTCCAACCGCGGGTCCCAGCCTCCGCGAATCCGTACAGCACGCCTCCGAAGCCGATGGTGGACAGAATCACCCCGAACGTATCGAGTCGCTGGGCTTGCGTCTCCGTCACGTTGCGCACCAGGAAGCAAGCAACCAGCCAGTCCGCCAACGCAATCGGGAACACAATGAAGAACAGGACGCGCCACGAGTGACCCTCCAGCAGCCAGCCGGACAACGTCGGGCCGATAGCTGGCGCGAAGTTGATGGCGATGCCGAACACCCCCATCGCGAACCCCCGACGGTGCGGCGGAAACAGGACGAAGATGACGTTCGTGATGAGCGGGAACAGCACGCCGGCGCCGGCCGCCTGAACCACGCGTCCCACCAGAATGACGGCAAAGTTTGGCGCGAGGGCGCAGATGATGCTTCCCACCGTGAACAGCCCCAGCGACGTCAGGTACAACTGCCGCGTGGTAAACCGCTCCAACAAGAACGCGGTAACCGGTATGACAATGCCGTTCACAAGCAGGTAGATGGTCGTCAGCCAGTCAGCCGTCGCTGCCGCGATGTGCAGTCGATCCATGATCTGCGGCAACGCCACATTGATGAGTGTCTGGTTCAGAAACGCGATAAACGCACCAACCAACAACACGCCAAAGACCGCCTTCGTCGAGACGGCCCGCTCCGAAGTGTGTACATCCTTCATTTCTCTGCTTCTCTCCCAGCTCTCTGTATGTGTAGGTATCCCTTGGTCTTCATCAGATGTCCATCGGAAGGTGTGGCGTGGTGATATTCACCGACATGTCCCGTCGTCGATGGGTGTCCCCGCAGTGGAAACCCTCGGGGTCCCCTGTGCCTCCGGGTCGAGGATGCGAATCAGCTCTGCGTTCAGGTTCAGGAGCGCGGTCACATCCTCAGGCGGAAGCTCCACGAACCGCAGCAGCGCCCTCGACAACAGGGACTCGTCTCCGTAAGCTTCCGCCACCAGTTGTTGGCCCGCGTCCGTCAAGCGGATGGCGACCGTCCGTTGGTCTTCATCGAGCCGATCCCGGTGGACCAACCCAGACTCCACCAGACGTTTCACCACGCCGCTGACCGTGCTGCACCCCAGCGCGACGCGCTCAGACAGTTCGCCGAGCGACAGGTTCGGCTCCTCTTCCAGCGCCCGCATCACCAACATCTGCACCGGCGTGACGCCCAGTTGGTCGGCCTGCATGCGCATCAATGTGTTCATCGACCGGTGAACCTGGCGCATGGAATGCAGTACCTCCCGCGCGCGCGTTTGCGCTGCGTGCTCCGACATCCATGCCACCTCTCATTCGTTCTTCCTGATGCGAAACATTCGCACCCTAACATTTCGTATTCAAAATAAAAACCCGCAGGATATCTTACTGCCTCCTGCAGGTGTCGTCAATAGCGTGTCGATTCGTCTCATCTCGAACCAGTATAGGGCCTTTCCGACCATTTGTACACCCGATTCTGAATGTTCCCGAAATGTAAGCGGATTCTTTCTTGCTGTGCGGCGGAATCGGTTTCCGATACAATGACAACTGTGGACAATTCGCGTCCAGGAGGTGTTCGAGTCGATGGCTGACCCGTTTGTCTTTGCCTGTATTGCGCCGCACGGTCTCCCTGTGATTGAAGCGTTGTCACCCCGAGATCCCGAACTCATGGCGACCACCCGCTCCAGTATGCAAAAACTCGGTATCTGGATGAAAGAGGCCCGCCCGGAGACCATTGTCGTTCTGACCCCGCACGGTTTGCGTATCGACGGCGCATTCACCGTGATTGACGCCTCGCACATGTCGGGCGAGATGTCGGAGCACACACTCGCCGGGATGTCCGGCGAAGCCCTGCCGCTGCCGGGAAACGTCGTGGGGATGCACCGACTGGTCGACCGCCAGCTGGCGCGGCAGGTCGTCGAGTCGGCGGCCGGCAGAGGCATCCCCGTCGCGGCAGCGAACTTCGCGACTTCCGAAGGTCCGTTTTCAAACCTACCGCTTGACTGGGGCGCGATGATCCCGCTGTACTTCATGCCGGACACCCCGGTCGTCGTCGTGACACCATCGCGCCGCCTGTCCGACACCGACCACCTGCGGTTCGGCGCGGCCCTTGCGGACGCCGTCCGTCAATCCGGCAAACGCGTTGGACTGATTGCGAGTTGCGACTGGTCCCACGCCCATCATCCCACCGGGCCGTACGGATTCCACGAGGACGCGGCGTGGTTGGACGAGCAGGTCGTGCAGCTGCTGAAGACGAACGAGATTGAAGCCATGCAGCAGTTTTCTCCGGAGCGCGTGGCCAACGCGAAGCCGGACGGTATCTGGCAGGCGCTCATCCTCGCTGGCGCCATCGCCAAGGAACACCGGCACGTGGAATTTCTATCCTACGAAGTGCCGACCTATTTTGGACTGATGTGTGTGGCCTATCACGGGTCACCCCGCGGCTAGTGGCGTCCGCGCGGGCAAAGACAGAGTTTCCTCCGCCTTGGCGGCGGTATTGAGAGGGCTGCTGGGCGAGGTCGCCCGGCTGCCGGATTCAGAAGGGGGTCCTTTCCTTGCAACCACCCGTTGCGAAACGCATCCCGCACCCGCACACCCTGCACGGCGACGTCCGGCCGGACGACTACTACTGGCTGCGCGAGCGAGACAATCCCGACGTGATTGCCTACCTCGAGGCAGAGAACCGTTACTACCAAGAGATGATGAAGCCCATCGAAGGGTTGACCCAACGCCTCTACGAGGCGATGGTCGCACGCATCCCGGAAGCCGAAGTGAACGTCCCGGTCCAAGACGGTCCGTACTTTTACTACACGCGCCAGGACAAGCAACTGCAGTACCCCGTCCACGCGCGCAAACGGGCATCGTCGCGCGCAGATCTCGATGCGGTCGAAGAGGAAGTCATCCTCGACCTCAACGCCATCGCGACAGAGGGCGCGTATCTCAGCGTCACCGTCCTGCGCGTCAGCCCGGACCACACGCGCCTCGCGTACCTCGAGAACCGCGACGGCAGCGACCGCTACACCGCGTTCGTGAAGGATTTGCGAAGCGGCACTCGATTGCCGGATGAGATTCACAACGTGTTTATCTACGGCAGCCTCGAATGGGATGCGTCGGGAACCTACCTTTTCTACACAACCCTGGACGAGACCCAGCGGCCGTACCAGGTGTGGCGCCACCGCGTCGGAGGCGGTGAAGCCGACACCCTCCTCTACGAGGAGCGCGATACCACGTTCACGTTGCACCTGTCAAAGTCCCGCGACGGGCGATACCTGTTCGTCCACTCGGACAACAAGACGACCAACGAGATCCGCTACCTCGACGCTGCCGACCCGCTGGGGACACTCTGCGTATTTGCGGAGCGGCGACGCGGCATCCTGTACGACCTTGAACACTGGAACGGCCACTTCCTCGTCCTCACGAACGAGGACGCGCCGAACTTCCGACTGGCAGCGTGCCCGGTCGGAGAGACGTCGCAACCGGTGGACCTCTTCCCGTACGACGACGCGCGTTACTTGGAAGAGGTGTACCCGTTTCGCGACGCGCTCCTCCTCGCCGGACGCCAGGACGGGCTGACGCAACTGTGGCGCTTTACGGCGGAGGATGGACTGCAGCAGCTCGCATGGGCGGAACCCGTATACACCGTCCGCGTCGGCGACAACCGTGCCTATGACACCGCCGAGGCGCTCATTCACTTCCAGTCCCTGCTCACGCCACGCACCACCTACGCACTCAACCTGCAGACAGGCGGACGCGTAGCGCTGCAGGTGGCGCCTGTGTCAGGCCCGTACGACGCGGCCGCTTACGAACAGGCGCGCTGGTGGGCGACGGCCGCAGATGGAACCCAGATTCCGCTCACCGCAGTCTACAAGGCCGGCCTGTTTGACCACGGACCGGCGCCGCTCATTCTCTATGGGTACGGGTCGTATGGATCGAACAGCGACCCTCATTTCGATCCGCTCCGGCTCCCCCTCCTCGACGCAGGCGTGGCCTTCGTCACGGCCCAGGTCCGAGGCGGGTCCGAGATGGGGCGGTCTTGGTACGAAGACGGAAAGTTCCTGAACAAGCGCAACACCTTCACGGACTTCGTCGACGCAGCCCAGTTCCTCATTGAACAGGGCTTCACGACGCCAGATCTGCTCGCCGGCCGCGGCGGCAGCGCGGGTGGCCTGCTGATGGGCGCAGTGGCCAACCTGGCACCGCATCTGTTCAAGGTCCTCGTCCCCGCTGTGCCGTTCGTCGACGTCGTCACCACCATGCTCGACGCCAGTATCCCGCTGACGAGCCTGGAGTGGGACGAGTGGGGGAACCCGGCAGACAGGGAGTACTACTTCTACATGAAGTCGTACAGCCCGTACGACAACGTGGAGGCGAAGCGCTACCCGCACATGCTCGTCACCACAGGGCTTAACGATCCCCGGGTCGCGTACTGGGAGCCGGCCAAGTGGGTCGCTCGGCTGCGCGCGTCGAAGACCGACGACAACGTGGTGCTGCTCAAGACGAACATGGGAGCCGGCCACTTCGGCGCCTCAGGTCGTTTGAACCGCGTGCGCGAGTTGGCCGAAAGCTACGCGTTCGTCCTCGACAAGTTGGGCGTCTAGTTCGAATAAGGCAGCACAGGGCCCTGCCGGCGCCCGCGCAGCAGCGCGAACCGGCAGGGCCCTGTACCGTCTCTCTGTTCACGCCGCCGCTCGGCGGCTTGTCGCAATCGATGGGCGTCAGGTTCGGTAATCCCCATTGATGCGGACGTAGTCGTAGCTGAGGTCGCATCCCCAACCCGTGGCGGTCGCACAGCCGTCCGTGAGGCCGACCTCGACGACAATGTCTCGTTCGGCCAGGATGGCGGCCGCCAAGTCTTCGTCGAACGTGAGTGGCTGACCCGAATCCATCAGGACGATGCGTCCAGCGGCGCTGACGAACGAGATGGAGACCCCATCGACAGAGAACGCCGCCCCGCTGTAGCCCATGGCTGCGAGAATCCGGCCCCAGTTTGCGTCTTCGCCGAAAAACGCCGTCTTCACGAGGTTTGAGGTCAGAATCGACTTGACCAGCTTCCTCGCGTCCGCCGTCGTACTGCCGCCCGTGACGCGGACCTCAATCCACTTCGTGGCCCCTTCCCCATCGCGGACAATGGCCTGCGCCAGTTGCGCACAGACGTACCGGAAGCCCGTTTCGAACGCTGTGAAGTCGGGATGCTCTCGCGTTAGCAGGTGGTTTCCTGCGAGTCCGTTGGCGAGCGCAAACACGGTGTCGTTGGTGCTCGTGTCACCGTCCACCGAGATCATGTTGAACGTCTCTTCCGCGGCCTCGCGCAACAGGGCGCGCAAGGTCTGCGGGTCCACCGCTGCATCGGTCGTGAGAACACCGAGCATGGTGGCCATGTTGGGGTGAATCATGCCGCTGCCCTTCGCCATCCCACCGATGGTCACGCGGTGGCCGTCGACCTGAACCGCCACTGCCGCCTGCTTCAGGCACGTGTCGGTCGTGCGGATGGCATCCGCCGCCGCCTCGCCCGCCGCTTCCCCTGCTGCCAGCTCCTCGCTGGCCCGCTCGATGCCCGCACACACCGCCGCGACGGGCAGCGGGACGCCGATGACGCCGGTCGACGCCACCAACACGTCGCTCGCGTCCAGCCCCACGGCTTCGGCTGTGGCTCGGCACATCGCGTCCGCGTGCGCCAAACCTTCGGCACCGGTGCACGCGTTGGCGTTTCCGCTGTTGACGACAATCGCACGCGCGGTGTCCCGAGCCGCTATTTTCGCCTTTGATACCACGACAGGTGCGGCTTGCACCCGGTTCGTAGTGAACACAGCGGCTGACGACGCTGCCACGTCGCTGACGACGAGCGCGACATCCTTTCCTTGTTTCTTCACGCCGGCGCTCACACCGGCCGCGCGAAATCCCCTCGGTGCGGTCACGCCGCCCGGCACTGTCTGCATGTCCATCCCTCCGCTCGCTGCATGGGCGGTGCCCGCTGGTGCACGCAACTACACCTGTAACAATACCGCCTTCCCGTCCATCTGCCAACGGCGGCGAGCGGATTGCCGGATGAACCGCCGCGATGGGCTTCCGTTGTCACGTCGCGGAATGTCAGATACTGTCGTTGCCTGGGTGAGCGTTTTCCTTTACAATGCAGCCATGGCACTTCCCTTGGGCGTGAACCTCACCCATACATATCACAGCGCCCTTCCTGTGCCGTGCTCTCCTGTGCTGTAGCGGACCAACGCGGTGCAGCACAGCAAAACCACAACAGTCCGAATCGCGTAAGCGAGCGGGGGATGCATCACTTTGGGGTGAATCGCAGCCGAGCTGCCTAGGGAATCCTTCTCCCGAACCCGTCAACTAACCTCGCAGGACTTGAAGGAGCTGCCAGATTGAAAAAGAAGACCCTGATGTCGCTGTGCGCCAGTGCGGTGTGCGCAGGCGCGGCCCTGTTCACGGCCCCAGCAGCCGCATTCGCAGATGTCAGTGCCTCCGACATGACGATGAAAGGCATTGTCTTCAACCAGGACGTAGTTTCGAAACCGTATGGATTCGTCCAGAACGGAACCACCTACCTCCCCATCTGGTACCTCATGCAGGCCCTTCACCAGTTGCAGGTCAACAGTCACTGGGCCAACCAGAGTTGGACCTTGGTCACCAGCGGATCGACAACACCGGACCTCAGCAACGTGAATCCCGGCACGGGCACCACGTCCATCTACCTGAACGGTGAACTGGTCCAGAAGGTCGACACGGTGGTCGCAACGGACCCGTCGTCCGGTAAGCCCACCACCTACATGCCTGCGTGGTACATCATGCAACTCTTGAATCGCCTCCAGGTTCACTCCAAGTGGAACGGCACCGTTTGGCAGATGTACACCGGCACCACACCGCCCGCCATCGGCAACCTCGACATTCAGCCCAACACGCGTCCCCCCGCAGCGCGCAGCGCCCCCAGCCTAGGCGAACAGATTGTGCAGTACGCGGAACAGTTCATCGGGACACCGTACCAGTACGGTGGTACGTCCGCGAACGGGTTTGACTGCTCCGGTTTCGTGCAGGCTGTGTTTGCGCACTTCGGTAAGACGCTGCCCCGAACGGCGGCGGAGCAGGCGCAGGTGGGCAGTGCCGTCTCCGAACAAGACCTGAACCCCGGGGACCTGGTCTTCTTCGATACCGAAGGCAGCCCGTTCTCTCACGTCGGCATCTACGTCGGCAACGGGGAATTCATCTCGGCGACCACCTCGCGCGGCGTGCGCATCTGCAAGTTGGAAGACTCGAGCTACTGGGGTCCGCGGTTCACAAAGGCCACCGACCCAGGTGTATGAGGACTGTGCAAAACGTGCACAACCGCGTTTTGATCCAACGGCCCCTCCGGGGGCCGTTCTTTCGTCCTGAACGCCCGTTGCGTCTGGAACAACCATTCGGCGCCGGTCCCGCCCAGGTGAGCCGCCACCCGGACACGCGCCGTCGCCCGCACGCCAGGTTCCCCGTATCCTGTCGCATACCGCGAGGGGGTGCGGAGATGGACGCCGTGACAGAGAAACCAACCCTGCACGACCGGACCCTGAGAGGTGTCGAACAGGTCATCGACCGAGCCATGAACCACGTCCAGGGGATGGAGCGCGCCATCGTACGGCGCGCCGTGCAGGCGCTGTACCCGCGTGTTCGCCAACGCCTGCTCGCCGCTGCGGAGACGGATCTTCGTGAAGAACTGGAGTTCCTGCACACCCTGATTGGCGACATCCTGCAGGACTCGCCTGCCACGCCGAAGCCTGTGCGTCGACGGGGCCGGAGAGGCGCTCGCCGAGGTCGTGCGGGCGCCAAAACAAGATGAACCGCGCACCGGCGATGGGGGCGAGGCCGCTCAACCGTTCGCCGATGCCGCCGAAACGCGCGGCTCATCGTCGACCTTCTGGTAGATGAGCCTGGAAACCTGCGCCAGACCGTACCGGATGGGCTGTGCAATCTGCTCTGTCCCTCCAACAAACAGGAACCCGCCGGTCCGCAGGCTCGCACACAACTGTGTCAAGACCCGTTCTTTGGCCTCGTCGGTGAAGTATATCAGCGCATTGCGGCAGACGACCACGTCGAGCCCGCCAGGGTAGCGGTCCGTCACCAGGTCGTGCTGCGCGAACTGGACACACCGCCGGAGTGACGGTCGGACGACCACCTGCTCACCGTCCGTTTCGAAGAAGCGCCGCACGTCCTCCACGGGCATCTCGGCGACACTGGCGACCGGGTAACGCCCCACCGCCGCTACCTCCAGCACGCGCGGGTGGACGTCCGTCGCCCATATGCAGATCTGGGGCAGCGCCAGACCGGCTGCCAGCGTGATGGCCAGGCTGTACGCTTCCTCTCCGGTCGAGCAAGCAGCGCTCCAACACCGAACGGGCCGCCCCAACGTCGCGAGCTGTGGCACCACACGTGCAGCGAAGTCCCGCCACCGGTCCGGGTTTCGGAAAAATTCCGTGACGTGGATGGTGAGGTGGTCCATGAACTCATCGCGCGACACGGCACCGGACTGCATGGCTCGTCCGAGGTCCTGAAACGTCCTGAAGCCGCGGCGCGTGCACAGCGCAGCCAGCCGTCGCCGCACCTGTGTCGACTTGTACGCCGCAACGTCCAAGCCGAACGCACGCTGGATGGTCTCTGTGAACGAAGCGAAGTCGCGCTCCTGGTTCGTCTCTGGCGGCTCCAAACGCATGAGGCACCCCTTGTCGAATCCGCTCCAATGGCACGTGCGGCACCATCGCAGAGCGAACCACCGCCCGCTTGCGCGCGTCCATGTGCGGGAATGCGACATAGTTCGACTCCTGTGCGGGATCTCCTGTTTCACGAGCGCCAGGGCGGAGTGTGCATGCAACAGAATACTTCCCTTGTCGCGTCCCGTCCGCTTGACTGGGTTCATTCCGGTCGCCAGGTACGACGAATTCCGCGTCAGCGCGGTGTACAGCCTCCCCGTACACGAGTGGCTGCCGGCGCGGGAGTGAGCGGCGGGCCAGCCTCCGGAGACCGTTCTGGTGGCCGAAGGGGCAGCGACGGCTGCCCCACCCGCACCGAGATCGTTCAGTGGAGCGCAACGCACTGCTCCACGGAACCGCAGCGGCGGCCTCCGAAGCGGACCGTGACTTCAGTCCCGGGCTTCGCACGAACCACCCACTCGACGTGCGCTCGCTGTCCTTTCGCCGGCGCCCAGGTACCTTGTGTTCCGTAGCCATCGAGGTGTCCGAGCAGGGTCGGTGAGGAACCCGCCACCACTTCAACCGGTCCATCCACCTCGGCCCGCAGCCCTTCCAGGCTCAACTCCTTGCCCTTCGCCGTGCTCGACGTCGGCAAGAACCCGGCGTTTGCAACCTCGGCCACGATGCGGTACAAACCCGGTCCTTCAGCCGTCACCTGCACCGTCGGGATGAACAGTTTCGCGGTGGACAGACCGAGCCGTGTCAGAAAGGCGCTGACGCTCACACACTCCTCTTCCAAGAAGCGCAGCGGCGGGTTTTGCAACACGTACTTCGGGTCCAGTCCGCCAATCTCCACACGCCCGAAGTCCGGGTGGTCGAACGGCGTCCACGGGAACAGTCCCGCCGGGCCCACTTCGCGCTCGACCCAGGAGTAGACCTTGCGCTCGTCCTCGACCAACTCTTCCGGTGTTCGCGCCATCATCTTGCGCATGCCCATCTCGCCGTATCCCCTTGCCCCCGCCCGCTTGTGCAGGTCCCAAATCTCGACGGTGAATCCGAGGACACCGAAGTGGTCGTACATCCAGTCGTCGGCCGCGCCCGGCATCAGGACTTTCTCATGACCGGTGGCGAAGATGTTGTAGTTCGATCCGCTATAGTACCCGCTCACCTCCGCCCCCATCTCGGCCACGCGGGTAAACAACTCGCGGTCCGCGAGCGACAGGACGGTGTCGTCCCCCGTTGACGGTTGGCGCAGGATGACACCACCGCTGGTGTGCAGGGCCGCGTACGCCGAGATGTTCGGGCGCGCGAGAACGAAGTCCGCGAGTGCGCGCAGTTCCGGTTCGGACAACGGGAACGGCCCGGACCCCGGCTGGCCTTGTTCACCTGCCCAGCGGATGGGGAAGTTGCGGTTGAAGTCCATCCCGTGCCGGCGCACGTTGTGCGCCTCCGCCCACGCGGGGAGGGCGCCGCGAGCCGACTTGCGGTCAATCCGTCCCTCCGTGAATACGTGGTAGTACTGCCCGCCGAACTCCCCAGGTTTGCGCGGCCGCATCACCCGTGGATCGACCTCGTCGACCGCGTAGCCACCGTCTTCCGCCGGGACGCGCATCTGCAGAATGTGGCCATCGCCGTTCACGTCTTCTTGGATGAACCCCTCCGGCGGCTCGGAATACGGGTAGCTGTGCGGGCTCGAGCGGAACCGGGCCGGCGTCGTCAGGTACAGCTCCGCGCCGTCCACAGCAATCCGCGGCACGACGTACACCGTGTGGTGATCGAGCAGTTCCGTCGCCAACGGGTCCCGTCCGTACTGTTCCACGCACCACGAGATCCAGTACATCGCGATGGCGTTGCCAGACACCTCCCCGGCGTGGATGTTGGCGTCCACCAACACAGCGGCCTTGCGGTCTGGCGACCCGGTGCGGCGGTTGGTCAAGGTTACACCCGCGATGTCCCGGCCCTGCCGACTGTGGCCAATCACCTCGACCTGCACAAACTCTGGGTGGGTCGTTTCCAAGCGACGGAGTTCATCCCACATTTCCTGATAGGTGTAGTAGCGTGCGGTCATGTCATCCTCCCTCTCTGTCTGCAACGACGCGGGGGCCGTGTACGGCCCCCGCCTGACAGCTTAGCCGAGCAGCTTCCGGATGAGTGGTATCTGCCCCCGGTGATGCGCGGTATGGGCGATGGCGTACGTCACGAGCTGACGTTTGTTCAGGTCCCCGATGCCGAGTTTCAATCCCGGTTGCTCGAGCTCGCCCTCCTCGACGCCTTCCAGGACCTGCCGGGCATACGCCAGGGCATCCGCCCAAGCCGCACGGATAGCGCCGAGGTCCCACTCGTCCACCTGGAACGGCTCCTGGGACTTGGTGTCCACCGGGTCTCCGGCGACGGCGGAGAAGAAACGCCGCTCGACGCGGGCGGTATGATCCAGAACGGATGCGATGTTGTTGAAGTTCGGCAGCGGCTTTCTCAGCAGTTGTTCGTCGGTCAGCCCTTCCAGCATCTTGTCGATACTGTCGTGGATGCGCTCCAGCAGCTTGTACTCGTCTTCCAGTTCGGGAAGCATCTTTTCATCCTCCTGTCGCATGTTCGCATGGGGCCAATGGATCTCGGTCCGTACACCGGGCCACCGTCCGGCCTCCGCCCTCAGTCTGCCCAATCTCCATCGTGCGGGAACTTCAAGAAGTCCTCGGGGTCATGCGAAAATACCAATTCCATCCCGGCCAGCTCCAACTGGCGCAGGCGGTGGTACGTGGCCGTCTCCGCCTCGATGCTCCAATCAAACGGCATGCACGTGAGCGTCCGGTACGCCTCCTGCAGGTGCGCCGAGTCGGCACCGAGGCAGACCGTGCCGCGGTTCTCGAGGCGCAAGATCATCGACTGGTGGCCCGGGCTGTGACCTGGCGTCGTCACCAGACGGACGCTGCCGTCGTCAAACAGGTCGATATCACCGTCCAACTGCACAAACCGGTAGTCGCGCGTGTCCTTGTAGTCGTTGTACATGTACACCGCCTTCGAGAACGCATCCGGCCACCAGGCATAGCGCAGTTCCGTCTTCTGCACGACAAATGTCGCGTGCGGGAAGTGGCACATGCCACCGGCGTGATCAAAATGCATGTGGGACAACACGACCGTCTTCACATCGGTCGGCTTGTAGCCGAGCTTGTCCAGTTGCTGGTCAATCGCCAGATCTCGCGTCAGGCTGCAGCCGAACGCGTCCCGCACGCCGGGTCCCCAGTAGACTTCTGCGTCCTCTGGGTCTGCCACCCGGTAGTTGATGCCTGTGTCAAACAGCATCAGCCCATGACGCGGGTGCTCGATGATGTACGCCGCAGTCGGGATGGTGATGGTCCCGGAAGTGCCCGTCATGAGCACGCCCTTGTCCAGGGTGAGTGGCCCGCAGTTGACGGCCGTTACGCGAAGGCCCTTCGTCATCGCAATCAACCCCTCTCCGATTCAGTCAGTGGGCGGTGTAGCCGCCGTCCACCACGAGTTCCGTGCCGGTGATGTAAGAAGCGTCGTCCGACGCAAGGAAAAGCACCGCGCGCGCCACCTCTTCGGGCTTGCCGAGCCGGCCCATCGGCGTCCCGGACACGAGGATGTTGTAGCGGTCCTCGGTCATGTCGGCAATCATCGGCGTGTCGATGATGCCGGGGTGGACGGAGTTCACCCGGATGTTGTCGCGGGCGTACTGCACGGCCGCCGTCTTCGTCAACAGGTGCACCGCCGCCTTCGACGCCTGGTAAGCGGCGGACGCGCCGCTGCCGACGAGGGCGTAGATGGACGAGATGTTGACGATGGCCCCTCCACCTCTGCGCTGCATCTGCGGAATCGCCATCTGCATGCCGATGAGCACGCTCTTCGCGTTGATGTCGAGCACTCGCTGCCATTCCGTCAAGGAGGTCTCCGCAATCCCCGTCCGGCTGGTGACACCCGCGTTGTTAACCAAAACGTCCAGCCGACCAAACTGCTCGACTGCCGCCTGAACGACGCGTTCCCATGCCGCCGCATCGGTGACGTCGTGCTCCTCCGTCCGCACGCGGTTCGCTGGCACGTCCAGCCCATCGAACGCCTGATGGACCGTGCCGAGGACGTCAGTCGCGACGACCGCCGCACCTTCCGCCGCGAAGAGGCGCGCTGCTGCTTGCCCTTGGCCGCGCGCCGCGCCCGTCACGAGCACCACTTTCCCGTCAAACCGCCCCATCCTCTTACCTCCCTTTCTCCCCTCTCCGACCTCTTCCGCTCCAAGCCGGTTCCTACAGCGATGACGGCAACCGCTTTCAACTTCGGACACGCCTACGCTGACACTCTCCATTATACTTCCACACGGATGCGAGAATGCGCAGGAATGGGAGAATCTTCAGCGTCCCACACGGCCAGCCCACGGGGAACCGGCGACCGAATGGTCAGCGGCCAGCTTCGTACCTCTTCCTCAACTGTGCGGCAATCACGTTTTTCTGGATCTCCGACGTGCCCTCGTAGATCCGGGTGATCCGCGCGTCCCGGTAGAACCGTTCAATCGGATACTCTGCAATGTAGCCAACTCCGCCGTGAATCTGTACTGCTTTATCGGCAATCCGGTTGTAGACCTCCGACCCGTACAGCTTCAGCATGGCGGCTTCCTGAATCACGTTCATCCCCATGTCGGTCATCCACGCCACGCGGTACATCATCCAGCGCAGCGTCTCAATCTCCGTCGCCATCTCCGCGAGGTAGTGCTGAATCACCTGCTGTTCAAAGATGGGTTTGCCAAACTGCTCCCGCTCCATTGCGTAGGCCAAGGATTTGTCGAGGAGGTATTGCGAGGATCCCAGGCACCGCGCGGCAAGCCCAGCGCGCCCGTTGGCCAAGATCTTCAGGGCATTCACATACCCCTGGCCGACCTCCCCGAGGACGTTCTCCTCCGGCACCTCGAGGTCCTCAAGGTAGAGCTGGGCCGTGTGCGAGCCGTGCAATCCCATCTTCTTCTCCACGTTGCCGACGTGAAAACCCGGGAAATCGCGCTCCACGATGAACGACGTGATTCCCTTCGGACCCCGGCTCGGGTCTGTCACCGCCATCACGGTGAACACGTGGGCTATCGGCGCGTTCGTGATGTAGATCTTCTGCCCGTTCAAGATGTATCGGTCGCCCTTTTTGACGGCGGTCGTCCGAATGCTGGCGGCGTTCGAACCCGCTTGCGGCTCCGTCAAGGCGAATGCACCAATCCACTCGCCGGTCGCCATCCGCGGCAGATATCGCTGCCGCTGCGCCTCGTTTGACAGCTCGACCAACCCCACCGTGCCGATCCCGTTGTGCGCTCCGAGGATGGTGGTGTACCCGTTGATGGTCTTCCCCAGTTCCTCGTAGAGCGCACACTTGCCGATCATCGACAGGCCCATCCCGCCGTACGCCTCCGGGATGCTGAGGCCGAACAGCCCGAGCGCGCGCGACTTCTCGAGGAGGTCCTGCGGCACCTCGTCCTGCGCCTCAATCTCCATCGCCAGCGGTTCCACTTCCGTCGCAACAAAGTCGCGGACGACCTGTTTCATCTCTTCGATTTCCCGAGGGAGTTGAAAGTCCACAGTGTGTCCTCCTTCACGCGTTTGGGCGGGCGCACGCACCCGCTGACCTGCCGTATTGTCACCCTGGGGTAGACTCAAGTTTCCACGTCCTCGGCCGGCTCCAGGTCGAGCGCCCCGTCGAGCTCCAGGCGTCCCTGACTCGGCAGCGCCTCCACGCCGCGCAGATTTTTCTCAATCACCCGCGACCGGGTCTTCGCCGCTTCAATGGTGCGGCTGGCTTCCTGCAGCTTCTTCTGCGTCTTGTCGAGCACCTGGCCGAACTTGCCAAACTCCGTCTTGACCGCGCCGAGCAATTTCCACACCTCGCTGGAGCGTTTCTGGATGGCGAGGGTCCGAAAACCCATCTGCAGGCTGTTGAGGAGTGCCGTCAGCGTGGTCGGCCCCGTCACAACGACTCGGTAGTCCCGCTGCAGCGCCTCCCACAATCCGGAACGCCGAAGCACTTCTGCGAACAACCCCTCCACCGGCAGGAATAAGATGGCAAAGTCCGTCGTCTCCGGCGGGTGGATGTACTTCTCCTGGATGCTCTTCGCCTCCGCGCGGATGCGCGCCTCCAGCGCCTTCGCCGCGTCCGCTGCCACCGCCGCGTTGCCCTCCAGTTGCGCCTCGACGAGGCGTTGGTAGTCTTCGAGCGGAAATTTCGCGTCTATCGGTAAGAGGACCGGCTCGTCATCCTCGCCCTTACCGGGGAGTTTGACGACGAAGTCGACCCGCTCCGCGCTGCCCGCTTGCACCGCTGCGTTCTGTTCGTAGAACTGGGGGTGCAGCACCTGCTCGAGCAGGTTGCCGAGTTGAATCTCGCCGAGCGTGCCGCGCGTCTTCACGTTGGTCAGCACGCGCTTCAAGTCTCCCACGCCAGAGGCGAGCGACTGCATCTCACCCAACCCCTTGTGCACCTGTTCGAGTCGTTCGCTCACCAACTGGAACGACTCGCCGAGGCGCTTCTCCAGGGTCGCGTGCAGTTTCTCATCCACCGTCGCGCGCATCTGTTCCAGTTTCTCGTTGTTGTCCGCCTGCAGGGCAGCGAGTTTGCCCTCTACGGTACTGCGCACCTGTTCGAGCTTCTGCTCGTTCAGCCGCGTCAACTCGACCAATTGCTTGGCGAACGAGTCGAGCAACCCTCGCTGCTGCTCGGCCATGTCGCTCATCGCCCGGGCGTTCCGCGCGCCAGAGGCTTCAAACGCCGCTTCCGTGTCCTTCGCAAACCGCGATGACCAGTCTCGCTGGTCGTTGGCCCACTCGCGCAGCGTCTGAAATAGGCTGTCGCCGAGGGCGCGCAACTCCTCGCGAGCCAGTTTGGCCGCGCGGCCGGACTCTTCGCGGGCCTGTCCCAACTCCGCCCGCAGTACCTGTTCAAGGCGCACCTGTGCCTGTTCAAGGCGGGTTTGCGCTTGTTCTAACCTGGTCTGGCCCTCCACGAGCGCGTCCAGACGGTGTCGCGCTTCCCGGGACAGCCTTGCGCCGCCGGCCCGCGCCAGCGACAGGATGACCACCGCGAGAACGGCGAGATTCAAGACGAGGGATGCGATGGCCAACCCGGCGTCCATCTCACGCACCACCCCCTGGGTTCTGTGGCAACACGGTCTTCGCAATCCGCTCGTCGAGCGCTTCGTAATCCGCGTAGCGGATGGTCTCGTACAACTCCTTCCGCGTCTGCAGGGCGTCCAGTGCGCCGCGCTGCGTTCCGGTCTGGCGGATGTCCCGGTACACGGATTCCACCGCCTTTGCCGCGGCGCGCAAGGACGTGACCGGGTAGATAACCATCTGGTATCCCCAGGACTCGAACTCGGCGGCCGTGAAATAGGGCGTTTTCCCGAACTCCGTCATGTTGGCGAGCAACGGCACGTCGACCGCCGCGCGGAACTGCTGAAACTCCTCCGCCGTCGTCAACGCCTCCGGAAAGATGGCATCGGCACCCGCCTCGACATAGGCGCGAGCGCGGCCGACCGCATCTTCCATTCCGTTCACGGCGCGCGCGTCGGTACGCGCCACCACCACGAGGTCGGGAGCCGTCTGCTTCAACATGTGGATCTTCTGCTGCATCTCGTAGGCGGGGATGAGGCGTTTCCCGTTCAGGTGCCCGCACTTCTTCGGCAGCTCCTGATCTTCCATCTGCACACCCGCCGCGCCGGCCTCCACCATCTCGCGCGCGGTTCGAGCCACGTTCAGCACGCCGCCGTAGCCCGTGTCGATATCGACCAATACCGGCAGTTTCGCAGCACGAACCAGTTCTTGCGCCAGCTCGGCCACCTCGTTGGAGTAGACCACGCCGAGATCTGGCAAGCCGCGGCTCGCTGTGTAGGCAGCGCCGGACAGGTACAGCGCTTCGAACCCGGCCGCCCGGGCGAGCAGTGCGCTCATCCCGTCGTGTGCACCGGGCAACTGCAGGATGGGCCCGCTGCGAATGCGCTCGCGCAAGCGCTCGCAGAGTGCCTGTTGACTCGGTTCCGGTTCCACAAACCACGTCATCCCAATCCCTCCCATTCTGGAAGCGGTGCGACCTTGCCACACCAGATCGTACCACAACCAGACACAAAAACCCCGGCCGAGGCGAACCCGGCCAGGGTGCGTGGCGCACAGCGGACAACGGGCGAGCAAGCCCGTGAATCGCTCTACGCCGACGTCGACACCGAAGCGTCCGGCCGCCGCGTCACCTTGAGCCACAGCGCTTGCAGCCAGAACAGAGAGATGGCCGCCAACACGAGACCGCCAATCATAAACAGGAACCCGTTGTTGAAGGACCCGGTTGCGGAGACGATGCCGCCGATGATGATGGGAGCGATGAAGCCGCCAATCTGCCCGCCGAAGTTGACGAACCCGGTGAACGTCCCGCGCAAGTGGTCCGGCAACAGATCCAGCGCCACACTCCAGATGGGGCCAAACCCGCCGTACAGGAAAAACGCAGCGGCGCACAGACCACCGACACTGCCGCCGACGGTGCCAGTGGTGTACGCGATGTACAGCGACACCCCGGCCAGCAGGTAGCTCACCGCAATCATGCTGGCGCGGAAGCGGTGTAGTACGCGGTTGCCGAGAAATCCGAGAATCAGGAGGCCGATGAAGCCAAACCAGTACGGCAGCGAAGCGTCGACCCCAAGCTGGCTCAGCTTGATGTGCCCGTCACTCAGGTAGGTCGGCATCCAGCCGAGCAGCCCCCAGAACGCCACGTTGAAAAACAGGTAGGCAAAGAACGCCAACCAGATGGTCGGGTGTGCCATGACGTCCGACCAGGTCCCGCGAACGCCGCGGCGTTGTGGCATCTCCGTGTGCACCACCCCGCCCGCAGGCTTCTGCGGAATCAACAGGCCAATCAAGAGGGCCATCACCACGCCGGGGACGATGAACCAGAAAAACATTGCGTGCCAACCCGCGACCTTCAAGAGCCAAACCGCGAGTGGCGCGACCACGGCAGGTCCGAGGGCAATGGAGGTGAGGAACAGCCCGCTCGCGGACGAGCGCTCGTGGGATGGGAAGAAGTCGCCAATCAGCTTGAACTGCGCCCCGTTCTCCAACCCTTCCCCGACACCAAACAGGACCCGCGCGACAATCAGGAACCCGACGGACATCGCGAGGCCCGTCATGCCCGTGAAGACCGACCACCAGAGGAGCGCGATGACGAGCAGCCGTTTCGCGCCGAACTTGTCAGCCAACACGCCGCCCGGAATCTGCAGGATAGCGTAGCCAAACGTGAATGCGGATAAGACCGTGCCAAAGGCAGCTGGACTGATGTGCAACGCCTTTTGAATGGTGGGACCTGCGACCGAGATGTTGATGCGGTCGAGGTACGCCACAAACATCATCAGCCAGATGAGCAGCAACATGAGCCACTTCTTGTTCACGTCGTTCCCTCCCTCGCTTGCGTGCATGTTCCCTGTTGAGCGGTCCAGGGCAGCCCGCGGCCTGCCCTGGACGATACCGGCTTACGCAGCCGAGACGGCCTGTCGGAACCGTACGTCGAGATCTGCCAGCGCCTCAAGCCGCGTCCCCGTCTCCATCCCCTGGGCCTCCAGAAAGGCCGCCACGCGGCTGGCCTGAAGGTTCCCCGGAGCGCCTGGGGCGTACGGACAGCCGCCCAATCCTGCCTGGGCTACGTCAAAGGCTGTCACACCCGCCTGGATGGCGGCCAGGACGTTGGCCAGGCCGTAACCCATCGGGTCGTGCAGGTGCAAGGCCAGCGGCACCCCCGGAAAACGCTGCCGCAACGCGGCGCA
Organism: Alicyclobacillus sp.; assembly: GCA_023511295.1. GTDB lineage: Bacteria > Bacillota > Bacilli > Alicyclobacillales > Alicyclobacillaceae > JAIMBT01. Next base: position 69,703 of record JAIMBT010000004.1, read on the forward strand.
GCGCTCGTACACCATGCGCGGCGTTGCACGGCCGATGGTATCGGCCACCGAGAGCTCGTGCGCCCCCGCCTCCATCAGCGCATCGGCGACCCGCTCGACGTCGGCGAAGGGCACCAAGCCCGTAAACGGGCACACGAAGCTGGTCGCAATCGCCGCCGCTACGCGACGGCCCGCGGCGACCGCCTCTCGAATCACCTCCTTCGCGATGACCAAGGACGCCTCCGTCGTCCGCTGCACGTTCGCCTCGTTGTGTGCCGTGCTCGCCGACAGGAAGACCACCGCCATCCCAATCGGCGTTGGCAGCAGCCGCTCCAACCCGCGCGCATTCGGCACCAGCGCCCGGTACGTCACGCCCGCCCTCTCCGGCAGTTGCTGCGCGAGTACGTCCGCATCGCGAAGCGGCGGGATTCGATCCGCTCGCACGAACGACGTCACCTCGAGGTCGCGGAACCCCGCGGCCACGAGTGCGTCCAGCAGTTCGAGTTTCGCCTGCGTGGGGACGAACGCGCGCTCGTTCTGCAGCCCGTCGCGCAACGTCACATCGCGCAGTTCAATCCGCTCTGGAAACTGCACAACGTACCACTCCTTTCGTTTCCAACTGCGAGATCTCATCCGCCCCATAGCCGAGTTCGCCGAGCACCTCTCGCGTGTTCGCACCGCAGTCGGGACCGGCCCACTGAATGGCACCCGGCGTGTCGGTCAGTTTCGGAACGACCCCCGGCATCACGATGTCGCGACCGCCAGGCCCTGGCACGGGGACGAACATGTCGCGAGCCCGGTACTGTGGGTCCGCATAAATGTCCGCCATGTCGTAAATGGGGCCACCGGGGATGCCCGCCTCGGCCAGCCACGCCACCAGCTGCGCGCAGGGATGCTGCACCGTCCACGCGGCGATGGCATCGTCGAGGCGTTGCACGTTGGCGACCCGCCCCGGGTTGTCGGCGAGGGCCGGGTCGGCAGCGAGATCAGGCCGATCCATCAGGCGCATCAAGCGCTGGAACAACGAGTCGCTGTTGGCACCGATGGCGAGCCAGCGCCCATCCTGGGTCGGGTACACGTTCGAGGGCGCCGCGGCCTTCAGCGTGTTGCCCTGCCGCTCGCGGATGGAGCCCTCGTGGACGTATTCCGGCAACAGCCCTTCCATCAGCGTGAACACGGACTCGTAGAGCGCGACGTCGACCACCTGGCCGCGCCCACCGGACGTGCTGTGCAGGTCCCGGTGGTACAAGGCCATGAGCGTGCCGATGACCGCATACAGCGCCGCTATGGAATCGCCGAGCGACAGTCCAACGCGCACCGGCGGTCGGTCGGGAAAACCGGTGACCGCCCGCAAGCCGCCCATCGACTCGGCGATGTTGCCAAACCCCGGCCGGTTGCGGTACGGTCCGGTTTGTCCGTATCCCGTCACGCTGGTGACGATGAGGCGGGGGTTGAGCGCTTTCATCTCCTCGTGCGAGAGGTGCCACTGCTCGAGCGTGCCCGGTTTGAAGTTCTCAATCACGACATCTGCCGTCTCGAGCAGGCGCCGCACCACAGCTCGGCCTTCCTCCTGGTGGAGATCGACGGCGATGGATCGCTTGTTGCGCATCTGCACGCGGCTCCAGTACGAGTCCCCGCCGTCGCGCGGTGCGAGGCCCCACTGGCGAATCTGATCGCCCTTCGGCGACTCGACCTTGATCACGTCCGCCCCGAAGTCGGACAAGATGCGAGTGGCAAACGGTCCGGCGATGAACGCCCCGAGTTCAATGACGCGAATCCCTTCGAGCGGGCGCATCTTCACCCCTCCTCTGCCTCGTCGTGGATGGTCAGGACAAACCGAAGATCTCGGTCCAGGTGCTGCCGCATCCGCTCCCACGCCAACTCCGCCTGCCCGTCGCGAATCGCGCGAAAGATATCCCAGTGCTCTTCGACCGATTCGACCCGGCGGTGGTACACCTTGAAGATGAACACGCGGTAGTAGCGGCTGAGCGCGGACACCTCGTTCATGACCTTCTGCAGCCGCGGGTTTCCGCAGGCTTGGCAGATTTGGTCGTGAAACGCGGTGTTGTTGTCGATAAACGCGTCGATCTCGCCCCGCAGAATGGACGCATCCGTCTCCCGCAACACGCGCTCCAGCCCCTGAACCCCAGCGCCGTCGATGCGACTCGCGGCGAGTTGGGCGGCCATCGGTTCGACCGCCAAGCGGAGCTGGTACAAGTCCTCGAAATCCCGGCGCGATGGCTGAAACAACGTGATGACCCCGGGGTCCGTCATCTGCACCAAGCCCTCCTGCTCCAATCGGCGGATGGCCTCCCGCACGGGACTCCGACTCACGCGCAGGTCCTTCGCGACCTTGCTCTCGACGATGCGCGACCCTGGCTCGAACTGACGCGATAAGATCTGTTCGCGCAGGTAACGGTACACCTGATCTGCCAGCGGATCTGCCCGCGTGATGGGATCATTCAGCGTCAGACCCCCCTTTCCTCGATGGCTGTCGGCTGTCGACAGTGGACTATGCCACCATCATATGACGAAGAGGTTCTGAACACAATCGTTTTTCGTGTCCTTCCCGATGTTTTGACGGTTGGACCTGCGCGCCACGGCCCGTGTGAAAAACGCCGCCCCGCACGCGGCGGAACGGCGTTTCAGGCAGAGCCACGGACGGGCGGCGGCAGCACCCGGGGCACGTCGCCCGCTTCGCGGCGGCGGGAGTCAGGCCACCACTCCGTGGTCGCGCAGTTGCGCAATCTCTTCGTCGGTGCGGCCCAACTCGCGCAGGATGGCGTCCGTGTGTTCGCCGACGAGCGGCGGTGGCAGCGTCATGCGGGCTGGCGTCGCCGCGAAGTGGACGGGAAACGCGACCTGCTGCAGCGGACCCGCGACGGGGTGGTCCACCGTCTGCACCATGCCGAGCGCCTCCGTCTGCGGGTGGCCGCCGTAGATGTCCGCGAGGTTGAGGATGGGCCCCGCCGGCACGCCAACGTCTTCGAGCGCGGCGACCCAGTGCGCGACCGGCTGCGTGGAAAGCTGTGCTTCGAGGTCGTGCTCCAACTCCAGTCGATGTTGAACGCGCGCTGCGTTTGTGACGTACCGTGGGTCCGACTTCCACTCCGGCCGACCGAACGCGTCGCACAGCCGCTGCCACAGCGCGTCGTTGCCGCAGGCAATCACAAGGTGACCGTCCGCAGCGCGGTACGCTTGGTACGGCGCCAGATTTGGGTGCGCGGACCCCATGGCACGGGGCGTTTCGCCGGTGGCAAAGTAGTTTCCTGCCCAGTTGATGTGGAACGCCAACTGCGTCTCATAGAGCGAGGTCGTCAGGTACTGGCCTTCCCCTGTCCGCTCGCGGTGGAACAGCGCGGCAAGGATGCCGGTCAAGCCAAACATCGCAGCGCCGAGGTCCGCCATCGCGAACCCTGCCTTGACCGGCGGGCCATCCGGCTCACCGGTTAAGGACATCAGGCCGCCACTCGCCTGCGCCAGCAGGTCGTAGCCGGGCTTGTCGGCGTACGGACCTGTCTCCCCGAAGGCGGAGATGTGCAGCACCACCAGCCGCGGATTGACCTGCCGCAGCGTCGGGTAGTCGAGACCCAGTCGGTCGCGCGTCGACGCGCGGAAGTTCTCGACGACGACGTCCGCGTGCCGAGCGAGATCGTACACAATCCGCTGGCCCTCCGGGTCCTTCAGATTGACGGCAATGGAGCGCTTGTTGCGGTTGATGGCGAGGAAGTACGTGCTGTCCTGTCCGATGAATGGCGGCCCCCAGTGCCTCGTATCGTCACCCCGGCCAGGCTCTTCGACCTTCACCACGTCCGCGCCCATGTCGCCGAGGCTCATGGTGATGTACGGCCCGGACAGGATACGCGACAGGTCGAGGACGCGGATACCCGACAGAATCCCCATCGTGAGCCCTCCCTTCAGCGTGTGAGAAACGACCAGACGTCCTCTGCCTGCAACTCCTCCATCACGACGCTGGCCCAATCCTGCTCGTTTCCGTACTCGTGGCGGTAGGACCACAGGCGGCGTGTGAAGTGGTGCAGCTGGTACTCCTCCGTGAAGCCGATGGCGCCGTGCGCCTGGTGGGCCCGCGCGGTCGCCACCTGTGCAGCCTGTGCCAACAGGACCTTGGCCATCGCGGCGTAGCGCATGAAGGCTCCTGTTTCCCAATCGGCGCGGGCGCGATTGGCGATGGCCCGCATCTCGGCGAGCTGCGCCGCAATCTCCGCCACCATCTGCTGCACCGCCTGAAACTTCGCGAGTGGGCGGCCAAACTGCCGGCGTTCGCCGACGTGCGCGACGGTCAAGTCGAGCACCCGCTGCAGCGTCCCCGACGCGAGCATCACCCGCGTGAGCGCCGCCATCGCCCGCACCTCGCGAAGAGAGACCGGCCCGGGCTCGCTGCACGTCGCCGTCCCGTCAACGTGAACCGTGTCCAACGGCTCCCCGGCCAGATTGACCGCAGGTTCCACGCGGAACGAGGGGGGTTCGAGCAAGCTCAGCCGCGTCCCACCAGCGTGCGGTGTGACCAACACCAATGCCTGCGCCGCACGGGCCCAGGGAACCCCTTGCACCGTAAACCCGGTGTCCCCCGCGAGCGGCGCGGCCGTGATGGCCAGCGAGATGGGGCCTTCCGGCAAGTTCCAGCCCAAGCCCTCCACCAGATGCGAGACAAGGTAGGATTCCGCCAGTGGGATGGGGGCAGCGTAGTACCCCGCCACTTCGAGCACGCCGAGGGCATCGCCGAAGGTCAGCCCGTCTGGGTCGGTGCGGGTGAACCCGGCAGCATCCAACGTCCGCCACAAGGCGGCTGGCCACGTCCCGGCCGCCGCTTCGTCCCGCACTTGCGGCGTGACCCCATCCTCCAACATCCGCCGGGCCGTCTCCAAAATCACCTGGTCCATGTCGCTGCTCATCGCAAGCCCAACCCCCTCGCCACAATCCCCCGCAAGATCTCGTTGGTTCCTCCGCGCAAGGTGAACCCCGGCCCGTGGTAGATGGACTGCGCGAGCCACACCGAGAACCCATCGGCACTTGCTGTCGACGGCATCTGGCAGGCCATTCGCTCGGCAATCTCCGTGACCTTGCGCTCAAACTGCGTCCCGGCGTCTTTGACGAGGGCCGCCTCCACCACCGGGTTGGCTCCGCGCTCGAGCATGCCAGCAATCGAGATGGACAACTCGCGCAGCGCCGCCAGTTCGCTGACCAACAGGGCGACCTCGCGGTGAAGGTACGGGTCCGCGAGCGTGCGGGCGCGTTCCACCACGGCCCGCAACAGCGGGAAGGTGGTGAGGAAGCGCTCGGGTCCGCTGCGTTCGTAGGCCAGTTCTTCCGTGACCTGTCGCCAGCCGTCGCCCACCTCGCCGACCACCTGGTCCGCCGGGATGAACACGTCGTCAAAGAATACCTCGTTGAAGTGGTGACCGCCATCGAGTAAGCGGATGGGCCGTATCGTGACGCCCGGCGCCCGCAGGTCGACAATCACGTTGGTCAGGCCCTCGTGCCGGCTGTCCCCTGGGGGACCGCTGCGGACGAGCGCCATCATGTAGTGGCAGTCATGCGCGCCGCTGCTCCAGATCTTCTGGCCGGTCAGCCGCCAGCCGTCGCCGTCCGGCTCCAACTTGCTGCGGACCGCGGACAGGTCGGAGCCAGCCCCGGGCTCGCTCATGCCGATGGCCCAGTACGCGCTTCCCCGCGCCATCTCCGGAAGATAGCGCTGTTTTTGCGCTTCTGAACCGTGGCGGAGAATCAGGGGACCCATCTGGCGGTCGGCTATCCAGTGCGCAGCGACCGGCGCTCCGGCGGCCAGCAGTTCCTCGAGGACCACGTACCGCTCGAGGGCGGACCGGCCGTGTCCACCGTACGTTTTGGGCCACGTCATGCCGATGTAGCCGCGAGCGCCGAGACGCTGACTGAAGTCTGGGTCGAAGCTGCCGAGCCACGCGTCGCAGACCGGCTGAAACCGCCCGGCGGCCTGTTCTTCGGCCAGAAAGTCGCGCACTTCCTGGCGGAGCACCTCGGCCGTTGCGGGCAAGCGCTGGGTGGCAAACGTAAAAGCTGTCAACCTGCTCCCTCCTCTCGCTTATCGGCGGTGGTACGCTGGCGTTCGCTTCTCCCGAAACGCCCGCAGCGCCTCTTGGGAGTCCTCCGTGGATTGGATGATGCCCATGTGGGACGAGATGAGATCAAGCGCGGTGCGCAGATCAAGGTGGGCGCTCTGGTAGACCGCGCGTTTGATGGTCTCGATGACGAGCGGTGGCATCTGCGCAATCTTTTCCGCCAGCCGGTAGGTGAACGAGTTTAGGTCGGCGTCCTCGACCGCGTGGTTCACGAGGCCGATGCGCTCAGCCGTTGCGCCGTCGATGAAGTCTGCCGTCCACAGCAGTTCCAGCGCTTTGGCCGTCCCGACGAGGCGCGGCAGGAAGTAGGCGCCGCCGTCACCCGGAACGAGGCCGACGCGCGCGTAGCCCTCCGACAAGCGAGCCGACTTCGCCGCCACGCGAATGTCGCACATCAGCGCCATGTCGAGGCCCGCTCCGACCGCTGCCCCGCCAATCATGGCGATGACCGGCTTGTCGATCTCCTGCAGGAGGAGAGGGATGCGGTGAATCCGCTTCCAGAGCATGTTCTTTCGATCCAGCGGCGGCGCGTCCCCGCCCAAGATGTCGAGTTCGGCACCACTGCAAAACGCCTGACCCGCCCCGGTCACGACCAGCACGCGGATATCCGGGTCGTCGCGAAGCTCGGCCAGCGCATCCGCCCACGCATCAATCATCGTCAGCGTGAAGGCGTTGTGATGGTGCGGTCGGTTGAGGACGATGGTGCCGATGGCCCCATCGCGCTGTAACAAGATTTCGTCGCTTGACAAATCAGGTTTCCCCCTTCGAGATACCGGCGAATTGGGACAGCCGGACGCGCGTTCAAAACCCGGTGAACCCGCCGTAGAGTTGAATCAACCAGACCGTGATCCGCGACAAGCTGTTCGTGAGCAGCAGGACGCCGAGCACGACCATCAGGCCGCCGCCGATGCGCGACAACCGCGCACCGTAGCGCGATAGCCTCTTCACCGAGCCGAGCGTGAAGCCGAGGATACAAAACGGCACCGCGAAGCCGACGATGTAGGCGAGGATGAGCGAAATGCCCAGCACGCTGTGCGTCGCGCTCATCACGAGGACGCCGGCCAGGATGGGCCCCACGCAGGGCGACCAACCGGCCGCAAAGCTGATGCCGACCAGCACAGCCCCTGCGTACGTGGCGGGCGCCCGGCGAAGCGTCAGCCGGCGCTCGCGCATCATCCAGCCGGGTTGGATGATGCCGCTCAGCACCAAGCCCATCGCAACGACAATCAGCCCGCCGACGATGCGAATCCACTTCCGGTACTCCGCAAACAGCGCACCGAGCAACGTCGCGGAGAGACCCAGGGAGAAGAAGATGAGAGAGAACCCGAGGACGAAGAAGAGGGTGTGGACGAGGGCCCGCATGCGGTGATTGACCGTATGCCGCGCCGTCGGAGTGTACGTCACGCCCGATATGTACGAGATATAGGACGGGTACAGTGGCAGGCAACACGGCGAGAGGAAGGATAGGACACCGGCCAGGAAGGCCAGCCACATGGTCGGATTGGAGCCGAGCGTCACCGCGAATCCCCCCTTCGTCGCTGTTGCACCTCAGGCGCGTTTCAGGGCTTGGTCCAGCATGGCCTCCAACTGTGACTTCGACAACTTGCCGACGTAAGCGGCGGTGATGACCCCGTTTGGCGCCACGATGAAGGTCGTCGGAAACGCCATCAAGTCGTAGGCGTTGAAGAACGCTTGCTTGGGGTCGAGCAACACGGGGTACGTCACCCCGTACTGTCGCACGAACGCCCGAGCCTTCGCCGGGGTGTCGTTCACCCCGGTCATGTTCACGCCGAGGAACTGCACCCGCCCCGCGTACGCCTTCGCCACCTCCACCAAGTCAGGTGTCTCCGCCTGACACGGCGGGCACCAGGAAGCCCACACGTTGATGACAAGCGGCTGCTTCCCAATGTAGAGGGCGAGCGACACGGTCGACTGCTGATTGAGGGTCTCCAGTTCGACGATGGGCGCGCGCTTGCCGACGAGCGGACTGTTACGCGCCAACGACGCGCTGGCCGCGTTCCCCGCTGTGCCGGCGTTGCTTGAAGCAGACGCTGCCATGGTCGTCTGGTTCGGCACACCACACCCGGCCAACAGCAACAGGGTCGCCCCCGCTAGCGCCAGGGTGGTGCGCCGGACGAATGTCTGGCCCATCCGCCATCCCCCTTACCGGAAACCGAGGACGGGGTGCGGAACATACGGTTCCTCCAACCGCGCGACTTCGTCCGCGGACAGCTGGAGGTCGACGGCTGCGACCGCGTCTTCCAGGTGGTGCATCTTCGTCGCACCGACAATCGGCGCCGTCACCTGGGGCTTCTGCAGCACCCACGCGAGCGCCACCTGAGCCCTCGAGACGCCGCGCTGTGCAGCCACCTCCGCCACCCGCTCGACCACCTTGCGGTCCGCATCTGCCGTCTTCGCGTACAGCGTCTTGCCAAACTCGTCCGTTTCCGAGCGGGCCGTCTGCTCGTCCCAATCACGCGTCAGCCGGCCACGTGCGAGGGGGCTCCACGGGATGACCCCAATCCCCTCTGCCTCACACAGCGGCAGCATCTCGCGCTCTTCCTCGCGGTAGAGCAGGTTGACGTAGTTCTGCATCGACACAAACCGCGTCCAGCCGTGCCGCTCTGCCGTGTACAAGGCCTTTTGAAACTGCCAAGCGTACATCGACGACGCTCCGATGTACCGGGCCTTGCCCGCCTTTACCACGTCGTGCAGGGCTTCCATCGTCTCTTCAATCGGCGTGTTGTAGTCCCAGCGGTGAATCTGGTACAGATCTACATAGTCTGTGCCGAGGCGCTTCAAACTGGCGTCTATCTCGCGCAGAATGGCCTTGCGCGACAGGCCTTGGCCGTTCGGCCCCGGGTGCATCCGCCCGTTCACCTTCGTCGCAATCACCACGTCGTCCCGGTGAACGAAGTCCTTCAGCGCGCGGCCGAGGATCTCCTCGCTCGTCCCGTCCGAGTACACGTTCGCCGTGTCAAAGAAGTTGATGCCGAGCTCGAGTGCGCGGCGGATGAACGGCCGGCTCTCGGCCTCCGGAAGCACCCAGCGGTGGTTTCCCCGCTCCGGCACGCCGTAACTCATGCAGCCGAGGCAAATCCGTGACACTTCAAGACCTGTCTGGCCCAGTCGCACGTACTCCATTCTGTGTCCTCCTCACGCTTCGCAATCCCGCGGTACCGTCACGACGCTCGCCAGTGGCCGTACTGCCCAGCCGCCTGTGGTCATTCCTTCGGCATCACGTCGTGGTCCACGTAGCGGGTGCCGTTCATCTCGCTCAACAGGTTAATGGCGACGCGCGCACCGTCCCCTGCGGTGACGATGGTGTGTACACTGACGCCCGCGACCGTACCTGCAGCCCAAATCCCGTCGATGTTCGTCTTGCCGTTGGCGTCCACATCAATCACCGTCTTAATGCGGGGTTCGGTCGCCGGTTTGGTCCGCAGGCCGATGTGCTCGGCGAGGTCCGCCCACAACCCGGTGGCGAAGATGACCGCTCTCGCTTGATACGACCCGCCGTCGGTCAGCAGCGTGAACCCGTCCGCGCTGCGCTGGATGTCGTTCACTCGCGCCTCCACCACTTCCGCGCCCAGCCGCGCTGCCTGCTGCTTGCCGCGGTCAACCATGTCCGGGCCCTTTATGTCGTCAATCCCGTAGTGGTTCTGAATCCACGCTCGGCGCGTCACGCTCTGCTGACTGTCGAACATGACCGTTCGCTTCCCGGCCTTCGCGGTAAAGATAGCTGCACTCGCGCCGGCCGGACCGGCGCCGATAATCGCGACATCGTACATGGTGCCTTGCCTCCTCGTCTGTGTTCTCGCACGACATCTTCTGTCGCTCTGCCACGCCCGAGAATGGAAGGCGCTCACACGCCAGCGTCTGTTTCAGCGGACCCACCATCTCCATGACCGTGGCGACGTCACTTAAACTCGGCAAACCCGTCGTCCACCATCACCACACTGCCGTTGATGGCATCCGCATCCTCCGTGGCGAGCAGTGTCACGACCGCCGCAATCTGCTCCGGCCGCTGCAACTGACGGCGCATGTGTTGACGGGCCATCCTGTCCGCCAACCCCATGTCTTTGTACCCTTGGATAATGGGTGTATCGACGCCGCCCGGTGCAATCGCCAGCACCCGAATCCCGTAGCGGCCGAGTTCGAGAGCGGCGGCTTGCGTCATCATCTTCACGGCGCCTTTCGCCGCGTGGTAACCAATCACGCCTTCGCTCGCGACAAACGCGAACACAGACGCTGTATTGATGATGGTGCCGCGGATCCCCAGCTCTCGCATCTTGCGCCCCGCAGCCAGAATGCCGTAATACACGCCGTACTGATTGACCTTGACCACCGCGTCGTAGTCTTCGGGGGTGTGCTCGAGCAGGGGTTTGTAGCGCCCGATGCCCGCGTTGTTGAACAGGATGTCGATCCGCCCGAACGCGTCCACCGCCGCCTGTACCGCGGCTTCGACGTCCGCGAACCGGGAGACGTCGGTGTGAACGAAGCGCACCGACCCGCCTGCCAGCGCAATCTCGTCCGCGGTCTCTACCCCGCGGGCGTCGTTCACGTCGGCCACCACCACCTTCGCGCCTTCCGCCGCAAACCGCTTCGCCGTCGCGCGGCCGATGCCGCTACCTGCACCCGTGATCACAGCGACCTTACCCTGCAGCAACATCGCCGAACGCCCCCTCTCTACGATTGTACGACAACCGGGTCAGCGGTAGGACAACTGGCGCTCCGGCGACGACCGGGGTACACAGCGACCGCGGTACGGCCGAGACCCCTGCCGACCGATTCGCTGGCTCATCCCCTACCCCCGCTCACAGAGCGCCATCCATTCCCACCCAGAGAACGACAGCGGCGCTCCGTCGTCCGAGAACTGAACCCGAAACGCATCCCGGGCGCGGGCGCTCCCGTCCCGTAGGTGCGCCGTCATGGCGGAAATCTGGTCGGCGCTGCACGCCATCCGCTCCACCCACGGTTGAAATGAAAACGACTTACGCACCGCAGCGGCCTTCACGACGCGCAACCCTGCATCCGCAAACCAGGCGCGCCATTCACGCTCGGGGACGCACCGGACGTGGCTTGGGTCGCGAAGCTGTTCGAGGTGGTCGTAAAAAGCGGCGAGTTCGGGATCTTCAGGGACGATGTTGTCCACCAACAGGAAGCGCCCGCCGGTACGAAGGATACGCGCCGTCTCCTCGACAAACCGACGCGGGTTGGGGAAGTGGTGCGGCGCTATCCGACAGGTGACGGCGTCAAACGACGCCTCCAAAAACGGCATCTGCTCGGCATCGGCCACGACGTAGGTCACGTTGTCGACGCCGTCGCGGTCCAGGTGCGCCCGGGCAGCGCGCAACATGCTCGGTGTCAGGTCGGCGGCCACTGCGTGTCGCACCCGTGGTGCCACCGCTTTCACCACGTGCCCACCGCCGGTCGCGATGTCCAGCACCCTCCAGGTCGGCTGTGGGTCCAACCAGCGCACCAGTTCCGCCAGCTTGTCGGGATTGGCGTGTTGGTCGCTCGTCACGTAGGCCGCCGCATTTCGGCCAAACTGTGCTTGTACGGTGCGCTTTACGTCTTCATCATGCACCTGGCGGGTCTCCTCCGGAACCTGCACGCCACGCGCCCCCTGTCCCGCGTCCGCTTCTGCAGCGTGTAGCCACGCCTGCATTCAGGCAGATTGTACCACACTTGCGCGTATCTCCGGAGATCTCAAACAGGCACAGGACCGAGATCCTGTGCCTGTTGCTGTTGGGCCGTCGCGGACTCCGCGGGGCGGGCCGCAGCCAAAACTCGTCCTTCTCTCAGGCGGACACGCTCGGCAGCGTGGCTGCCGCCGCCTGCCGCATGGGCTTGCCGACAGGCAGTACGGTGTGGCCGGCGGTGGTGTTGATGACCGTCGCTGCCGAGGTGTAGAGGGCCAACAGGCCACACAGCAAGCCGACCCACCCTCCTGCGTCTGAACTCATCAGGCCAAACCCGTTGAGGGCAAGCAGCCCGAAGGCCACCCACAGCGTCAAAAACACGTAGAACAAGGCCTTGTTCAAGTAGAAGGTGCCGAACCAGAGGTAGAACGTCAAGATGCCGAAGAACAGCAGGAATACCCCCAATCCAGCTTTCGGGGCACCGGCGTGCATGATGACGTAGAAGGCAATCCAGAACGCACCGTAGGAGCTGAACGCAGTCGCCCCGAACGTATTGCCTTTCCGAAACTCCCACATACCCGCCAAAAGCTGGCCAGCGCCGCCGTAAACCAGTGCGAGGCCGAGCACCACGCCGAGCGCGTCGCTGCTCGTGACGTGGGCATTGATGAGGCTCAGGATGCAAGTCGTGATGCCGAAACCGGCCAAACCGAGCGGCCCTGGGTCCGCAATCTTCACTTGATCTGACACGATGACTCCTCCCCGTGGAAATCCGTCAAACGCATCGCAATCGTGACCGAACCCCTTCCTGCCATTCCGCCGATTCGACTCGGCCACCGCAGAGTGCTGTGACAGAGACGCGCCGGAACCCTTTGGTCTCCGCCTCGCCTCACACCCTCCGGACCGGTCAAGCCGGGTGGCAGCCTCTCGAGCGTCTCGTTGCATCGACCGACCATCCGGTTCAAAAAACCTCTCCAATCCCGCTGCCCGGCATCCCCCCTCTCCATGCACCAGGAGAACTCAGACGGACGGGGCCGCAGCCCCGCCCTCGTTGGATGTCGTCCTCAGTCTTTGTACAGCTTCTTCAGCTCCTCGACCACGTTCGGGTCCGCCAGGGTCGTGGTATCCCCCAACACCCTGCCCTCCGCGATGTCGCGCAACAGGCGCCGCATGATCTTGGCGCTCCGTGTCTTCGGGAGCTCCGCCGTGAAGATGATCTCCTCCGGCCGCGCCATCGCGCCAATTTCCTTCGCGACGTGTTGTTTCAACTCGGCGACGAGCTCGTCGTTGGCCTGTACGCCCTCTTTCACGGTGACGAACGCCGTGATGGCCTGCCCCTTCACGTCATGGGAACGGCCGATGACCGCCGCCTCGGCGACGGACGGGTGGCCCACCAGGGCACTTTCAACCTCCATCGTGCCAATCCGGTGGCCGGACACGTTGATGACGTCGTCAATGCGACCCAAGATCCAGATGTAGTGGTCCTCGTCCAGATGTGCGCCGTCGCCAGGCAGGTAGATCCCGTCGAATTTGCCAAAGTACGTGTTTCGGAACCGCTCGTCGTCTCCCCAGACCGTCCGCAGCATCGACGGCCACGGTTTCGTGATGACCAGATACCCGCCGTGCCCCGGGTCGACTTCTGCGCCGTTCTCGTCCACGACGGCCACCGACACACCGGGAACGGGGCGCGTCGCGGACCCCGGCTTCGTTTCCGTCAACCCCGGCAGCGGCGCAATCATCGCGCACCCGGTCTCTGTTTGCCACCAGGTGTCGACAATCGGGCACCGTTCGCCGCCAACATGGACGTGATACCACATCCAGGCCTCCGGGTTGATGGGTTCTCCGACCGTGCCGAGCAGGCGTAAGGTCGACAGGTCGTGCTTCTCCACGTACTGCGGGCCCCACTTCATGAACGTGCGGATGGACGTCGGTGCCGTGTAAAAGATGGTCACGCCGTACTTCTCGACGATGTCCCAGAACCGGTCCCGGTCTGGAAAGTCCGGTGCACCCTCGTACATGACGACGGTGGCCCCAGCCGACAGTGGTCCGTAGACGATGTACGTGTGCCCCGTCACCCAGCCGATGTCCGCCGTGCAGAAGTACACGTCGTCGTCCTTGATGTCGAACACGCTCCGCAACGACGTGTTCACGCCGACCATGTACCCACCGGTGGTGTGAACGATGCCCTTCGGTTTGCCTGTCGTCCCGGAGGTGTACAGGAGGTAGAGCACATCCTCCGCGTCCATCGGCTCGGCGGCGAGCGGTGCGGCGGATGCCTGCTTCATCAGCTCGTTCCAGTCATGGTCCCGGCCCTCGACCATCGTCGCACCGGATGCAGCGCCGACGCGCGGCACCACGACGACCGTATCGACCTTGGTGCCCTCGACCGCCTCGTCGGCGTTCTTCTTCAGCGGCACCAATCCGCCGCGGCGCCAGCCCGCGTCTGCCGTGATGAGGATGCGCGAATCTGCGTCGAGGATTCGGTCGCGCAGCGACCCTGCCGCGAACCCGCCGAACACCACGGAATGGATGGCGCCAATCTTGGCACAGGCCAGCAGGCTGATGGGCAGCTCGGGGATCATCGGGAGGTAGATGGTCACGCGGTCCCCCTTCCGAACGCCGAGACGCTGCAACATGCGGGCCGCCTTGTCGACCTCGCGCCCGAGCATATCGTAGGTGTACACTCGGCTGTCTCCGGGTTCACCTTCCCAGATGATGGCCGCCTTGTTCTTGCGCGGGCCTTGGCGATGCCGGTCGACGGCGTTGTACGCCGCATTCAACTTTCCGCCGACAAACCACTTTGCGTGTGGCGGCTCCCACTCGAGCACCTTCTCCCACGGCTGGAACCAGTCCAAGTACTGCGCCTGTTCGGCCCAGTACGCCTCCGGGTCGGCGGCCGCGCGCTCGTAAACCGTGGGATCTTGGAAGTTCGCGTTCTTCCGGAAATCCTCCGGCGGGGCAAACTTACGGTTTTCCCTCAGCAACGTATCCAGTCGATTGGCATCTACGGACATGGGCAAACGCTCCTCTCACATACAGGTTTCGGCGTCTCCACGTATCCCTTGTCTGCTCATAACGATATGAAAGCGCCTTCCCGAAAATTATACCACTGAAATTGGAATACAAGATGGAATCTGCGAAGAGAAGGTGGGCCGCCGCCACAAAGACGGCAGCCCACCGCCGCAGTCACGGGGCGCTGCGCCGGAGGTCTGCGTACGCACAGGCGATGGCTGCACCAAGGGCTGCATTGCTTTCAATCAGCCGGACATTCGCCTCGAGCGACCGGCCCTCCGTCAACCGCTCCATGGCCGCCAACAGATACGGCGTCACGTCCTTCCCAACAACCCCGTCTGTCTCCGCCAACTGGAGCGCGCGCTCAATGGCGCGGTCGACGTCCGCTTTCGGGAGCTCCGCATTCGGCGGAATGGGATTCGCCACCAACACGCCGCCGCGTAGCCCCAACGTCGACTTCGCACGTGCAATGCGCGCAACCTCAGCGGGCGAGTCAACCCGGTACGCTGCCGGGTACCCGCTGTCCCGCGTGTAAAACGCGGGAAACTGCTGCGTCTGATACCCGAGCACCGGGACACCGTAGGTCTCGAGGACTTCGAGCGTGCGTCCGATGTCGAGAATGGCCTTCGCTCCGGCACAGACCACGATGACGTCGGTTTCTGCCAACTCCTGCAAATCGGCGGAGATGTCCATGGTGCGCTCGCCGCCGCGGTGAACGCCGCCGATGCCACCGGTGACAAACACGTGAATACCCGCCAGGCGGGCCGCAATCATCGTGGCGGCGACCGTCGTGGACGCCGTTCGGCCGGACGCCAAGACCACAGGCAGGTCTCGGCGGCTGGCTTTGACGACGTTTTCCGTCTGTGCCAATGCCTCAATCTCCGCATCGGTCATCCCCACGTGGATGCGGCTCTCGCGGATGCAGATGGTGGCTGGGACCGCCCCTGCTTCCCGGATGATGCGCTCGACCGAGCGGGCGGTGGACACGTTCGCTGGGTACGGCATCCCGTGGGTGATGATGGTGGTCTCGAGTGCGACAATGGGTGTACCCTTCAGCTTCGCCTGCGCCACTTCGTCGCTGTATACCAAAACCGTCTCCGCGGTGGCACGGCGCAGAGACTCCGTCTCGCATGCCGCGGATGGCACGTCCTCTCGTCCCATTCGAACACTCCTTTCAACTAGAAACCGCTGCTTCACGCACGGGGTGTCGGATTGCAGAGCGCCGCGGCGGACATCGCCGACTTACAGTGCGAGCGGTGGCGGTGCGCGCAGCACCGAGTGCTCCGAAGACACGATGTGCGCCGCCAAACCTTGTGCAAAGTCGACCGTCTCCACCCATGACATGCCGGCGAAGCACCCGTAGGCCACACCCGCCGCAAACGCATCTCCGGCCCCTGTAACATCGACCACCGGAACACTGTGCGCCGGTCGAACCCCTCTCCAGGCTGGACAATCGACGTAGACACCCGCACCGCCGAGGGTCACCAGTACGGTTTCGACGCCGCGAGCGCGCAACGCTTCAGCCGCCCGTTCGACCTCCGGCAGGGTGGTCGTCGGCAACCCCGACATCGCCGCCAGCTCATCGCGACTCGGCGTCACGACGTGAAGCCGGTGCAGGTGCGGGAGGAAGCGAAGGGACTTCGGCGCGGACACCGGTTCCCCTATCAACACGGCATCTGGGGCTTCGTCCGCGGCGAGACGCAGGGCTGTCGTCAATGCAGGTTCGGGGAGATTCGCGTCCAGACAGATGACGGCTGCATCTTGAAACGCCAACCGGTGCATCGTCAGGTGGTCTGGCTCGACAGCGTCCATAATCGCCATGTCTGCGACCGCCCAGGCCATCTCGCCAGCGGGATCTAACAAGGCGACGTACGTACCCGTCCTCGCACCCGCCACGGCGAACACGTGGTCCACCTGTACGCCGACCGACCGCAGATGCGCCACCATCGCCTCGCCGGACGTGTCCTCGCCGACCGGCGCCACAAGCCGAACCGGGCAGCCCAAAACGGCCAAGTTTTCCGCGATGTTCCGGCCCACGCCGCCATCGGCGCGCCAAACGACCCCCGGATTGCTGGTGTTCGGCACCCATTCGGCCTGCGCCCGACCTTTGATGTCCACATTGGCACCGCCCACCACGACCATCCCGCCGCCCATCGATTCGCCCCCCGTCCCGACGTGTCGTCGAACCGCCACTCCGGAATTGTACCCATTGGGCTGCAGCTGAGCCAAGTGCTTCGGGGCCCTTGCATGACGGGCCATCGAATCGCGCACATTACGATTTGTCCACAATCACCTGGTCTCTTCCAGAAGATCCAGTGACGTTGGCCGTTTTTGTGCTATTCTCTTGCCGTGGTCATTCGACCAAGCTCGACAAAATCCGCAGTTCCCGTGAGGAACTGCGCACCATCCGTCGCACCGGGTACGAACGGGGCCAGGTGCCGACAGAAAACGAGGGGATCAAGCACGTGAACACAAAGAAATGGGCAATCGGCATCACCACGATGCTGGCGCTGTCCACCGTACTGGCGGGGTGCGGCGCCGCCAACAACGCAGCCGGCGGCAAAACGGCCACTGGCGGCAACACCACGGGCGGAAAAGGGGGCACGTTCAAAGTCGGACTCGTGACGGATACCGGCGGCTTGAACGACCACAGCTTCAACCACCTGGCCGACGTCGGACTGACGAACGCGGAAAAGCAACTTGGCGTGCAAGGCGAAGTGGTCCAGTCGCAATCTGCGAACGACTACGTGCCAAACCTCACGCGGTTCGCGAGAAACGGCGACAACCTCGTCATCGCCGTCGGGTACCTGATGGAACAGGCGGTCGAACAGGTGGCGAAGGAGTACCCGAACACCAAATTCCTCATCATCGACGACGCTATCACCGACCGGCCGAACGTGGCCTCCGCTATCTTCAAGACCGAACAGTGCGGCTACTTGGTCGGCGCGATGGCTGGGTTGATGGAGAAGGACAAGAGCATCAAGGGCATCAACAGCCAGAACGTGCTCGGCGTCGTCGGAGGCCAGCAGATACCGCCGGTGACGTCGTACATCGCCGGGTTCATCGAGGGCGCCAAGAAGGTCGACCCGGGTGTCAACGTGATCGTGAAATACGCGAACAGCTTCACCGACCAGGCGGCAGGTCAGCAGTTGGCACAGAGCGAAATCTCCCAGGGCGCGGATATCATCTTCCCAGTCGCAGGCGGAACGGGCAACGGCGCGATTGATGCCGCCAAGGCAGCCGGTGTTTACGCCATCGGGGTGGACGCGAACCAAAACTACCTGGCGCCGAACACGGTCGTCACGAGCGCCCTGAAGGCCGTGGACACGGCGACGTTCGACGTCATCAAACAGGCGCAGGCGGGAGACTTCAAGTCCGGCGTGCAGTACTTTGACCTCGCGAACAACGGCGTCGGCATCGCGCCACCCATCAGCGCCGTCCCGCAGTCGATTGTGGACCAGGTCAACCAATTGAAACAGCAGATCCAAAGCGGGCAGATTACGGTGTCCGCAAACATGCCGCAGTAAGAGCGCGCTGTGTCGGAAAGGGGGAGCGCTGCGATCCGCTGGCCGCTGGCCGGACGATACGCACCTCCCCCTTGTTTTGAGTTTGAATCCACTTGACAGGCGGGGAGCTCGACCATGGAAGCATTCCTGGAAGTCAGAGACGTGACCAAGGCGTTTCCAGGCGTACTGGCCAACGACCGGGTCAACCTGTCCCTGCAAGCCGGCGAGGTACATGCCATCTTGGGTGAGAACGGCGCCGGAAAGTCGACGTTGATGAAGCTGATTTACGGCTTGTATCAGCCGGACGCCGGAGAAATCCGTCTGGAAGGCAAGACGATGCACTTTCAAAGCCCCCGGGACGCCATCCGAGCGGGCATCGGTATGGTGCACCAGCACTTCATGCTGATCCCGGCACTCACGGTCGCGGACAACGTGGTCCTCGGTGAAGAGCCCGGCCGCATTCGGTACGACCGCAAGGAAGCCGTTCGACGCGTGCGCGCGCTCTCGGAACAATACCGACTGGCTGTCGATCCGACGGCGAAGATTGGTTCCCTATCGGTCGGCCTGCAACAGCGCGTCGAGATCCTCAAAGCGTTCTACCGAAAAGCCAAGGTGCTCATCCTGGACGAACCGACGGCGCTGCTGACGCCACAGGAGACGGAGGAACTGTTCGAGGTCGTCCGCCACCTGAAGTCCCAGGGGATCCCGGTCTTGTTCATCAGTCACAAGTTGGACGAAGTGCGGGCGATTGCGGACCGCGTCACCGTGATGCGCGCCGGACGGACGGTGGAGACCGTGCCGGTCGCAGGTGCCACGGCACAAGAACTCGCCAACCTGATGGTCGGGCGCGACGTTGTGCTGCGGATTGACAAACAGCCGGCCAGTCCCGGCCGCGCAGTGCTCGACGTCCGAGATCTCGCTGTCGTCGGCGACGATAAACAGGAGCGCGTTCGCGGCGTCTCCTTCTCCGTGCACGCGGGAGAAATCTTCGGCTTGGCGGGTATTGATGGCAACGGCCAATTCGAACTCGTGGACGCGGTGGCTGGGCTGTTGCGCGTGGCTCGAGGGTCCATTCATCTGGACGGCGAGGATATCAGCCACTTGACGCCCGCGCAGCGGATTGCGCAGGGCATGTCGTACGTGCCGCAGGACCGCCAGTTGGACGGCCTGGTTCTCGAGTTCGACCTGGTCGAGAACACCATCTTGCGAGATTTCCGGCGCCGCCCCTTTTCGCGCGCGGGTTGGCTGCAGCGGCTACCGGCACTGCGTCACACGGAGCGACTGATGGAGCGCTTCGACGTCCGCCCGCGCAACCCGGAACGGCGAGCCGGCGAACTCTCCGGCGGCAACCAACAGAAGGTGATTCTCGCCCGAGAGGTCTCCCGCAATCCCAAGCTCCTGATTGTGGCACAGCCGACGCGCGGGCTCGACGTCGGGGCCATCGAGGGCATTCACCGGGAGTTGATTCGATTGCGGGACGCAGGGACCGCGGTGCTGCTCGTGTCGCTGGAGCTGGATGAGATTTTGAGCCTGTCCGACCGCATCGGGGTGATTCACCACGGTCGATTGGTTGACATCGTGTCCGCGCAAACCGCGACCCGCGAGCAGATTGGCCTGTTGATGACCGGCACGCAGGCTCCGGGCGGGTCCGAGGAGGTGTTCAACACGTGAACAAGTTTTGGCGCAACGCGCTGCGCAGCATCGGCATGCCGCTGCTTGCGTCGCTGTTCGCTATCGTGATTGGCGGTATCGTCGTCGCCGCCATCGGGTACAACCCGCTGGTTGTGTACGGGTCGCTTATCTCCGGTGCATTCGGCAACCTGTACAACCTTGGCACCACATTGAGCGGTGCCACGCCGCTCATCCTCATCGGCCTCGGCATCGCCATCGCGTTTCGGGCCGGGCTCTTCAACATTGGCGCAGATGGGCAGTACTGGGTTGGCGCCATGGTCTCAGTCTGGATTGGCTACCACTTCACCCACCTGCCCGGCCTCCCGCACATCCTGTTGGCGCTGCTCGGCGGCATGCTCGCCGGCGGCATCTGGGGTGGCATCGTCCCGGGCCTGACGAAAGCGTACCTCGGCGCGCACGAAGTGATCACCACGATGATGATGAGTTACATCGGCATCTTTCTCGTCGAGTACATGATTGAGGAGCAAAACGCACCGATGCGGCAACCTGGGTCGTTCCCGGTTTCCCCCCCGATTGCCGGCAACACGCAGTTGGCGACGTTTTTGCCGCTGAACGTGTTTCAGCAGGCCCAGCTGTCCGTCGGGCTGTGGATTGCCCTCGCAGCCGCCGTCGTGGTGTGGATTCTGTTGCAGAAGACGACCTTCGGCTTCCAGGTTCGGGCCGTCGGGTTCAACCAACGCGCCTCGCGCTACGCCGGCATCCGCGTTCCGCTCTACACCGTCTTGACCCTCGGCATCTCCGGGGTCTTCGCCGGCCTCGCCGGCGGGGTTCAGATGCTCGGCGTGCAGCACCAGCTGAACGACAGCTTCGCCTCCCAGTACGGGTACACGGCGATTGTGGTGTCGCTGCTCGCCCGCAACAACCCGTTCGGATGCATCCTGTCCGGCATCTTCTTCGCCGCCCTCAATACGGGCGGACAGAACATGCAGCAGGTTTCCGGCGTGCCGGCCAGTTTGACCGACGTGCTGACCGGGCTCATCATCTTCTTCGTCGCGGCGGAGCGCCTGATTCCCGTCCTTCGCGCATGGGCCCGCAGGCGCAGTCCCGGACGCAGATCGCATCCAGCTGATGAAGGAGGCACGCTCGCATGACCGTACTGGCAAACCCCCAACTCTGGGCCGGAACGCTCTCTCTCGCCGTCCCGCTCGCATTCCCCGCCATCGGCGGCACGTTCTCGGAACGGACCGGGGTCGTGAACATCGCGATGGAAGGGATTATGCTGGTGGGCGCGTTCTTCGCAGTCGCCTGTTCGCATTGGACCGGCAGTGCCTGGCTGGGTCTGCTGGCAGCCATGGCAGCCGGCGGACTGGTGTCCTGGGTGTTCGCCTGGGCAGCTATCCGCATCGCCGCAGACCAGGTCGTCCTCGGCATGGCCATCAACTTTTTCGGCGCCGGCATCACGGCCTTCCTGTTGAATACCATCTTCGGCTACAACGGGACTCCAACCACAACGCCGTCCCTCCCGATGGTGACCATCCCGGCTTTGGCGCACGTCCCGGTCCTCGGATGGTTCTTCCACCAGCAGAGCATTCTCGTCTACCTGATGCTGGCGGTGGTCATCGCGTCGCACTGGTTCCTGTTTCACACGCGCCTCGGCCTGCGCATGCGCGCCGTCGGAGAGAACCCGCTGGCGGCCGATACGCTCGGCCTCAACGTCTGGCGGCTTCGGTACACGGGCGTGATCATCGGCGGCATCTTGTCCGCTGTCGGCGGCGCGTACCTCTCCATTGGCATCCTCAACAGCTTTGACGTGAACATGACCAACGGCCGCGGGTACATCGCCCTCGCCGCGATGATCTTCGGCAAGTGGACGCCGTTTGGGTCGTTCGGCGCCGCCCTGCTGTTCGGCTTTGCGTCCAGCCTCGGCAACGCCCTGCAAGGCAACCAGGTGCCAACCGACCTGCTCGCCATGCTGCCCTATGCGTTGACCATCCTCGCCCTCGCGGGGCTGGTCGGACGGAGTACCGCGCCGGCCGCAGACGGGATTCCGTACCTGCCCAACCGTTGAACGCAGCGACTCCGGTCGTTCCCCATCGCGACAACCGGTACGGCGGAGCCGGGCCGTCACGGCTCGGCTCCGCATCCTTCCGCCCGGGTCCCTTGGTAGTCAGCTCCTCCCTCCAGCGCTATACTGATCTTCGAATCCAACTGCGCGCATCGCCACGGTGTTGGATTGCACCGTGAAACAGGGAGAGGTGACCGGGTTTGCTATCATTGAACGGCGTATCCGCTGCCCTTGTCACGCCCCTCACACCGAGTGGCGTCGATACCGAGACGGCAGCCAGACTCATCGAAGCTCTTTCGGCACAGGGCGTCCGTAACTTCGTCGTGATGGGGACGACGGGCGAGGCGCTGTCGCTGTCCATCGCAGAGCGCCGACAGCTGCTGGAGGGCCTCGTGTCGACGTACGGTTCCCGGCTGCTGGTCGGCACCGGCTTTGGCAACGACCTCGCCGATACCGTCCGCTTCTCCAACCTCGCGCTCAGCCTCGGCGCTGCGGGTGTGATTGTCATCACCCCGTCCTTCGGCGTCCTCTCGGACGACCAGCTCCACGGGTACTTCGACGAACTGGCACGCGCCGTCGCAGGGCCCATCGTCCTCTACGACTTCCCTGAAATGACCGGCAACCGCTTGCGGCCGCAGACCGTCGCCGAACTGGCCACGACGCACCCCCACATCGTCGGACTCAAGCTTACCGACCACCACGTCGGCCACCTGCACCAGATGCTGCACACCGTCCTCGCCGCCCGCCCCGACTTCCAGGTCGTCGTCGGGTACGAGGAGCTACTGCTGCCCGGCCTCGCGGCGGGTGCCGTTGGCACGATTTCCGGCATGGCCAACTTTGCAGGAGACGTCCTCGTGCAGCTCACCGACGCATTTGCTGCAGGCGACGTCGCGACCGCCCTCAGCCTGCACCGCCGTATCGTCAATCTCGCCCGCCTCTACGACCTCGCCCCCGCACCCATCGCCATCACCAAGTACGCAGCCCACCTGCGCCACGGGATTCCAGACAGTCCAGTAAAGCCTCCCAACCTCCACCTGACGCAGGATGCAAAATCCGACTTGGCGGCGACCATCCGCAGGTACTTCCCAGACTGACGAGGCGCCGCACCGGGGCGGCGCCTGTGTATCGTTTAGCCGTGGATTTTCTCCCGCCCGTTCAGCGGCTGTCCAGAGTGGCCCGTCCGCAGCGCCAGCAGCTCCGCGACCAGTGAGACCGCGACCTCGTCGATGGTCTCGGCGCCGATGTCGAGGCCAATCGGCGCGTGGATGGGCCCGTCGGTCCACGTCGCCCCGATGTTGTCGAGCATCTCGCGCGTGCGCGTCAAGGGCCCGAGGATACCGACATACTTCGGCTCGCACCGCAGCGCGAGCGCAATCGCTTGCTCGTCCCGGGCCTGCAGGTGGTTCATAATCAACCACCAACTGTCGCGAAGGGGCGCGGTGTCTGCTTGCTCTGGATCAACCACCAAATGCTCCATCCGAGGGAACCGGTTTTCCCCGTTGTACCCAGACCGCGGGTCGAGCACGGTCACGCGGAACCCCGCCTTCTGGGCCAGCGCCGCCACCGGCACCGCGTCGTGACCGGCGCCGCAGATGATGAGATGCTCGTTCGGCCGCATCGTGTCAACGTAGAACCGACGGCCCTCGGCGACGACCACCTCGGCCCGCGTCCGATTGTCGCGCCGGTCCAGCGCCTGGGCCCGCACCTCTGCCGGCACCTCCTCCACTCGGCCAGCGACCAGCGTATCGCCCTCGTAGAACAAGCGAGCGCCCGTCGGCAGTTCCAGCACCAGGGTGTAACTGCCATCGCTGCGAATCCGGTTGCGCACCGCCTGCCAGTACACATCGGCCGGTGTCACCGGAAAGATGGCGACCTGCAGGGTCCCGCGACAGCCAATCCCGAGCGACCACAGCTCGTTTTCACTCAGGTCGTAGTCCACCGTCCGTGCCGCGCCGGCATCCATGGCTTGCGTCGCCCAGCCGTACAGGTCGGCCTCGAGGCAACCACCGCTGAGTGTCCCCCACATGCGGCCGCTGTGTCCTATCATCATCTTCGCGCCCGGCAACCGGTACGCCGAGCCCTTGACGGTCGTGATGGTCAACAAAGCCGTCTGGTCTCCGTTCACCCACGCCTGCTCCATATGCTCAAACACTTCTCGCGCTTCATCGAGTCTGGACATCCCGTCGCCTCCCCTCTGACGTCGCCGGAGACGCGCCTTTCGGCGCTCTCCGCCGCTTCCGCTAGCCCGAGTATACTCCATTGAACGCGCGGAACGGGGGCCGAGTTTGCGCCATGGTCTCTCCGCCCGGCCGTTGCGGCCAGATGCTCGATGCCCGCTCGGTCTCACTCAGCTTGATCCCCTGACGCCGATGGGTCATGCTATCTCTGTAGGGAGCGGCGGGGCCGCTCAAACCCCCGTGCCGCTGGACAGGGAGGATGATCTTCCGTGGAACACCATCGACAACCATCCAACGCGACAACGGATACACAGCACTCGGCCGCCCGGCCTGCACCCGGTGACGCAGGTGACGGCCGATGGCCGGGCCGTCGCCTGTTGCGCGAAACACCCCTCTCGGTGCTTGACCTCGTTCCCATCGCACAAGGAAGCACCGCCGCCGAGGCGTTTGCGCGCAGCCGGGCGCTGGCCCAACGGGCGGAAGCGCTCGGCTTTCATCGCTACTGGGTGGCGGAGCATCACAACATGGCCGGTATCGCCAGTTCCGCCACCGCGGTGGTCATCGGCTACCTCGCGGCGCACACCTCGACCATCCGCGTTGGGTCCGGCGGCGTGATGCTGCCGAATCACGCGCCGCTCGTCATCGCCGAACAGTTCGGAACCCTCGAGTCGATGTATCCGGGGCGGATTGATCTCGGCATCGGCCGCGCGCCGGGCACTGACCAGGTGACGGTCCGCGCCATCCGGACCGACCCGTTGCAGTCGGCGGAAGCGTTCCCGGAGCGTTTGGCCGAGTTGCGGTCCTACCTGGGTTTGGCGAGCGATGGTCAGTTCATCCGAGCGGTCCCGGGCCACGGCCTGCAGATCCCGATTTGGCTGCTCGGCTCAAGCGACTTCAGCGCCCACCTGGCCGGGCGTCTGGGGCTGCCGTTCGCCTTCGCTGGCCAGTTTGCAGCCGAAAATTTGGCGATTGCCCTCGACACCTACCGCAGCAGTTTTCAGCCGTCGGCTGAGTTGGACCGACCGTACGCGATGGTGGGTGTCAACGTGATTGCCGCCGACAGCGACGAACGGGCACGCTACCTGTCGACCACGGCACAGCAGAAGTTTCTCCACCTCATCCGGGGCGACGCCAACCGCAGCCAGGCCATGCCCCCGGTTGAACGCATGGACGGGCTGTGGAGCGAGCGGGAACGGGCGGCGGTCGAGGCGCGCTTGCAGGCGTCCATCATCGGCGGACCAGAGACGGTGCGCGCCGGGTTGCAAGCGTTTTTAGATCAGACCGGAGCTGACGAGCTGATGGTCCACACCGACGTGTATCATCCCGAAGACCGGATTCGTTCCTACGAGTTGGTGGCGCAGGTCTGGCGCGCGTGACCGTCTGCGGCGGTACGGCGGGCGAGGCATACAGAGGCCGCCATCCGCAGACGTCATCTTTCCTTGGCGATGTCCCGCAAGAGGACGGGCAGGTACACACAGCTGGGGTAGGCCTTCGAGTGGTACACCGTCTGCAGGGCAGAGACCGGCTCCGGGTCCAGGTACGGGTTCAATCCCGTGTTGCTGTTGGGAAACGCGATGAACTTGCAGGACGACGTGATGGTCAATCGGATGCGGTGCCCCGGCGCAAAGGTGTGCGCGAGGTTCGGTAGGAAGATGTTATACCGTTCGACGGCCCAAGGCGTCAGCAGCTGCGGACGGTGCACACCCCGGCGGTACTTCGCGCGAACGATGTAACTGGAGAGGCGCACCGAGTGACCGCGCTCGTCCACGTCGGTCAAGGTGACCACCCAGTCGGTGTCCACCGCCGAACTCGCAGCGTACACGACAGCCGAGAGCTCGCCCGCAACGAGGAGCGGACGGCCGAGCGGCGGGCTCGTATAGACAAGGATGTCGCTGCGCAGCTCATGGTGGTCGAGGACCTCCGGCTCCCGCTCACCGCTGTCGGTGAACGGATGGCGAGGGTCGTACAGGTAGGTGTCCGATTCGGCTCGGCATTCGGTTGGCGCGGAGGACGGGCTGTTGCCCTCCGCCGGTTCGAATTCGAACGCACCTTCCACGCCGCACTGACCGGCTATCCGCTCGGCTTCAGCCAGCCACGGCAGAGCCTCGGGCGGCACGAGCGCGCCGTCGCCATTCCGGGAGTTGGCACGACCGCCGCTGCACAGGTAAAACGGTGTCACGGTCGCTTCGGTCGGCGTCCAGTCGCTGGACGTGTGCCAGCGATTTTCCCCGACGACGTAGTAGGTTGCCCGCGGCTCTTTATCGATCCCGTTCGCCATCCCCTTCAAGAACCGGTCAAACCAGCGCAACACCTGCACGTCGTAATCGTACACCACGGCGTCGTTGCCAAAGTGCTGCCCCCCGAGGTCGCGCGCGCGGTTCGGGTTGTGCTCCCACGGACCAAGCCAGATTTTGCGGTTAGGTACGTCGTGTTCCGTCAGCATCCGCCAGGCCTCGGACACCCCCGCACTGTCCCCGTCGTACCACCCTGAGATGACGAACATCGGGACGCGGACCTGGTCTCCCCGCTCGGAGAAGGTGCACTGGCACCAGAAATCGTCGTAGTCCGGGTGCTCGGCCCACAGGTCCCATGGACCCGACGCCTTGCCGATGGTCTTCTGCGGAATCTCTCGGATGGGCCGGGTATCCACCACCTGCTCCGGGTTCACTGTGCGTCCTGCGAACACGTCGAAGTCCGTTCGGTTGCCGACTGACTGGGCGAGTGTCCAACACAACAGCGGCCACGAGCACACCGTCCCGCCGCGACGAACGGTATCCACGAACGGAGAGCCGACGTTGACCTCGTCCACCACCGCCTTCAGGTTCGGGTGTCCGCTCGTCGCCGCTGCCACGACCACGTAGCCGAGGTAGGAGGCCCCCCACATACCGACGTTCCCGTCGCACCACGGTTGCGCGACAATCCAGTCGAGGGTGTCCGCGCTGTCCTCCCGTTCGTAGAAAAACGGTACCAAATCCCCTTCTGAGTCGGCACGGCCGCGGACATCCTGACACACGACGGCGTAGCCGCGGTTGGCATAGCGGCTCCAGGCGTGTTTCTTGCCGTTGCGGTCGTAGCAAGTGCGGACCAGAATCGTCGGCACGCGTGCCCCCGGTTCGATGCCCTCCGGCAGAATGACGTCCGTGGCGAGCCGCACACCGTCTCTCATCGGCACCAGGAACGTGCCGAGGTCGTTCTGGCCGTAGAGAGGCTGGGACAGGCGCGGATCTTCGTACACGACCAGCGGCGTCAGGCGCTCCCATCCCGGGCGCACCAGGACCTCCATCCCGTATCGGTGCGGACAGACGAACGCGACGATGCGGCCGCCCACGGTGACCACGTCAACCGCAGTGTCGTTGCGGCGCGCGAACACCTGGGAGACCTCCTCCACACCGTCGAGAACGGCCCGGTACTGCACATGTCGCTGGTACACGTCTCCGTTTCGCAGCCGCACCTCGTCGCCCGTCCAGTCGGCACCGGCGAAGTCGGCGGCCGCCTCGCAGATGCGCCCGAGCGGTAGGTGATAGCGGCTGGCCTCGTGAAATGTATTCGGCTGCAGCTGCGTGCGCTGTCGCGGCTCGATACGGGCAAAGCGCAGCGTATCTTCGCCGAATTCCAGGTACCCTTCGTAGATGCCGGAGACATACAGGTTCCAGCGGCCCTCGTGGACATACGTCGCCACGCGACTCCCCCCTCAGAGTTCGACCGTCACACCCTGTCCTCGACGCTCGGCCTCGCGAAAGATGTACGCGGCCGCTGCCAGGTCCTCGACGGCGAGTCCCAGCGACTTGAAGACGGTGACCTCGGCCCCATTCGTCCGTCCGCCAGCCATCCCTGTCAAAACCTCGCCCAATTCGGCGCGGATATGATCCGCCCCGATGGCGCCTTCGTGGAGGGGAATCAGGAAATCCCCCGCCTCACTCCGAGCCGACTCCGCGCGGTCGACGAAGAGCGCCGATTGCTGCACCAACGCCGTGTCGAGTTCGCGCTCGTGCGGGCGGCAGGCTCCGACGGCGTTGATGTGTGCCCCCGCTTGGACCCAGTCGGCAGACAGGACCGGTTCTGCCGCGGCCGTCACGGTACAGATGATGTCCGCGCCAGCGACGCAGGCCTCCACGGACGGGCAGAGGTCGATGCCCACAGAGGTCGCCCTTGCCATCTCCTGCACAAACGCTTCGGCGTGTACCGGGGTGCGGCCCCACACGCGGACGGTGTCCAAGGGGCGCACGCACAGCATCGCCTGCAGGTGCGTTCGGGCTTGCTCACCCGTGCCGAGAATCGCCAGGGTGTGGGCGTCCGCCCGCGCGAGCGCGCGCGTCGCGACCGCGCTCACCGCCGCCGTGCGGATGGCGGTGATGGACGACGCGTCGAGCAGCGCGACGGGACGACCGTCGACTGCGTCGAACAGGACGACCACGCCCTGGTGCGACGAGAGGCCCCGAGCGTGGTTCCCCGGCACAATCGCCAGCAACTTTGCGCCGACCGTCCCTGCACCCGGAAGCCATCCCGGCATCAGGGCGAACGCACGGTCGCCCTGCAGCGGCAGGACGCTGCGCAGCGGTTGCACCGTCCGCCCCTCGGCCAGGTCCCGCAGGACCGCATCCATCACCTCGATACAGGCCTCCATCGGCAACAGCACGCGCACATCCTGCTTTCCCAGTACCCGCATCACCCGTCCTCCTGTCCCTATCCCTTTACAGTTCTTGTGGCGCTACCCGTTCTGTCACTGGGCTTGTCTGTCGCGCGCAGGACAGGCATCGGTGCACCGTCACCCGCAGACTTCGGCAAAGACGCGCAGCCAGTTCCCACCGATGATCTTCCGCAGGTCGGCCGTCGGCGTACCCGCGGGCAACAAGTCCCCGGGTGAAGTTCGCGAAGTGTCGATACATCGCGAATCCGTGTACGACTTGGGGTGCCAGGCTGTCAAGGCGTTGGCCCCTCTGGTACGGTCTGCGGGCGTTCCCGCTTGAACGCCTCGACCAGCGCCGCCACGGCCGGTGCGTACTGTGGCTTGCTCCAGTTGTTGTACGAGGGGTGTGGCACCCCCTCCATCACCCGCCAGTTCGGAGAAACCGTCTCGGCCAGCGCGAAGAACCGCTGGGCAAAGCGACCGCAGGGGACGATGTACAGGTTGCGGTCCCACAGTCGGCGCAGTCGCCGCCGAAGGCTGTCGAGGAGCACATTCTGGAGCACCGCTGCCGCGCCCGACACCCGATTCCCGCCCGTGTAAGTGCGCAAGCTCTCGAGCAGGGACAATACGTCGGCCTGCTCCCGCACCAGGTCCGGGTCCGTGTAGGCGGTGCGCTGCATCGGGATGTTACAGACGTTCATCAGCCCGACCCGGTCGAGAGACGGCCGGTGGAGCTGTTCTTCCGCGTTTTTCTTCACCATCACGCCGAGTGGCAACCGGCCGTACGCATCGCCGAACAAGTGCCGGCTCATCGACGCGCCGCTCGACCCAGACACGGGCGCCCCGTACTTCAGCTCCTGGACATGCGGGCTTTCGAGGAGAAACACGAAGCGCGCCGTGTCGGGCACAATGTCTTTGACCACGTGCCGCTCGGCCAGCCGGTTGCAGGCGCGCCGCAGCCACTCTCTATCCGCCGCTGGCTCGGACATCATGGCAATCCGCCCCCATCGCAGAGCGGATGGGCCGTTCCCAGACGCGTCGGCCGTCAACGCCCATCCGCCGTCCCTCGCTGTCATTCTTGTCTACGATGATAGCATAGGGAGTCTTCACTGAACCGCGTACTTGCGGCCGTACAGCCGTAGAGCGGGCATCGGTTCACCTGCCGCGGGCCTCCGTTTACGGGATTTACGTGGGTTTGACAGACCGTTCACGCGCCTCAGTGGGCCTTCGTGCGCCGGTCTGTCCGGCGCATCGGTACCCGCCACGGCTTGGTGGTCCGGCGCAGGAAATCGGCTGTCCGCCACATCCCCATCGCGTGCGATCCCTTGACCAACAACGTCTGATTCGGCCTGAGCCACGCGGCGAGAAAGCGGTGCAGCGCTGCCTGACGGGTAAAGTGGCGAATGCGCGCCTTCGGCATCCCAGCCGCGGTGGCGCCGGCTCCGATGTGGCGTGCCGCCTGGCCATAGGTGAACAGGTACTGCACGCCGTGCGTCGCCGCGTAGCGCCCCACGCCGCGGTGCCCGGAGACCGTGAGTTTGCCCATTTCCAGCATGCTGCCCAACACGGCGGCCTTGGTCCCTGTCCCCACGGCCTGCAGGACGTCAATCGCCGCCTTGACTGCATTGGGGTTGGCGCTGAACGAATCGTCAATCAACTGCACGCCGCGTCCCAGCTGATAGAACGTCAACCGCCGCCCGAGTCGCTTGTAGCGGCGGAGGCCGAGCTTCATCTGCGCCGGCCGGAACCCCAGCTGGTCCGCCACACCAATCGCAAACAGCGCGTTGTACACGTGATGGCGCCCGTAGATGGGGATGAAGAAGGTGTGTTCCTGGCCGTGCAGTTTGACCCGAAACACCATTCCGCCGCGGACAAAACGGATCTTGGTTGCTCGGTAGTCCGCTTCGCGCGTTATCCCGACCGTGAAGATCCGGCCCCGGAATCTGCCGAAACGAAGGTGCTTCGTATTCTGGTCATCCCGATTGACAAACGCAATCCCAGTCGGTTTCATGTAGCGGATCAGTTCCGATTTCGCGAACGCCAGACGCCGGACGTCGCCGCCGAAGTGGCCGATATGGGCCGTGCCGACGTTCGTGATGACGCCGATGCTCGGTTGCAGGATGAGGCAGTGCCGGCGGATGTGACCGGGGCCCGAAAGCCCGTACTCGAGGACGGCCGCGCGGTGGCCTTTGTGAATCTGTTTGACGTATTGGGCGGTGTGGTTGAAGAAGTTCAGGTTGCCCGGTGTGCTGAACACCGGCCAACGCGTGCGCAGGATGGAGGAGATCATCTCCTTCGTGGTGGTCTTGCCTGCGCTGCCGGTGACGGCCACCACCGGAATGTTGAGGATACGGGGATGGTTCACGCCAGATCACTCCACCTCGGTTGATGAGCCCCCACCGGGACGCCAAGGGCGCTGCGTTGGGGGCTGGCATGCACAACCAGAGTGTATGGAGCGACCGGCGAAACGGTATGGGTCCTGACCCACGCCATCCCGCGCCGGTTCAGCAGACCGCGCGCGTCACCTGTTCAACGACGGCTTCCGGCAACCGTAGGGCCGCCCCAGCGGGGTCCTGGTGAACAAGCGGCACCATCTTCGCCAGGACCTCCGGGTCCATCGTGAAAGCGTGAAACGTCTGCGGCAATCCAACGTCGGCTCGCAACCTTTCCAGCAGCGAGATGAGGCCTTCAAGCCCCCCGGACCGCCCGGGCGCTCCGACCGCCTCGGCGAACTGAGCCGCGCGCGAGGTGTAAAACTCCGGCATCGCGCGCATGACGGCCGGCAACAGAACCGCGTTCGCCAGACCGTGCGGAATGCCGAACTGTGCGCCAAACACGTGCGCCAGGTTGTGGACGGGTATGGCGTGCAGTGACCCGCTGAACGCCGTGATGGCCATCGTGCTCGCCAGCAGCATCTGCTCGCGCGCTGCGACATTGCCGCCGTGATGCACAGCCAGCGGCAGGTTTTCGACAATCAAGCGGACGGCGTGAAGCGCGAGGCCGTCGGTGATGGGGTTGCTTCGCGGTGAGAAGTACGCCTCAACCGCGTGCGTGAGCGCGTCAAACCCGGTGAACGCGGTGATGAAGGGCGGCAGTCCCGTCGTCAGGAACGGATCGAGAATGGCTACGTCCGCGTTGATGTACGGGTGCAGGATGTTCACTTTGACGCCCGCGGCTTCGTGGTAGATGACGGCAATCGGAGAGACCTCTGCACCCGTGCCAGCCGTCGTCGGAAGCGCCACGTGAGGGACGGACATCGGCTGCGCCGCGGGCCAGCGTTCCACCAACCGGCCGCCGAGGCCCTCGCGGATGTCGCGCAAACCCTTGCTGATCATCCACTTGACGCCCTTCGCCGTGTCGAGCACGCTGCCACCGCCGAGCGCCACGAGGCTGTCGGCACCGAGCTCGGCATAGGCCGCTGCCGCCTCGTTGACGAGTGTGGCTCGCGCATCTTGCGCCACGCGGTCGAACACCCCCGCCAGTCGTACGGGGCTCTCTGCAAACAGGCGCTCAATCCGCTCCACCACCCCCGCCCGCCGCAGCCCAGCGTCGGTGATGAGCAACGGTCGCTTTGCGCAAAGACCGGTCACGGTCGCCGGCAACTGCGCGCTCGCGCCGGGCCCACTCATCAGCGAGGTTCGAAGTGAAAAGTACGACAGTCCCGTGGCCACGCCATCGTTCCCCCTTCCCCAGCGCAAAGCCGCGCTGGCCGTCCGTTCACCCTGCCGTCAGCGGAGAAACAGCAACAGCAGGCGCATGATGAGAAACGCCAAACAACCTGCGATGGGGATGGTGATCACCCACGCGATGACGATATTCCCCGCAACCCCCCAGTTGACCTGCCGAAAGCGCTTCGCGGCCCCCGTCCCCATGATGGCGGACGAGATGACGTGCGTCGAACTGACCGGTTCGTGCAGCAAGGTCGCCGTCAGAATGACGGTGGCCGAGGTCAGGTCCGAAGCGAAACCGTTGATAGGCTCGAGCTTGATGATTTTGGAGCCGACCGTTCGGATGATGCGCCACCCGCCCGTGGCCGTGCCGCAGCCCATGGCGATGGCGCACAGCACTTTGACCCACAGCGGGATCACCAGCTGCGTTTGAAAGCCGCCCGCTATCAGGGCGAACGTGATGACCCCCATCGTCTTCTGCGCGTCGTTCGTCCCGTGGGTGAACGACTGGAAGGCGGCGGAAAACATCTGCAAAAATCGGAAACCCCGGTTCACCTTGTGCGGTGACGTGTTTGCGAACAGCCACTTCAGGATGGTCATCAGTATGTATCCGATGATGAGTGCGCTGATGGGCGAGATGACGAGCGCTTGAATGATGCTGGCGAACCCGCTCGCGTTGATCCCGCCGAATCCCGCCGCCCCAACCACAGCGCCGGCGAGGCCGCCGATGAGCGCGTGCGACGACGAACTCGGGATGCCGAAGTACCAGGTGAGGAGGTTCCAGCCGATGGCCGCCACGAGCGCCGCGAGGACGACCCACATGCCGTGTTGAATCTTCAGGGGATCTGCCACTTTTCCGCCGATGGTCTTGGCTACGCCGGAAAACGCGAGGGCGCCGACAAAATTCAGCACCCCAGCCAGGACCACAGCCTTCCGGGGCGACAACGCGCGGGTCGAGACCGTCGTGGCAATCGCATTCGCCGTATCGTGAAATCCGTTGGTGAAATCAAACGACAGGGCCAGGATGACCACTACGACAATCAGAGCTGTCATGGAACACCGCCTCAGCTGTTTTTGACAATCACGGACTCCAGCACATCCGCGACATCTTCACATTTGTCGGTGATGCTCTCGAGGATCTCGTACAGCTCCTTGTACTTGATGATCTCGATGGCGTCATTGGTGGCTTGGAAGAGGATGCGCATCGCGTTGCGGAGCACCGCGTCGCCCGCCTTCTCCAGTTGGTTGATCTTCTCGCAGTGCTGGTGAATCTCCGTCAACTTGCGGGTACGTAACTTCCCGATGGCGGCGACCAGCTCCGCTGTGCTCTCCGTAATCGTACGGGTCAGTTCCCGCATCGTCGGCGGCGCCGAGTGTACCTGGTACAGGTCGAACCGCACCGAGCACGCCTCGAGACCGTCGACGATGTCGTCCAGTTTAATCGCCAACTCCAAAAAATCCTCGCGCTCGAGCGGCGTGATGTAGGTCGCGTTGAGCAAGGTGATGAGTTCCGCGGTCAACGTGTCTCCGCGCAGCTCGTGGTCTTTGATCTTCGCGGCGACAGCCTCCGGATGCGACAGGTGATCCAGGTTGTCCTCGAACAACAGCGCGGCCCGGTGGACGTTGTCCGTGATATCGACCAGGTATTGAAAAAGCTGATCACTGCGTTTGGGCATGTGCATCTCCTTTCTGGCACAGGAGCTCTACCAGATGCATGATGGCGGCGGCCGGACGCTATCCGGGCACTCATGCCGATGCGTACAGCACGCTCACCACTCACATTGTAGAACGACGCGGGAGAAATGGACAGATTCGCCGCGGACGAGGGTCGATTTCGTCGACAGGTCGCGTCGTTTGTCGGCGGAATCAAGCGGACGCCCCGCTGCCTGCCGCGGCGGTCGCTGGGTCCGCGGTGCGTAGACAGATCAAGCCTCGCTCTGCGAGCCGTACGCCGTTTTTTGCAAGTGTGCGGCAAAGGCCGCGTGACGGGCCATCATGAGGGACAACTCTGCGTCAGACAGGATATCCCGTCCGGGCTTGGTGTTGAAATCGTACACGAAACAGCATTCCCTGGTCGGGGTGACATCCATGCCGAGAAACCCGAGCAGCGGGAAGTGCGCCTCGAGGGCACCCGCCGCTCGTATCGCGCTCCGTTCCGCGCGGCGGACCTCCTGGTCGGTCAGCGGCACACCACTCAGCATTCGGACTCGCTCTGCCGAGGGCGCAGCCCAGGACAGATAGGTCCCACCGGCGTGTGCATTCGTGAGCAGCGACCCCTCGCGGCCGATGCGCACAGTGGTCGCCGTCACGCGCCACGCGCCAGCGCCGTCGCGCTGCACTGTGACGCGTAGGTCCACCGGCTGTCCGCGGTCCGTGGTCAGAAGCCACAGGGGCTCCTGCGCCAGGTACGGTCGCCCGCGGATCATCTGGTCGACAAATTGCTTCAGCTGCTTTGCATTGTACATCTGGTCCAACCGACGGCCCCGGTACATTTCGCTCTCCACCCGATAGACATCCGGGGCGCACGATGTCACGCGGACGATGTTGCGCCCACCAGACCCGAATGTCGGTTTCAACCAGACGACGCCGTGGTCGGCAAGGAGGGACCAGATGGGCTGGACGCTGTCGACTCGCTGCGTCTCCGGGATGCAAGCGGGGGCTATCGAGCGACCTGACAACAGACGGTACAGTTCGTCCTTGCCTGGCAGTGGCGGATTCACGTACGGCTGACCCGCCAGCGCCGTCTGTTGCTGCAAGCGGCGGTATGCGGTGCGCTGACGGGCGATGTCTTCGAGGTACATCAGGTCGAGCCAAACGGGTTGTTGAAGGGTGATGGCGACACGCTCCCACTCACCGTCGGCGCAGTTGAGTTGCCACCCGAAGACCCGCCACGGCACGCCCCTTTGATATCGGACGTTCGCGGGCGAGACGACGACACAGTCCAAGCCTCGCAACAGCGCGAACGCTGCCAACCAACGAAATGTCTGGTTCCGGCGCTCGTGGCCTGCGAGTTCCGGACGTCGTCCGGTGACCACCAAGAGCATCGTCTCACCCGCCCTCTGCACGCTGCGCGTGGTTGGCCCGTCTCGGTACAGTATGCGGGGGAGGTGTGGTTGTTGCACCGCACACGGGGCGTGGCCGGTTCCAACCATGCAGAGCGGACAGGGCAGCCCTGTCCGCTCCAGTTTTCGATACTGTTCCACCAGCGTATTCACACCCAGCCTCATCCGTGGCTCAGTGGCCCGTGTGCGGTCCTCCAGCCGTGCCTTTGAAGGCTTGCGCCAAGGCGTAGACATCCGGCGTCCCGAGACCGGTGGCCGGGTTGTACACCGTGCCGGCCGTACCGGTGTAGAACTCGTTGTCGTTCGAAGAGCCCGTCGCATTCAGCGGTGTAAACGGCGAGTGCGCGCTGGTTGCGAACCGATAGATCTGCCCGTTCCAGAATCCGACGCGTTGACCGGCGTATTCGTTGATGAGCGCTGTGATGCCAGCCAGCTGCGGGGCGACGAAACTCGTCCC
This sequence comes from Alicyclobacillus sp., assembly GCA_023511295.1. Taxonomy (GTDB): domain Bacteria; phylum Bacillota; class Bacilli; order Alicyclobacillales; family Alicyclobacillaceae; genus JAIMBT01. The sequence continues at coordinate 105,646 of JAIMBT010000004.1, forward strand.
ACCGTACTGGCTCCACCCCCCGCCGCCAAACAGCTGAGAGTACACTGCGTACCCCGTCTGCGGATCTGCGTCCATGGAGAGGTCTGGTACGTTCCGGCCGCTGCCCGTGCCCTGCACAATCGGCGGATTGCTGTGGAAGGTCCACGCAGTGTTGTTTTGGGTTGGTGTCAGCCAGTCGACAGCGGAATACCGGTTGACCCCAGGGACGCCTTGCTGATACCAGGGCGTGCCGTAGATGGCGCTGTAACCGCCGCCGCCGCCCGCCACAAAGCTCTCCGCTGCCGTCGCCTCATCCACGCCGTACGCGTTCTCGAGAACGGGCCACAGGTAATCCCAGCCCCAGGCGCGCTCTGCCGGTACGGTGACGACGCCGAGCGACCCGTAATTCTGCGTCCCTGGCAGCGTGGTGCCTCCCGCAGCCGTGAAATACGGGCTGTCCGCGGGAGTGTCGACCGAGAGGTCCGTGGTCCCGAGATCCCTGGAAGCATCGTATGCGCCCGCGTCACCGGCGGCGGCAAACATCGAGATGCCCTGGGCCGCCGCCTGTTCCGCAATCTCGTTAAAGACCTGCGAATAGTTCACCGACTCTTGGCCCGTCGCGACGATGTAGTTGACCGCGTCTTCGCTCATCCCCCAACTTGCGGAGATAGAACCCGCCTGGTTCTGGTTGACGGCCGTGAAGAACGCGTCGGCGAACCCATAATCGGTATTCGGCGCTTGGTACACGATGATGTGCGCCCGCGGTGCAATCGCGCCAGACTGCTCCACGTCGAGGGCCGTCTCATCCGACCCAGTATCCAGGGAAGGCGCACCTGGACCACCGTCCACGTTGGTCACCGTGATGCGATTGGCGCCCCCGTCCACCCCGATGTCCTGCCAGTACGTGTAGGCGTCTGGCACGTTCAACGCCGCCAGCGTCACGATGCCGATGGTTTGACCCTGACCCAAGTCGCCCTCGGCGATGAGCGGCGCCACATCGTACCGTTTTTCTAAATCCGAGGGCAACAAACCGTGCGGCTCCGCCGCCGAGCTCTGTGGCCCCGATTGCGTTGGAACCACCTGTTTCACCGCGTGGCTCGCGAAATTCCCGTAGTTCGTCAAGCCGAGGACCGCCAGAATGGGGCCGGCAAGGGGACCGGGTAACTTCGGCTCCCGGGCGCCGTGGAATGTTTTTCCGTGGTAGGACATGTCTTGCAGGATGACATCGAACGCCTGGTCAAACTGCCCTGCCGTCCCATCCGCGGTGATGGCCAGGTTGTCCGGATACACGGAAGTCTGGATGCCGAAATGCGCGAGATACGCGGTGATGGCCTGGATGACGGCCGTTGGCTGGCCGAACTGTTCGGCGAACTGCTTGACCGAAAGGAATCGGCGAAAGTTGGGCGAGCCGGGCGTCGACTGCGACTGAATCAACTGCTGGAGCTGGTCTTCGTGTTGTGCCCGGAGGATGATGCTCACCGTGACGGGCGTGTCTGCCGGGGTGTTTCCAAAGACAGACGATTGCTGCAAGACCTGTGAACCGACCCCCTGCGGCACATCCACCAGCGACGAAGTGTCTGCCGACGCCGATGCCGAAGCGAACCACAGCGGTGCGCTCATCACGGCGAATGCGGCGAACGCCTTGGAGACAGAGCGAATCGGGGATGATTGCTTCACTGGTCGACCTCCTCCACATGTTCTCCTGTGAATCTGTGGCACGTACGCCCTGATGAGGTTCTCCCAACAAAGCCCCATTACCTTCCGAATCGTCTTAAAATTTATAGACAAGACCTGCCTTGTTTCGACACGAGGTACACGCGGTATGGCCTGGTTGACCGCCCCCAGCCGCGCCACCCGGCCGACCCGCTTCGCGGTGGCAACTCACCATCTTTCCTGCACGTCCAGCTGTAACGGCAACTGAATTCCCGGTGGCGGGTCCGGCGTCCGTGCCGGTACCTGTGCAGATTCCATCCGCTCTGACGTGACCCAGCCGCGCCGACGTTTCAAAAAACCAACCGTCCGGCGGATTTGGTCCTGGTACCAGGCAGGGGCGTACGGTCGCACATACATCCGCTGCAGCGGTTCCAAACGACTTGGAAACACTTGACCCACAACGCTGAAAAACCAGCTCCGAACCTCTGGGCCAAGGCGCAACACCGAGGGTGAAGCGAACGCCGCCCCGGCCACCTGCGCCGCACAGAGGACCTCATCCAGCTGCTCGATGCCATCCGAAATGTACGGAATGACCGGCGCGAGCAGAATACCCGCGCGGATACCGGCCGCCCGTAACGCCCTCACCGCATCCAAACGCTTGTGCGGATGGGGGGTGCTGGGTTCCAATCCGCGCCACACAGCGCTGTCGAGCGTGTGCACACTGACACAAACCGCCCGAACGTTCATCTGCACCAACAAGTCGACATCGCGTAGCACCAGCGGTGAACGCGTGGTGACCATGACGGGCGCTTGAAACTGTCGCAACACCTCTAGGCAGCGGCGCGTGAGCCGCCTCTTCGCCTCGATGGGCTGGTATGGGTCGGTCGCGGTGCCTATCTGAACGACACCCAAGCTGTTCCAGAGCGCGTCCAGGTCATAGGCATACCGCTTCGCCAACCGGTACAACTGCCGTTCCAACGCCTCCGGAGCGTTCTCTTTGACGAAGATCTGCGTTCGAAACGAGTCGTCGGCTGCCTGGCCGAGGAACGTGTGGGTGTTGCGAGCGTAGCAGAAACTGCAGCCGTGCGTACAGCCGCGGTACGGGTTGATGGACCAATCGAACGGCATCACCTGGTCCGCCACGCGGTTCATCACGGTCTGTGCCTGTACACCCTCGTACTGTGGCGCCTTCAGCCTCGTCACGCCGCCATTCCCCCCCTCGGTTGCACGTCAGCCTCCACAAATCCGAACACATGTTCGCATTCGCATCGTAACACGTCGTCCGGCCCTCTGCAAGCCGATGTCATGTCCGCCCGCCGACCTGGGCACACTGTCGACGGAACTACGGAAGCTCCAAAGGCAGGTGACGGCATTGGCGGAAGGACAACACATCACGACACTACTCCGCCCGCCAAGGCGCGCACGCGGCGTCCTCTTGTCGTCGACGGGCGCGGTTTGGAAGGCGGCCTTCGGCTCTGCCCTGGTGTGGGAGTTGGCGCGCTGGACCGGGTCGCGCCACCCGTATCTCGCACCGCTCACGCTCATCCTCTGCCTCCAGGCGACGGTCGGCCAGTCGCTCCGTTTTGCTGCGTATCGGACCGCGGGAACGGTCCTCGGCGTCCTCATCATGGGTCTTGTCGCCAAGCAGGTTCCGGTGGCCGCCTGGTCGCTCGGTTTGGTACTGTTGGTCGTCACGGCCGTACTAAAACTCTTTCGGGCCAACGACCTGCTCATCCATCAGGTTGCACTCAGCCTCCTCTTCGTCCTCTACTTCGAGCATCAGAGTGCGGGATACGCGTGGGACCGCGCGAAGGACACCGTAATCGGTGCCGTTGTGGCCGTCCTGCTCACGGTGTTGGTGTTCCCGCCGAACGACTTGCACAAAGCCGAGCAGGCCTTGCAGCGTCTCGTCGGGACGTTCGCACAGACCGCCACGCGGGTCGCCGACGCGCTCGACCAGGACCTGCTGAAATCCGGCCGCCACCCGACGGAGCAGATAGACGCCCTGCTCTGTGAACTGCAGGAGGTGGCCCAGGCATTCGACCGGATGCGCCAGGGTGCCCGCCTGCACATCTTTTCCGCCGCCTACCGCCGCGAGGCAGCGAAACTGCAGGTCCAGTACCGCGCCATGCGCGACACCTGTCTGTACTTCGTCAGCCTGGTCAGCGCCTTGACAGACGACCTCACGGCTGCAGAGCGGACGGAGTGGAGCGGCGCCGTCCGCGCGCTCGCGAAGGAAGTCCCGGCATTCCTGTACCGGCCAAGTTCTCATCTCGTTTCCCCTGGCACCACCGCACCTCAGCCGGCATTTGATGCGGGGTCTGCGCGCCGCATCCTCGACCGGATGGTGCACCTGCTGCGAGACGCAGGCGGCCGACTCCGAACCTGAGCGTCAGCCGGGCATCTCGTCCTCACCCGCCACCCCGTTGTCCCGCGCGTCCGCGGCCGTCCGCACGGCCTCGCAGATCTCCTCGTAACTGGTGCACCGGCAGATGTTCGACTCCAGCCACTCCTGCGTCTGCCGCTCGGAGGGATGCGCTACACACGCCAAGAGCGCATGGGCGTTGACGAGAAAACCAGGTGTGCAGTAGCCGCACTGAAACGCGTTGCACCGGATGAACGCCGCCTGCAGTTGCGTCCGCGGCAGCCCTTCCACCGTCGTCACGCGGCAATCCGCTGCCATCGCTGCGAGGAGCAGGCAAGCCTTCTGCGGCACCCCGTCCACGAGCACCGTGCAGGCCCCGCAGTCTCCGTTCTCACACCCGGGCTTCGCGCCAGTCAGGCCCATCTGTTCGCGCAACACGTCCAACAACGTCTCACTGCCCCGGACCACCACCGTGCGAACCCATCCGTTCACCGTCAACGTCACCGGCTGCACGCCGCACACCTCCTGTGCATCGCCATCTCTGCGTCGAGCGGGCTCGGTTAGGCGTCCAACGACTCGACAATCTCTCGCAGCACGTCGCGCAGCACGAACAGCCGGTACCCGCGCGCCGCTTCGACGTCGTCAAGGACGAGGTCTGCCCGAATGGTGGAGACCGCTGCCTCAATGCGGCGTGACAGTGGCAGTTCACGGCGGTTCAGCGCCTGCTCCAGGTCTAGCGCACGCACCGGGAACGGGTAGACCCCGCTGACGGCCACCCGGATGTCGCGGTCGACGCGGATGGCGGCGGCCGACACCACCGGGTACCCGACCGACCCCATCTTCCGCCGCTTGACATACACCCACGGCGCACCAGCCAGCACTGTGTCCGTCGCGGTCTGAACCAAAAACTCGCCGGGCTGCAGGCGGAGTGTTTGGTCGAACACGCGGTCCATCGGAAGTTCCCGCAGGCCGTTCGGGCCGGCCAAGCGCACGGCGCTCTCGCAGACCAACAGCGGCAACACCGCTTCTCGGTAGAAGATCTGGCCGCAGATGTTGCCTCCGAGGGTGATCTGGTTGCGCGCCGTTCGGTCCGCAATCTCGCGGGCGCTCGCCGCCAGCAGCGGGAACGTCTCCGCGATGAGCACACTGTCGGCGATTTGCGTGAGCGTCACGCCGGCACCCGCCACCACCTGGTCGTGCCGCTGCGTCAGCACCTGCGCGCTCGGAATGTGTCGGATGTCAATCACCGCACCGGTCTCGAGCTGGCCGATTCGACCAAGGGTCACCACCTCCGTCGCGCCGCCACAGTAGAGGGGCGACTGCCCCGCTTTCGCCCGGCTCACGTAGTACGCCACAGCCTCGGCTGTGGTGTGCGCCGGGAGGTACTCGAAGTCAAACGGGATCACCGGTCGTTCACCTCCGCGCCCGTGTGCAACCGCCAGAGCAGCTCCGGCGTCATCGGCATCGAGTTGACCGGTTGACCGAGCGCATTCGAGAGCGCGTTCGCCAGAGCCGCTGGCATGCCGATAACGCCGTGCTCTCCGAGTCCCCGCAGTCCCCACGGGGCATCTGCGTTCGGCGTCTCGAGGAAGGCGACCCGGTACTCCGGCTGATCTCCGTAGCGGTGGATGGGGTACACGCGGAGCTGATTGTTGTCGACCGATCCGGTCGCCCCGTACACATACCCTTCGCGGCTGCCGAGACTGAGGCCCATGCTCATTCCGCCTTTCAGCTGACCTTCCGCCAGGTTCGGCGAGATGACCCGACCGACGTCAACCACGGTCACGGCGCGCAGCACCCGGTAGGTGTAGTCGCGCGGTCGGAAAGCGACCACCACGCCCTGCGCTGCGACCGTCCACTCCGGCCCCGGAACGCCCCGGCCGGTCGCCGGGTCGAGCAGCGTGACGCGCTCAATCGTGTAGCTGCCGCGTCCCACCACAAAACCGCCCACCGTGTGGCCGTCGGGGAAGGTGTACCCGCGGCTGAGCTGGCCGATGGGAATTCGGCGGGACGTGTACGGGCAGCCGGCATAGCCGTTCGAGATGCACACGTCCTCGGGGCGGCACTGGAAGACCACCGCCGCGGTGGCGGCGAGCTGCGCACGGGCATCGCGGGCAGCGCGAACGGCCGCGTTTCCCGCCAGCAGACTGCCGCGGCTGGCCACCGTCTTCCAGTGCTCGGGTTGTTCCGCAGTGTCGACCTCCATCACGACGCGGACCTGTTCCACCGCCAGCCCCAGCACCTCCGCCACCATCTGCGCGAGCGTCGTCTTCGTCCCCTGGCCAATCTCGACAAGCCCAGAGAGCAGCGTCACGGTGCTGTCCTCGTTCACGTAGACGAGCGCACCGGAGCTCGCGTCCGGCGGCGTGCTAGAGGTCTTCCAAAAGCACGAAATCCCCTTCGCAATCACCTCTCCGTCGCGGTCCTCCACCGGCGGGCCGTCCCACGGCAAGAGACTGCGCAACCGCGTCAGGCACCCCTCCACGTCACCCACCGAACTGCGCATCAAGCGCGCCTGCGTGGGCGTCGTGTCACCGGGGCGAACCGCGTTGCGGCGGCGAAGCTCGAGCGGGTCCATGCGCAACTGTTCAGCCAACAGGTCAATCGCCCGCTCCATGACCAGCGTCTGCTCGGGATGGCCAAAGCCGCGGTAAGACGTCGTCGGGGGGTGGTTCGTGTACATGCAGTAGGCGTCGCAGTGAACGTGATCAATCCGGTATGGCCCCGTGCAGTCCTGCGCCGCCGCCCGGGTGACGATGACGCCGCGGTCTGAGTACCCGCCGCCGTCAAACCAGTCGGTGATCTCGACCGCGACAAAGCGGCCGTCCGCCCGGGCTCCGAGGCGTATCCTCGCCTCCAGGCCGATGTGGCAAGGCATGCTGCGCATCTCTTGCTCCCTCGTACAGCGCAGTTTCACGGGGCGGCCGCCTACGGCCAGGGTCGCCGCGACCGCGAGCGGCTCGAGGTAGACGCTGGACTTGCCGCCGAACGCGCCGCCGACCAGCGGCGTGCGGACGCGGACGTCCGACGGCCGGAAGCCAAACGTTCGCGCAATCGCCTCGGGAACGCTGTACGGAGACTGCGTGGCTGTCACCAGGTTTACACACCCGTCCGGCGCGACGCTCGCAATCACACAGTGGGTCTCCATCGGCGCGTGGTGCGCCTGCGGGAACGACACGTCGCACGTCACCACGGCGTCACACGTCGACCAAACGGATTCCGGTTGCCCCTTGCGGATGCGCACGTGCGTCGCGATGTTGGTTCCCGGGACCGGCCAGACCTCCTCCCCCGGCTGAACGTCGTAGGCTGCGAGATCTGGGTGCAGGCGCACGGCCTCCGGCGCGAACGCCTCCCTGGGGGAGGTCAGGGCAGGGAGCGGATGATACACCACGTCCAACTGCCGCAGGGCCGCCTCCGCCTGGTACAGCTCGTCTGCGACCACCAGGGCCACCGGTTCGCCCGCGTAGCGGACCACGTCCACGGCCAGCAACGGCCGATCTGCAATCGGCAACCCCGTTCGCTGCGGATAGTCCGCACCGGTCACGACCGCTCGCACGCCCGGCATCGTGATCGCCCGCTGTGTGTCGATGGAGACAATCCGCGCGTGGGCGTACGGGCTGGCCAACAGCGCCGCGTGCAGCATGCCCCACGCAGACACGTCGGCCGTGTACTCAGCCCGGCCGGTGACCTTCTCCTCGGCATCCTTGCGCATAACGCTGCGCCCGATGCGGCCGGACCGCACCTGGAACCCATCGCGGTCTTCGCCCGTGCGCCGCTGTGTCACTTGGCCGTTCGCTCCATCGGCGGGCCACCGCGAACGCCCTTCCCCTGCCACTTCCTCACCCCCGTTCGGTTGCCACATCGGTACCACACCCAGTGACTCTCCCCCATCTCTATGCGCCGCTTCGCACGTCCTATCCCCCCGGCTGGATCACCGATGCCGGACGGGTTCTGGTATAATACGGGGACGTATGATTTCGGCGGAGGTTGAGACGATGGAGCGTTCCGCGAACCATTCCGATTTTATCCGTGACATCATCCGCGAGGACCTGGAGGCCGGACGCGTGACGCGCGTCGTCACCCGGTTCCCGCCAGAGCCAAACGGTTACTTGCACATCGGCCACGCGAAGGCCATCTGCATCAACTTCGACGTGGCGGACGAGGTGGGCGGCAAGACCCACCTGCGCTTCGACGATACCAATCCGGTCAAAGAGGACCGCGAGTACATCGAAGCGATTCAGGAAGACGTGCGCTGGCTCGGCTACGAGTGGGAGGGGCTGTACTTCGCGTCCGACTACTTCGAGGAGATGTACCAGCGGGCTGTCCTCCTCATCAAGAAGGGCAAGGCGTACGTTGACGACCTGACTGCAGACCAGCTGCGCGAGACCCGCGGGACCCTGACGGAACCCGGTCAGAACAGCCCGTACCGGGATCGATCCGTCGCGGAAAACCTCGACCTGTTCGCCCGCATGCGAGCCGGCGAGTTCCCGGACGGAGCCAAGGTGTTGCGGGCCAAGATCGACATGGCGTCGCCGAACTTGAACCTGCGTGACCCGGTCCTGTACCGCATCTCCCATGCGGTCCACCACAACACGGGCGACAAGTGGTGCATCTACCCGATGTACGCCTACGCACACCCGCTCGAGGACGCAATCGAGGGGGTCACGCACTCGCTGTGCTCACTCGAGTTCAAGGACCAACGCCCGCTCTACGACTGGGTGGTGCGCGAGTGCGAGATGCCGCACACGCCCCATCAGTACGAGTTCGGCCGGCTGAACCTGACGAACACGGTGATGAGCAAGCGCCACCTCAAGAAACTGGTCGACGAAGGGCTGGTGGACGGATGGGACGACCCGCGCATGCCCACCATCTCCGGCTTCCGCCGCCGCGGTTTCACGCCGGAGGCCATCCGCTCGTTCGTCCGCGAACTGGGTATCACCGTATCCGGCGGCGAGGTCGACTTCAAGCTGCTCGAACACCACGCCCGCCAAGACCTCAGCTTGAAGGCGCCGCGGACGATGGCCGTCATCCGTCCGCTTAAACTGGTCATCACGAACTACCCGGAGGACCAAGTGGAGATGATGGAGACGCTGGTCAACCCAGAGGTGCCCGAAATGGGTACCAAGCAGGTACCGTTCTCCCGCGAGCTGTACATCGAGCAAGAGGACTTCATGGAGGTCCCGCCGCCAAAATACCGCCGCCTCTACCCCGGCAACGAGGTGCGCCTGAAGGACGCGTACATCGTCCGGTGCACAGACGTGGTCAAGGATGCCGAGGGAAACGTCACGGAAGTGCACTGCACGTATGACCCGGATACGCGCAGCGGTACCGGTTCGAACACGCGCAAGGTAAAGGGGACCATTCACTGGGTCGACTGCCGCAGCGCCCTGCCGGCTGAGTTTCGGTTGTACGAGCCGTTGTTGTTGGCTGGGTATGACGCCGAGGCGCCGCTGGAGGCGCAAATCAACCCCGAGTCACTGCAAGTGTGTCACGGATACATCGGTGCCGACCTGCAGGACGCGAAGCCGCAGGACAAGTTCCAGTTCGTCCGCCAAGGGTATTTCAATGTGGACCCGAAGCACACCACTGCGGACCACAAGGTGTTCAACCTGATTGTGTCGCTGAAGAGTTCGTTCAAGGTGGACCCAGTGCCAGCGCAAGGCTGAGTCGGCGGGCATCGGCCGGGGCGTCGTGGTCGTTGGGATAGAAGGCGTGTTCTGGGCCGGAAACCTGACCGTCGCGTACGCCTTCGCGGTCCATCTGTTGCGCGACACCGCGGCCGATGACGCGGAAGCGGACGCGCTCCGCGGCAGCCTGTACGGAATGACGAACGTTGTGCAATCGGCGGGCCTGTTGGTCGCGGCGCCAACGGCTGGGTTCATCATCCATCTCGCCCACAACAACTACAGCGGAATGTTCCTCGTCGCGACCCTTGCGAGCTACGTCACCGTCGGCGTGATGTTACAGATTCGGAGGAAGCAGGCGTCGCCGTGACCGTCACAGCCGGGCCAATGCGCGCCCGGCCTGCCGACCGGTGAACAGACAGCCGCCGAGGAAGGTCCCTTCGAGCGCGCGGTAGCCGTGCACGCCGCCACCGCCAAAGCCAGCTGCCTCTCCAGCCGCGTACAGACCGGGGACTGGGTTCCCCGAGGCGTCCAACACCCGCCCGGACAGGTCGGTCTGCAGCCCACCCAGTGTCTTTCGGCTGACAATCCGAAGGCGGACCGCAATGAGCGGGCCGTTCGACGGATCGAGAAACTTGTGCAGTTTGGCCACGCGGATGAGCCGATCACCGCGGTAGTGCCGAGCGTCCCGGATGGCGGCAATCTGCAGGTCCTTGCCAAAGCCGTTGTCCAGTTGCCGGTCGCGAGCGCGCACCTGGCGCTCCACCTCGGCGAGCGAGACCAACGGCTCACCCACCAACCGGTTCATCTTGTCGACCAACTCCGGCAGTGTGCGCGCCACCACGAAATCCTCTCCGTGGTCCAAGAACTTCTGCACCGGTCCCGGCACCCCGGACCGCGCCCGTCCCATCACTTGGCGGATGGACTTGCCGGTGAGATCTGGGTTTTGCTCCGATCCCGACAATGCGAACTCCTTCTCAATCACCTTCTCTGTGAGGATGAACCAGGAGTAGTCGAAACCGGATTGGAGGATGGCTTGAAGCGTGCCCAGTGTGTCGTAGCCGGGAAAGTTCGGGGCGGCAAGCCGCTGGCCGCGCGCGTCGAACCAGAGCGACGACGGCCCGGGCAGGATGCGGATACCGTGGCGCGGCCAGACGGGACTCCAGTTGTGAATGCCCTCCGTGTAATGCCACATCCGATCTCGGTTGACCACCCGGCCACCCGCCCGCTCAGCGATGCGGAGCATCCGCCCGTCGACATGCGCAGGGACGCCGGAGAGCATCTGCCGGGGCGGCGGTCCGAGCCTGGCGGGCCAGTTCTGGCGGATGAGATGGTGGTTGCCGCCGATGCCGCCGCTGGCCACCAGCACCGCCTCCGCGGCAAACGAGAATTCGCCAATCTCCTTCCGCGAACTCGCCTCCCCGCGAGCCGCGGCACTGGGTTCGAGCCGAGCTCCGTACACGCCGGTCACGGCACCGCCCTGCACGAGCAATCCGTCGACGCGGTGGCGCGGACGGTAGTCCACCAGGCCCGTCCGGATGGCTGCGCGGACGCGAGCGGCGAACGGATCGACAATGGCTGGACCGGTCCCCCACACGATGTGGAACCGCGGCACGGAGTTGCCGTGACCATCCGCCAGATAGCCGCCGCGTTCAGCCCAACCGACGACCGGAAAGAACCGCACGCCGAGACTCCGCAGCCACGACCGCTTCTCGCCGGCGGCAAAGTCCACATACGCCTCCGCCCAGCGCTTGCCCCAGCGGTCTTCGTCACGGTCAAAGCCGGCCGCCCCGAGCCAGTCCTGCCACGCCAGCTCGCGAGAGTCGCGAATCCCCATGCGCCGCTGCTCCGGCGAATCGACCAGGAAGAGCCCGCCGAATGACCACCAGGCCTGGCCGCCGAACGAGGCCTCCGGCTCTTGATCAAGCAGCAACACCCTCCGCCCGGCATCCGCCAGCTCAGCGGTCGCAACGAGACCTGCCAGGCCAGCGCCGACGACAATCACGTCGAATCTCTCTGACACCACGGCGTCCATCCTCCTTCCGTGCGTCACCCGTGCCAGACTGCTTCAACCAGAACCCAGACGCCGAGGATGCCGAGAACCACCCCGGCCAATTTCTCCGCCCACTCGCCGAGCACTGGCTGAAGTCGTCGCGCAAACGCGAAGCCCAACCAGGTGAACACGCAGCTTTGCAGGGCAATCAAGCCGATGGTCCAAGCGATCGGCACTCCGACAACGCCGATGGAGAAGCCGACCGCGAACTCGTCGATGCTGATACTGAGTGCCGCGACAAGGAGGGTCCAGCCAGCCACAGATCCCCCCAGTTGCCCTTGCACCTCATCGTTCTCGAAAAGGAGCAGCCAGGCGGCAACGGCCAACAACAGCACCCCGCCCACCAGCGATCCCCAGGTCCCCATCCATTGCCCCGCAGCCCGGCCGATGCACAGGCCAAACAGGGGCATGAGCGCCTCCGCCACGGCGAAGGTGAGGGCCACCCGCCAGACCCCTGTGACACGCGCCAGACCCAGTGAAACGGATACCATCAGGGTATCGATGCCAAGCGACAACACCAACGCAACCATCTTCAAGATATCCAGTACGCTCACCTCAAGCGCCGACACGCGGATTCATTTCCAGCAGCGGAACGACGTTCCCTTGTTCGCGGCGGGATTGGGCGGCAGCGGAGCGACAGCGGAGCGACAGCGGAACCGCATTCCCTTGTGCCGCCACGGCCACCCCGGTTTCACCCGATCTCGCCCGATCTCGCCCCCACCCCCATGGCCACTCAGGTGGCGTTCCAGAACCATGCCGGATCGCTCACATAGACGCGTCGCACAATCCCGTGCGGCCCCTTCGCCTCCCGTACCTCGCGGGTCGGGCGGTACCCCATCGGGTGTAACCAGTATTGCGTGAACGCCGCCTTTCCCTCCGCCCCGTACTCGCTGCGCTCGTTGGCAGCGAAGCGGAAGGTGTTCTTGGCCATGTAGGCGAGGTACTCCGCCGCGCTTCCGGGCTCACCATTCCAGTTCAACCCGCCGCCGACGTGGACGCGCTCGCCCCGGATGTAGCGATTCCGCAGTTCCGGTAGACTCAAGGCTCGCCCGTGGTCGTCCTCGACGTAGGCATCCCAGGTCGGATCGACGAAGACCCATTTTTCCCACGCTTCCACATATACACTCGTCACCACGTGGCAGTCGCGGAAATCTTCCCCCATCGGCAAACAGGTCACAAACCGAGATCTCCACCCCAGCGCCAGACACAATTCATTCAGGACCGTCGCCAGGAGTCTGCAATTCACACCACGGTTTTCGGCCCGACAGACTTCCAGGATGCGCAGGGTTTCCGGGGCATGTTGGAAAGTGGAGCTCCCGTCGTGGCGGATCTCCTGATGGACCCAGGTCGTCAGTCGACGCAGTCGATCCCACTGACTTCCCTCCCCGCAAATCTCCTCCAACTGGAGTTCGTCTCGCAGCCGAGCCAAATCTGGCGAGTCCGGCGACTGAAAGTACCATGGACCGAGCGGATCGGGCTTCGTATACTCGTATTCGGCAAACAGGCGAAGAAAGTAGACGAAGTCGTGGAACTGTTCGAGATATTCTTCCAAGCCAATCCCTCCAATGTCATCGTTTCCCAATGCTGGCACGGTGGTCATTCCGCGTTCCCGCGCATCGGCCGCAGCCAAAGCACGGGCGTTCCCGCCGCTCAGGCCACAGGGCACCTACTCGGATGCCAGGGGCCGGATGCTGCCCTCCAACCGTCCTTCGTTGACAAACCGCCCAACCGGGCTCTTCTCCACATCGCCCTCCAGGTACCCGCAGTTGACGAAGGTCGCGCGGTCGCGGATGATCACCTTCCCCTCCAAACTCCCTGCGAGCGTGAAAGTACATCCCTCTGCGATGTCGACCATCCCCTGGTAAGATCCCTGAAGTTCCGCATCCTCAGTGACAAACCACGTCGGCGCGCCCTTCGCCTTCCGGGACTTCTCCCGCAACACATCGGCCAATGCCCGGCAACTCAACGCCAACGTCGCGGAAGCCGTCCCGTCCTCGTCGAGGGGTTGCAGAATCTGCCATGTTGGATTCGCCGGATCATCCTGCTTCGCCCACTCCAACGCCCGGTTAAACTGCCTGACTGCATCTGGCAATGCCTCTCGGTACACGCCGGTGACACCCATCTCTTCGGCGAACCGTTCCACGTCGCGCAAGATTACCAAGACGTATTCTGACACCGTCCAGTCACCCCTTCATTGGCTGCAGGACTCCCATCCTGCCGCTTGCGTGCCGCAAGGCGGCACAGTTCGATGCCGCGGTGAATCCGCCACTTGACCGTCGACACCGCCAAACCCGTCAGCAACGAGATCTCGGGGACCGTCAGGTCCTCCTGGTAGTGCAATTGGAGAACCTCCAGGTAGCTGGCGGGTATCAGGGACAGGAGGTCGTGGAGATCGATCCGCTCCTCCACACTCACCCTCGCCTGGTCCGCCAACGGGTGGGCAATCGCATCGAGATCGACCGCCCGGTACGCGGGTTCGACGCCGAGCTTTCGCCCCATTTCTACGCACACGTTGTGGACAATCCGCATCAGCCACGGACCAAACCGCTCGCTCTCGCGAAGCGTCGGGAGGTGCCGCCAAGCTCGGTAAAACGCCTCCTGCGCCACATCGGGAGCCATCATCTCCCCCACTCTGTACCGCGCCGCTTTGTACACGGGCTCGCGGAACCGATGGTACAGGCGCTCAAACGCTGCCTCGTCTCCGCGTCGGGACTGGTCGACTAGGTAGCCGATGTGTTGTAGCGTGTCAATCCGTCTCACCGCCTTTCGACGCGTCTGTATCTATAGACGACGATACATGCGGAAACGATAGGTCCGGATCTGGGTTTAAGGACGTGCCCCTGCCCGGCCCGGTAGCGGAACGCGGTTCCCTTGTGTCGCCGCGGCCACCCCGGTTTCGCCCGATCTCGCCCGCCACCCGAAGCCATAGCGGAACGCGGTTCCCTTGTTGGCGACGGGATTGGGCGGCAGCGATGCGATAGCGGAACCGCGTTCCCTTGTGTCGCCGCGGCCACCCCGGTTTCGCCCGATCTCGCCCGCCACCCGAAGCCACAGCGGAACGCGGTTCCCTTGTTGGCGGCCGGATTGGGCGGTAGGGATGCGATAGCGGAACCGCGTTCCCTTGTGCCACCCCACCTGCCCCACCTGCCCCACCTGCCCCACCTGCCCCACCTGCCCCACATGGCCCGAGCCAGCCGGGGTCACGCCTGAGCCCCCGTGCCGGTGCCAGCGCTCGTGCCAGCACCAGCGCCGCGTCCGCGCCTCGTCAACGTCAGGCACACCGCGCCAAACGCAGCCATCGCAACCATGACGCTCGCGAGCATCGCGTGCATGCCGGAGCTGTCGAGGATGTCGCCGAACAAGATGGGGCCCAGGCCGCTGCCGAGGAACAGAGAGAAGGCGAACAGCGACACCGCTGTCGCCCGACCACCTGGCAGGAGGTCGGTGGCGTACGTCTGAAGGGTCGAATGGCAGTAACTGAATCCAAAGCCGAGGACAACAAACCCGAGGGTGAGGCCCAGCAGACTCTGCCACGCCCAGACCAGCACGAACCCGGCGGTCATGAGGCTCGCGCCGAAGACGGGCATCCGCGTGGACCCAACGCGCTGCAGGACACGCGTGATGGTTCGACTCCCGAAAAAGGCACCGGCGCTGTAGGTTGCCGTCAGCAAACCAACCACCAGATACTGCAGATGCAGCGTGGTCACTCCGTACACGCCGAGGTAGGTGAACCCGCCGTAGAACACGAGTCCTTCGCAACAGACGAGGCCGTAGACCAACCACGCGCGCCGTTGGCGGGCAATCGCCCGGTAACGCTCTCGGAGCGGAAGCGGCCGTGCCTCCATCCGTCCGCGGGTCCCCTCCTGCTCCGCGCCACCTGATTCTCCCGGTGATCTCGGGAGGCTTGGTTGCGTTCGTTGCCGGAGCATCGCAAGCAGCGTCGGGATGGCCGCGATACCGAGAACCAGGAACAGGACGCGGTAGCTCACAAACTGCGCAGCGAGACCGCCAATCACAATCCCCATCGCCTGCCCCGAGGTCGACAGCGACATGAAGAAGGCGATGGCCCGAGGCCGCTCGCGCATCTCGAATCGATCTCCAATCTGCGCCAGCGTCGTCGGGATGATGCCCGCCGCAAACATGCCGGTCACGACGCGCAGCGCCATCAGGGCGGGGAACGTGTGCACCACGCCGCAGACGACGGTCCCCGCTGCGAACAGGCAGAGCGAGATGAGAATGGTCGAGACCTTGCCGATCCGGTCGGCAATCGGCCCGTAAATCAACTGAAAGAGTCCGTACGGAATAGAGTAGGCCGTTACCAGCAAGCCTGCCGCGGCGGACGAGGTGTGTAGCGCTACAGCGATGGCAGGCAGCATCGGGGCGATGGCGCGGTTGTCGGCGTTGACCAAAAAACCGCCCAGTCCGAGCGCCCAGAGCATCCGCTGATCTCGTCGGTGGTTGGGCATGCCGGTCCCACCTTTCCCGAAGTTTTGTTGGACCATCCGTCCACGTGCATGCACCGGCCGTGCGACGTCGATGGCGGTACCGCCATTATACCGGAGCCCCCTCACGCCAGCAGTCCTCCGCCGACGAATTCGATGGACCTAAACTCCTTCGTTTGTGCCACCTCCACTCCCTGGTTCCGCCTGGTTCAGCCAACCATTTTTGTTGACTAACCGCCGATGCGACCGGAACAATGAGGACTGGCGGGCCTGCGCGAGTCCATCCCACCATCGGATGGCGAGCACGCGGCCGTCCCGATTCATGCCAAACGATAGGAGCATCCAGAATGTCGACGCAATCTCCTTCTTTAGAACGTGTGGCTCAGAACCTCCAAAGCATCTGGGGTCGCGAGCGATGGCATAAGACCCATACAACCGGGTGGATCGGCGACGCCATCTACGGTGTCAACGATGGACTGGGGGCCATTTTCGGGATCATCGCCGGAGTGGCGGGCTACACGGCGAACACCCACACGGTGCTCATCAGCGGATTGTTCGGCGCGTTGGCGAGCACGCTTTCGATGGGCGCGGGCGCATGGCTTGCCACGAAGTCTGAAAACGAGCTCCGCGCGCGGGAGTTGGCGGTTGAACGGCAGGAGATCTTGGAAGACCCGGAGCACGAGATGGAAGAACTGGCCTTGCTCTACCAGCTGAAGGGATTCGATGAAGAGGCATCGCGAGCAATGGCCGAACAGATTGCGAAAGACACCAACCTGTTCGTTCGGACCATGGCCCAGGAGGAGCTCGGCTTTCCGGACGAGGCGAATGCGAATCCGTGGAAGTCTGCAGGGATTGGCAGTCTCTCGACCCTCGTCGGCGGTGTCGTCCCGCTCCTCCCGTTCTTCTTCCTCCACGGCATCGTGGCGATGGTCGCCGCAGCTGTGGTCAGCATCGCCGCGCATTTCGCAGTCGGTGCCGCGAAGAGCGCCGTCACCGCTCGGAGTTGGTGGGCGAGCGGGATCGAGATGACGCTGGCCGGCATCGTCGTCGGCGTGGTGGCGTACGGCCTGGGGTGGATAGGAACCTTGCTGATTCACCCCTGAGGAGACCACACGCTCCCGTGACCGGACCGGAACGACAGATTCCAGCCGAACGACGTGGTACATTGGTCGTAGGACGACTTATCACCGATGGGGCGAAGAGACGGACAGGCCGTCAGCCAACGCGGAGACAGCGCGGACCGCATCTGCTCGTCCACCGATAGGTCCGTTCATCTGAAATGGAGGTGTCTCTCCTTGACCATTTCCGCCGGTGTGGTGGGTCTTGGCATCGTCTCAAACCGAATCATCGCCCAGTTTGACCGTCATCCAGACGTGGAACTGGTGGCAGTGTGCGACGTCGACGGAGCGCGCGTGCAACGCTTCACGGAGGAGCGTCGCCACGTCGCCGGATTTACAGATTACCGGGATCTGGTGGCGCTGGAGGCGTTGGATCTCGTCTACGTAGCCACGCCCCCTGCACACCACGCGGACGTTGTCATGGCGGCGCTCCAAGCAGGGAAACACGTACTGTGTGAGAAGCCGCTTGCGAACAGCTTGGAAGAAGCAGCCCGGATGCTGACCACCGCGAAGTCGTCCGGCCGGGTTCACGCACTGCACTTCCCCCTTCAATACAGCCCAGAGATGTATGAATTTGAACGGCTGTACCAGTCAGGGTACCTCGGTGAACTGCGCCGCGTGGAAGTCTTGATGCAGTTTCCCGAATGGCCTCGCCCCTGGCAGCAGAATGCTTGGGTCGGTGGGCGAACCCAGGGCGGCTATACGCTGGAAGTCGGCGTCCACTTCATTCAGGCCATCCAGCGCGTGTTCGGTCCGATTCGTGACATCGCGGGCAGCATGACATATCCCGCAGACGAAACGGCCTGCGAGATCTCCGTCCTCGCCGAGGGGACGCTGCCGGAGGTCGGGGACGGCCGGGTCCGCGCCCTCTTCAACGGTTTCAGCCAGGCCGGCGGAAAAGAGCGCGTGGAGCTCAACGCCTATGGAACGGCGGGAACCCTCTCCCTGCAGAGTTGGTCGAAGCTGTTCAGCGGCCGGCGTGGCGAAGACCTGGCCCTGGTGCGTGTGCGGCCACTTCCTGAGACGTTGACAGATCACGTCGTCCGTGCCATCCACGGCGCACCTGCGGTCCTCTGCGACTTCCAGGTCGGATACGAGGCGCAGCAGGTGCTCGAAGCCCTCCGCTGTCTCGCCGACTGAAACCCTGTGCGGGCGAGTCTCCGATGGCGCATCTGTCCCAGCCGTCAGCCCCATCCGTGTCATACAGTGATGGAAGGACGCGGAAGGTGATGGAAAATGAACATTGGGATGTTGTTCAAGTGGGGATCCATCCTGATGGGCATGGCACAGGACCCGAACATCCACATGATTTGCCGGGGCGCGTGGGCAGGCATCCGCCGCCTGCGGGGCGCCGCCCCGCCCCGCCCCGCAGGTGCCCAACCCCAGGCAGCAGCGCCCGGGAGGTCCGTCCCGAACGCTCGAAGCGGCGCCTCGGCAGCGGATGTCCCTGGCTGGGGACCGGCACCGAGTGAAGCAGACATGAAGCGGATGTTCGAGGAGATGGGGTTGCAGCCTCCGGGCGGCGACTTCTCGCGCGGCTCGGGGTGGCCGAACCAGCAGGACGGGCGTACCCAGCGCGGTCGGACCTTCGCGCGCGGAGCGGGATCAGGAAAACCCGGACCCGAGCGAGGACAGGGACCTGGGCCGGGGCCCAGGCGGGGGCCAGGGCCCGCGCGGGGACCCTTGCCGAACGTCGGACGCGCCCGCGCGCTCCAACCGGCCGGCCGGCCGCAGAACCCGATGGGGTCGTTCCCGTTCCCGTGGATGCAGGCGTCTCTGGAGCGCGCCGTGCCACCACAGCGCGGGCCCCGTTCCAAGGGACCGTAGGCGTTCGCTGTGCGACACACGGCCGATTCGCCGCCGACAGACCGGCTCCGCGCGTACCGTGCCGTCTCCCCCGTGGTCTGAATGAACTAGTCTACGGGGGAGATCACCATGCCGCGAAACATCTATTTGGCACTCGGAGACGCTATCACCGCCGGCCAAGGCGCGAGCCATCCCGGCCTCGGTTTCGTACACCATGTCAGCCAGTTTCTGAAGTCCAAGTCGTTGGCGGACAGATCCGTCATCGTCGCCCAGCCAGGCCTCACGGCCAAGCAGTTGTTCCACATCACCACCACCCTCCGCCCCACACTGTGGGACGGCGTCGCCGTGGCGACCATTTGCATGGGAAGCGCGGACTTTGCTCGCCTGTTACGGCCACGCCGCCTCCGTTTGGACGGCAACCCGTTTCCACCCCGCGCCATCCTCAAAAAGGCGGACGAGTTCGGCTACCACACGGACCAACTGTTCCGTTTGGTCCACGCCAAGCAGATTCCGCACGTCCTCGTGACGACACTCTACAACCCGTTCCCATCGTTCGCGCCCTCTGGCCAGTTCATCGAGGGCATGAACAGCATCCTGCGCGACTGTGCCACCTACTACCAGTTCGAACTGGTAGATATCGAGAAGGGATTTGTCGACAACGAAGCTTACTTAATTCAAGGCTATCGGACCGGAGGATGGATGGACTGGATGACGCCCCTGAACAAGCCCATCTTGCCAAACAACGCCGGTCACCGGCTGATTGCGCATCTGATTGAACAGCACCTCCAACGCACGGCGTCGGATGCCGCGCGCAAATCCACCCGAACCCCTGCGCGCCGACAGACGCGGTCCGTCCGCAAGCAGCCGAAGTTCGTGCGCACCCTCTCGCCCAGCACGCGGCGCCCTACATGAAAACGCGCCGGCTGTCCAGCTTCCGGCTTCATTCAACCGTCGCTTTTCAGTCGGCGTCGTTCACTCTGAGGTCTGCAGGATTCCGCTGTGTGCAGTGGCGGCGTCATCCGGTCCGTAGCCGGCTACACGGCCGCACACTGCGGCGAGCTCACCACCACCACAGACCCCAGAGTACGTAGATGATTAGGAAGGACACCGCCCAACGGCCCCAACCCCAGCCCCATCCCCAGCCGGGGTAGCCAGCGCGTCCGCCCCATGCGCCTGCTCCGGCACCGGGAGCGCCGCCCCATCCGCCGTAGCCGCCCCAGGCCAAGGCGAGATCCAGCCGTTTTGCATCGTCGCCAGACACGGGGCTGCTGGCCAGTTGCGTCGGGATGTATTTGCGCGGCGACAGCACAATCGCGCTGTCATCGGTCACGCGCTCAATCATTCCGACGTGGTAGCCGTACTTGGTGCGAAAGTGGACCCACTTTCCCACATACGGCTCACACTGGGCTTTGGTGTACACGTTCGAGCACCTCCTCTCTCCCCCGTGGCTCCACACTGCGTGCGCCAACCGCCGTCCGCGCACGCAGCGAGCGCTCACTCAATACACCGGCGTAGTCGTGCAGGTCGTCGTGTAGCCCGGAACGAGCAGGAAGAACAGCACGAAGATAATCAGGAACACGACCGCCCACCGCGTGTAACCGCCGAAGGTCCCTCCGTCGTACATGGATGCGCCCCTCCCTTTCCAACCGACGTGCTGTACGTTACGCCAGCAAAGCGCCACGTCGGCACCGACACTCGTCCAGGGCACCTTACCAACTTTCGACTGCCAGGCCAGCCGTTGACGCATCCGATTCGCCGGACCGCAATTGGGCTGACCCGGTGCGCTGGTGTCCAGCTGTAAACCGCTGTTTCGGCGTACCATGAACATCATGGGGTGAGGGGAGATTGTCATGTCGAGGCTGGATCGCCTTCGTTGGATCCCGATGCTCGTAGACGCCTACCGCGAGGCGAAACTTCAAGTGGGTCAACGGACTGCGGATCCGCCCCTTGGACCGTCGGTGTCCGACAGCACGACCACTGCGGCGCCACCGAGATGGCCGACCGCTCGGAAGCGGAAACCGGGACCCGCGGGTATTGCGGGCGAGCCCGCCATCTCGCCTGCCACAGGCAAGGCACTCCGCCGCCGCCACGCCGCTGGGAAGCCGACTCGCCCCTTCGCTCCGGCCCAAGCCGAAGTTGCAAAGCAAGGCAGCGGCGCGGCCGTGACACAGGGGAAGGAGCCCGCAACTGCGCCAGCCGGCGGGCGTCCCGTACCGGCGACGCGAACAAAAAAGGGCCGGGACGTCGGACCGTTGGCCAAGGCGACGTCCGTGCCCAACAAGGCACCAGCGGTCGACGAGCTGTTGGCGGGCCGCCAGATCATTCGCGAACTGCGGACCGGCAACCGCAGATCTTGGAGCCGGTTGGACACCATCCAGCAGAAACTGCAGGATGTCGACGCGAAGGTCGAGAGTCTCAAGGAGGAACTGCGCCGGGTGGAGCACGGTGCGCGCGACAACCCTCCGGCGTCGGCCGCAACTTTTCCCCGGCCTGGCTTACCTCCCTGGCCGTAAAGTGGCCATGGTACGAATCGACGCGTCGGCGGCGGAGGGTGGGGCGCATTGGATGTGGATGGCCTGCATCCCCGTGCTGGGAGCACCCCTTGCTCCGTCCTGCTCCCACCCCTCCGCCCGACGTTCGCGACGCGGAAGACCTCGCCACCCGCCCCCGGCGGAGCGCATGTTCCACCACGCGTTTTCTCCACTGAACCACTTCCCAGACCACTCCCACGGATTTGCGTTCGACAAAATAAGCCCAATCTAATGCTTGAAATTAGTATCTACTAACTATACAATGTGGGCGTAAAACATGACTCCTGTAGTCATGTTTGTCCACCGGACATCTTCGGGGCAGATCCACCTCACCACATCGCTTCGCTCCGGGCCAAAGGGGGAGACAGAGATTTTCAAGCCGAAACGCGTACTGTTGACGTTGGCTGCGGCCGTCGTGGCGGGACTCTTGATTTGGCAAGGCCTCACCGCATCCGGCGCACCGAATCCGACCTCAAGCAACATCGGCCGAGGCGCCGCCATCGTGGATACCGGCATCCTTGTTTTCCGGGAAGGATTGGAGTGCATCCTCGTCCTATCTGCCATCACCGCCAGCCTCGTTCGTACCCACCAGACATACTGGCGACCCATCTCCGGCGGCGCAGGCCTCGGCTTCGCCGCTACGCTCGTCACGTGGTTTGTGGTTGTCGGCATCATCTCGCTGATTGGAACCACCGCTCCCGAGCTGGACATCCAGGCGGGAACCGGGTTACTCGCCATCATTGTCCTCCTCATCGTGATGAACTGGTTCTTCCACCGGATCTACTGGACGGGTTGGATCCGCTTGCACAACCGCAAGAAGCAGGAGATCATCCAGGCGGCAGAGGCTCCCTCGATGGCCGAGAACGCGAGGTCGATGGCCTACAAGGGCCTGATGGTGCTGGGGTTCACATCGGTCTACCGAGAAGGTTTTGAGGTAGATCTCTTCCTTCAAAGCATCCGCATGCAGGTCGGGTCGGGTGCGGTCGTGATGGGCGCGGCCATCGGCCTGGGGTTGTCGCTGATTGTTGCCGTCTTCACCTTCCTCGCACATCAGAAACTCCCGTACAAGAAGATGCTGGTGTTCACCGGCGTCATGCTCGGAGTGGTCCTGCTCGTCATGGTCGGCGAGGAGATGCAGGAGATGCAACTCGCGGGTTGGATTGGCACCACCACCTTGCCGGTCCAGTTCCCCGCGTGGCTCGGGCTGTGGTTCTCTGTGTTCAACAACGTACAAACCATCGTCGCGCAGCTCATCGCGGCGGTATTCGTCCTCGGTTCGTACTTCGGAGCACAGTACGTGCGCGTATGGAGGCCGCGCCGGGAGAGAGCGCGGCTGCAGAGCGAAACCGCGAACTGAGCCAGCCCCATTGGGCACCGCGGCGTCTTCCTCTGCCCTGGAACGAAGACGCCGCGACACCGCCTGCTTAGAGCTCGTCCCAGTTGAGATTGCCCGCTTTTGTGTAGCTGGTCACACGCTGTTCGAAGAAATCCGTCTTCATCGCGTTGATGGCAGCGAACGATTCCATCCACGGCATCGGGTGTTCCTTGATCTCGGGATACAGCGGTTCGAGGTTCAACGAACGGAGCCGCACATTGGCAAGGTGTTTGATGTACGCGTCGAGGAGGCCGTCCGTCAACCCCGTTATGCGCCCGCCTGTGACGTGTTGCCCCCAGGCGACCTCGTGCTCGACGGCTGTGCGCATCATCTCCCGCAGCTCCACCGCCAGTTCTGGCGTCAGGAGGTGGGGGTTCTCCCGAACAATCTCCAAATAAATGTTACGAAACACGGCAAGATGTGTAAGCTCATCGCGCTGAATGAACTTGATTTCCGACACGGTCCCGAGCATCTTTCCCTGGCGGCCAAGTACGAAGAAAAACCCGAAGCCTGCGTAGAAGTAGAGGCCTTCCAGAATGTAATTCGCCACCACGGTCCGCAAGAGGTTGCGGTCGCTCGGCTCCGCGATGAACTCCTCGAACAAGTCGGTGATGAACTGGTTTCGCCGCAACAGGTGCGAGTCCCCGCGCCATTCATTGTAAATGGCGTCGCGCACATCGACGGCCACAACCGAGTCGAGGATATAGCCGTAGGACTGGGAGTGGACCGCTTCCTGAAACGCGTGAACGGAAAGGCACAGGTTCACCTCGGGCGCCGTGATGTACTCGTTGATATTCGGGAGGTTGTGCGTCAGCAGGCTGTCCATGAAGATGAGGAACGATAGCACTTTGTTGAACGCCCGTTGTTCGTCCTCCGTCAACAGCACGTACTGCCGGGCGTCGTCCGCCAACGGGATCTCCTCGGGAATCCAAAAGTTGTTCATCATCGCGCGGTAAAGCCGATAGGCCCAGTCGTACTTGATATTGTTCAGTTCTATCAGGTTGGTGCTGTTGCCTCCAATCATGCGCCGTTTGCCCCAGTCTCGGTCCCCCGCTGCGTTAAACAACTTGGTTCGCTCCAGTTGCATAGCCTTCGCCTCCTTGTTCCCTTGGACTCGCACTCACGCCGTACAGGCCGCACAGTCTTCGAGTTCGACAGACCGACTGCGGACGTAATACAACGTCTTCAGGCCCTGCCTCCAGGCCAACATGTACAGGTTGAGGAAGGCGCGTGCCTCAATCTGCGGTGTGATGTACAGGTTGAAGGACTGTGATTGGTCAATATGTCGCTGCCGCACCGCGCAAGCTCGGATACTCCAAGTCTGGTCAATCGTGTGCGCCTCCTTGTAATACCAGAAGGTCGACGGACTCAGGTTGGGGGCCGTCTGAGGCACCACTCCGTTCTTCTTCTCTTCGAGGAAGAAGCGGGAGAATACGGGATCAATCCCGGCCGTCGTCCCGGCAATCAGACTGGTGCTGCTTGTTGGTGCCACGGCGAATAGGTAGGCGTTGCGCAGGCCGTACCGTGCGACGTCCATCCGCAACCTATCCCAGTCCGGGCGTCCGGGTCGGCTGCGATATCCGCGAAGGTCGAAATACGCTCCGGTCTGCCAGTCGGAGCCGTCGAACAAGCCGTACGGCCCCTTCTCCCTGGCTAACTCCATCGATGTCCGAATTGCGAAGAAGTTGATCCACTCGAACAGCTCGTCCACACATTGCAAATGCGCTTCCGACTCCCACGCGATGCCCCGCTCGGCGAGGTACTGGTGGTAGCCGCTGATGCCCAGCCCCACCGCCCGGTAGCGCTGATTGGTGACCGCTGCCTGCGGGACAGGGTATTCATTGAGGTCAATCACGTTGTCCATCGCCCGGACCTGCCGCGCGACGGTTTCCTCGATATCGGCCAGGTCCCGGCAACGCCCAAGGTTCAGCGATGACAGGTTGCAGACGACAAAGTCTCCGGGTTCACGTCGCGTAACGACCACGCCGTTTTCGAGGGATTCGTCCAACACCCGCGTTGGCCGCATGTTCTGCATGATCTCGGTACATAGGTTACTGCAGTAGATCATCCCGCGGTGCCGATTCGGGTTCAGACGATTGGCGGTGTCCCGAAAGAACACGAACGGCGTGCCGGTTTCAAACGCCGACTGCATCAGTCGCTTCATCACGTCCATCGCCGGTACCTCCACGCGGGGGAGTGACGGCTCTGCGATGCAGGCCTGATAGCGCCGCTCGAATTCCTCACCGAACGCGTCCTCGAGCGTAAATCCCATTCGTTCCCGGACTTCGTACGGGCAGAACAGATACCACGTATCGCGGCGTTCCACGCGGCGCATGAACTCGTCTGGGATACAGACGCCTGGAAACACGTCGTGTGCCTTCATCCGCTCGTCACCGTTGTTTGTACGCAGTTGCAGGAAATCCAGGATATCCTTGTGCCATACATCCAGATAAACGGCAACTGCCCCACTGCGAACGCCGAGTTGATTGCAACTGACCGCGGTGTTGTTGTAGTTCTTGATCCACGGAATGACGCCCCCGCTTGCACCCATGTGGTGACGGATGGCGGATCCCCGGGCACGGATCTTCCCTACGTAAATCCCCATCCCCCCGCCGAACTTGGATACGCGCGCAAACGCCTGGTCGGTTTCGTAGATGCTGACGAGATCATCCTCCGGCATGTCGATAAAGCACGAACTGAGCTGGTGGTGGGGCTTGCGCGCATTGCTGAGGGTTGGTGTCGCCACGGTCGCCTTCAGCGTCGAGACCGTGTCGTAAAACCGCTTCGCCCAAGTGACCCGGTCTGGTTCGCGAAGAGCCAGATGCATGGCAACCCCCATGAACAACTCCTGGGGCAATTCGGCCACCTGATCATCGAGAGTCCGAATGGCGTATCGCTCCATGAGCTGCTTGAGACCGACGTAGTTGAGCAGCAGGTCTCGTTCGGGCTTGATGTACGCTCCGAGTTCCGAAATTTCCGCGGGCGGATACGCTTCCCGGATATACGTCCCGTAGCGCCCCATCTGTTCCAGGCAAGCGATCAGCGTGCCGAAATCCCCATACCCGAAGTGTTCGTAACCACGACTCCGCGCCGCCTGCCGATAGCAATCAAAGAGGTACAGGCGTGCGGCTGCAAACTGCCAGAAGGGAGCGTGCGCTGTCGTCTGTTCGACCGCGGTCTGCACGGCCACACGCACCATCTCCGCCGTCTCCATGCCATCCCGTAACTGTGGGCGGATGGCGGTTGATAGGACACCGGGATCACACCCATCCAGTCCATGACATGCCCGCTCCAGCCAGCGAAACAGTTTCTCCCCATCGAAGGCCTGAACCCACCCGCCGTGCTTGACCACATGGTTCAGACCCGCCCCGAACCCCGAACATGGGTCCTCGGGGATCACCTGTCTGTCCACGGCGTTGACGACTGGTTGTGATACCATGACATCCTCACTCCTCTTCGATTTGGAAGCTCCACCACGCCACGCTTGACATAGAAGCTGATGCGAGGCACACGACCGCCAGCGGAATCCACCCGGGCACAAAAACACCCTGCTCCGTCAGGAACAGGGTGCTGTCGCCGGTTCAATCGACTGCCGGTATCTCGCCGTCTCCAAGGCAAACTGAACGCGCCTACCGAATGTCGAATCGCCCCTTCCCAATCCCTCGTGGGAGTGATGCATGTGTGGTACCGGCAGGTCTCCGGACTTGGACTCATCTGCACGAAGCGACCTTCCCCCGATGATTTTGGAGTGGCTGGCAGCTGACTGCCTCCGCTTGCGCATCGTACCTTACCGTGGCGAGGACCGTGCCAGACTTGCACTGGCTTCCCTTTTCACCCGCTCGCGCGGGCACCGGTACCCACATATGTAGTTGTAATGTCCGTGTTTAGGAGGATTGTAACACTAGATATAGTGGTCTGCAACCACCGGCCGGATGTTGCGAGAAGCGATAGACCATGCGGGACCAGGTTGTTGGCAGTACCAGAGGAGATGCCCCGTCTGGGCGGATGAGCTACGATAGACCCATATGGTAGGCTGGATGTGATGCTGGAGCCGTCGGGCGGCGCACTCGAACAACGACCCCCGAAGCGGCGCCAACATCCACCTCGCGAAGCCGACAAGGGGGAAGGTTGCACTGAGACTGGTATCCTGGAATGTGAACGGCCTTCGGGCTTGCGTGAACAAAGGGTTTCTCGATTACTTCCACACCGTGGATGCCGACATCTTCTGCGTCCAGGAAACCAAGCTGCAGGAGGGCCAGATTGCGCTGGACCTACCTTCCGAATACCAATCGTACTGGAATTACGCAGAGCGCAAGGGGTACTCCGGGACCGCCGTGTTCTCGCGCCACACGCCCATCTCGGTGCGCTACGGCATGGAGGCCGATACAGAGCCGGAGGGGCGCATCATCACCCTGGAGTTCGACTCGTTCTACCTTGTCACCGTATACACGCCGAACGCCAAGCGAGATCTGTCGCGGCTCGATGATCGACTGGAGTGGGAAGACCGGTTCCGCGCGTACCTGCAGCGGCTGGACGCAGAGAAGCCGGTCATCGCCTGCGGTGACCTGAACGTCGCCCACCAGGCGATAGACCTGAAGAACGCGAAGAGCAACCGCGGAAACTCGGGGTTTACCGACGAAGAACGCGGCAAGATGACAGAGCTTCTGGCAGCTGGCTTTGTGGACGCTTTTCGATTCCTCTACCCAGACCGAACCGACGCGTACACCTGGTGGTCGAACATGCCCCGGGTGCGGGAGCGGAACATCGGATGGCGGATTGACTACTTCTTGGTCTCAACGCGGCTCTCCCCATTTGTCTCCGAAGTCCGTCTCGAAACCCATGTGCTGGGGAGCGATCACTGCCCGGTCGTGTTGGAGATGAGTGGGTTCGACAGGGTCTAACGACGCCACCCCGTGACACGTCACGCCGACCTGACCCTGTAAAGCACTTTACTGCCCCGTCTCACTTCGCCGGTTACGCTCGATATGGGAAGCCTTTGGGTCTTCAAGGAGTTGACGGAGCGCGGACACGGACGGGATACAGAAGTAGCCGCCCACTCTCGTCAACAGATGAAGCGACTCTAGCTTTCGGAAGACCTGAGCCACCGTCACGCGGGTCGTACCGGCTAAATTCGCCATCTCCTGTTGTGTGAACCGGAGGGAGATGCGAACGCCATCCCCGGCATCTCGCGCGCCCTCTGCGGGAGCTGCGTGAGTGGCATCTGTACCGGTCCCGCGACGAGGACAAGGAGCGGGGGCGCCGTACGTCATGCCGAGTTCGAGGAGGTGGTGGACAATCCGGTATTGCGCCGTCGAATAGGAAAGCGCTGTCAACTGGGACAACGCGAGCTGGTACTTATCGCTGATGTTCTGCCAGATAAAATGCGCCAACGCGGGCGTGGCCATGAACAGCTGGTGAAACGTGACGATGGGCACGCGCATGAGCCAAGCATCGGACGACGCAACGGCAGAAGTCGTGCTGGTTCGATCCGGTTGCATCGCCCCTATCTCGTCAAACAGTGCATTCTGCCCAACCACGAGGACCGTCTTCTCTTCGCCTGTGGGGCTCCACCGACACAGGCGAACGCGCCCCTCGAGCACGACGTACACACCATCCAAGGGCAGCCCTTCGTGCAGGATGTGGTCCCCTTTCCGAACGCGGACCTCTACACCGTACGAGTGAAACGGCGCCCAATCAAACTGCAGAGACTCGACCCACGTCGAGAGGCGAGAAGGTGGATGCTCCAGCAAGTGGCGTCACCTCGAAATCCGAGCTCAACCGTGTTACGCCGTACCGTCGTCATCTATCATACCAAATATTCAAGCACTTTTTGGGTTTCAGACCACACGCCCGGACAGGGCGTTCTAGGGGGGGTAGGCAATGGAGTCGCACGACGTTGCATTAGAGCGTGAGCGTGGCCTGCACAGGCAGCTATCCACAGGCCAGCTGACGATGATTGCCATCGGTGGCGCCATCGGAACAGGCCTGTTTATGGGTTCCGGTATCGCCATCGGTTACGCGGGCCCAGCAGCCATCATCAGCTTTGCGATTGCCGCAGTTATCGCCTTTCTGATGATGTTGAGCTTGTCCGAGATGGCAGTCGCACACCCGACAGCCGGGTCGTTCGGCGTCTATGCGGAAATGTATATCGGAAGTTGGGCAGGTTTTGTCGTTCGGTACACCTACTGGGCGGCACAGGTCATCGCCATCGGCGGCGAAGCCACCGCGGTCGCCCTCTATATGAACTACTGGTTTCCGGCCGTCCCAAAGTGGGTTTGGATTGCAGCCTTTTCCATCGGACTTGTTTATGTAAACGCCCGAAGCGTCGGCAACTTTGGTCGGTTCGAGTACTGGTTCTCCATGGTCAAAGTCGTTGCCATCGTCCTGTTCATCGTCCTCGGCGCGGCGGTGATCTTCGGCGTGGGCACACCGGCAACAGGCTTCTCCAACCTCTTTCGGAATCACGGTTTCGTCCCCAACGGGTTTCACGGAATCTGGATGGCCGTGCTGATGGCCATTTTCAGTTTCTATGGTGTGGAAGTGGTGGCGGTGACTTCGGGGGAAGCGGTAGATCCCGGGAAAGCCATCCCGAGGTCCATGCGCGCCATGGTTGTTCGACTCGTTCTGTTCTACTTACTTTCACTCTTTATCATGTTGTCTGTGGTGCCGTGGACACAAACAGGGGCGAAGATCATAACGGAGAGTCCTTTCGTGATTGTCTTCGCCAAGCTCGGTATCCCCGGGGCCGCCAGCATCATGAATTTCGTCATCCTGACAGCGGCACTCTCGAGCATGAACACCAACCTGTACCTGTGTACACGCATGATCTTCTCGTTGTCGCGCAGCGGGTACGCCCCAAAAAAACTGGGGGTGATCAACCGGTCTGGGGTTCCCGTTCGGGCTTTGCTCGCCTCGAGCGCAGGCCTTGTCGTCGCCATCATCCTGAACGTGGCAACCCCCACCGCGTTCAATGATTTGTTCGGCATTGCCATCTTTGGGGGCATCTTTGTCTGGATGATGATTTTTGTAACTTTCCTCCGCTTCCGCCCCAAGACGAAGACCTGGTCCCTGCCGTTTCGAGCGCCATGGTTTCCACTGGTCCCCATCGTAGGCTTCACGTTGCTCGCCGCTATTTTGGTCACCATGGCCACATCGCCTGACTGGAGCTACGCTTGGTACTACGGCGCACCTTTCATCGTGCTCTGCGGAGTCATCCACTACCTGGTCTGGGGCCGGACGCATCGTGGGCCGGTTGCATCGGGAACGGCGTTGCCTTCCGAGGAATCCACCGATACGACACCCAAACTGAACTGAGGAGGCGCCAACAATGCCGCTGCAGACCTATCGAGAACAGTTTCCCATCCTGAGAGACAAGATTCACCTCGGCAATTGCTCGCAGTCGCCGCAGTCCCTGCCGGTGCTCGCCGCCATGGACGAATACCTCGAGAACTGGCGCACCGTCGGCATGGACTGGGAATTCTGGATGGAGGGCGTGGAGCGGGCGAAGATTTCCTTTGCCCGGCTCATCCACGCCGACGTGAGCGAGATCGCCGTACTCTCGTCCGTGTCAGACGCCACCTCCATGATTGCCAGCGCCCTCCCCATCGGCCATCGTCATCACGTCGTCACCACCGTCGACGAGTTTCCGACCGTGGGCCATGTGTGGCACGCTCACGCGGAACGCGGGCGAATCCAGCTCGACTTCGCGAAGGCAGCGGACCGGATTTACACGCCGGCCGTCATCGAACCCCTCCTGCAGGCGTCCACCGCCTTGGTGTCCGTCCATCATGTCGGCTACTACAACGGCGCCAAACAGGACCTCAAGACGTTGGCGGCCTGTGCGCATGCAAACGGATCGTTCCTGTTTGTGGACGCGTATCAGTCACTCGGCACCTGCGACCTCGACGTCAAGACGCAAGGAATTGACATCCTCGTGTCAGGCAACCTCAAGTACCTCCTGGGTATGCCAGGAGTCGCCTTCCTGTACGTCTCGCGGGAGGTCGCGGAACAACTTCGGCCGGCGATGACGGGATGGTTCGGGCGTCAGAATCCCTTCCACTTCGACGCCGAACACCTGGACTACGCGGAGGGGGCGCGTCGATTTAACACGGGAACGCCGCCGGTGCTTGCCGCATTTGCCGCCCGCGGAGGCATGGACTTTCTGCAGAACGTGGGGTTAAAGACGATTGAGCGGCGGATTGACGAGTTGTCGGCATTTGCGCTGGCGGGCGTCCGAGCTCGCGGGCTGGCGCTCGCGAGTCCCGGCGATGTCGCGCACAAAGGGGCCACCACGGCCATCCGGGTTGGCGACGCGCACGCTGTGGAGCAGTACCTGATGGAACGCAACATCATCGCGTCGGCACGGGCGGATGTCATCCGGATTGCGCCGCATTTCTTCACGCTGGAATCTGAAATCGACCAGGCCCTCGACGCCATCGCGGACTGGGTCCGCCGGCATTGACGAAGGCGACAGGCAACCCGTTTTTGCGGCCGGGCCCACCCGCCTCACTCTGCCACCTGCAAGCCTAACACGTTCGCGGCCGCGGCGAGGAGCGACTAAAACCAATCGGGCTGAGCGATGGTCGGGCCGCTCGACGGCCGTGGCCGAAACCTCGCCTCGATGGCACCGGGCCACCCAACCGGGATACGGATCTCCCCCACGTACAAGACGTCGCAGATCACGTCGCGAAAGCGGTAGTTCACGTATGGGCGAAGCGCCATCGTCTCGTAGAGCCGCAGGTCCCAGAAGTGCGGGTCTTCCGTGAGGAACGAGAGCAGATCTTTCCCGTCCTCGGAATCGGTGCCGGCCCCTAGCACGTACGCCTGCCAGTTGGGGCCGGTGAGGCGGAAGAATGCTTCTCGGTCTCGGCTTTCCAACGCCTGGTCAATCATCATCCGCCGCAACAAGTTCAGGGCTTCATCTGACATGCCGAACCCCCCAGTCTGTCGGGACGGTGTCAAGGCATTATATGTGAACCTTCAACTTTCATTCAATCTCGACACCGGGCCGAAGTACCGAGACGAAGCGGCAACGGTGCCGTGGAAGCCACAAGCCCTCGTCGACCTCGACGAGGGCTTGCACGGTGCGACGCCACCAACCAACAGCGGGTGGAAGCGACCTTCCCGACCGCCGATTACCGTGTCGCGGACCCTGGAAGTGGGGCATGGCGCAAAGCGAGATCGAACCGATCCGCATTCATCACCTTCACCCATGCGGCGACGAAGTCGCGCACGAACTTCTCCTGGTTGTCGTCCTCTGCGTACACCTCGGCGAGCGCGCGCAGGATGGCGTTCGAGCCGAACACCAGGTCCACGGCTGTCGCGGTATATCGCGGCGCCCCGGTCTTCCGATCTCGCCCTTCATACACACCGCCTTCGGTGGGCGTCCACTCCACGCTCATGTCGAGCAAGTTCACGAAGAAATCGTTCGTCAGTACGCCGATCCGGTCCGTGAACACCCCGTGCGGAGATCCGCCGTAGTTCGCACCGAGGACGCGCAGGCCCCCCACCAAGACCGTCATCTCCGGCGCCGTGAGGTTCAGCAGTTGCGCCTTGTCGACGAGGAGGTGCGGAGCGTGCACGCCGAACGGCCGCTTCTCGTAGTTTCGGAAGCCGTCGGCGACGGGCTCGAGCACGGCAAAGCTCTCGACGTCCGTCTGCTCCTGCGTCGCGTCACCGCGGCCGGGTGCGAACGGCACGGTGATGTCGAAGCCAGCGGCTCTCGCGGCCTGTTCGACCGCCGCGCTGCCGCCGAGAACAATCAGGTCCGCCATACTGACCGGCTTCTCCAGTTCCCGCCGGATGCCCTCTAGCACCTCCAGCACGTTGGCCAGTTGTTCTGGTTGGTTGACCTCCCAGTCCTTCTGCGGGGCCAGGCGAATACGGGCGCCGTTCGCTCCGCCCCGCATGTCGGAGCCGCGGTAGGTGCTTGCCGAGGCCCATGCCGTCGACACCAACTCGGCCACAGTCAGCCCGGACTGGAGGATCTTCGCCTTCAGTGCGGCGACCTCGGCGTCCGTGAGTTCGTAGTCGACCACAGGGACCGGGTCCTGCCAGATGAACGTCTCTTTCGGCACCTCCGGGCCGAGGTAGCGAACCCGCGGCCCCATGTCGCGGTGCGTCAACTTAAACCACGCGCGTGCGAACGCGTCCGCGAACTCCTCCGGGTGGTCGCGATAGTGGCGCGCGATTTTCGCGTACTCCGGGTCTGCCCGCAGTGCCATGTCGGCGGTCAGCATCATCGTCGGAACGCGTCGGGACGGGTCTTCTGGGTCCGGCGCGAGATCTTCCTCAGCGGGATTGACCGGGGCCCACTGGTACGCGCCGGCCGGGCTCTTCGTCAGTTGCCACTCGTACCGGAACAACAAGTCCAAATAGCTCGTGTCCCACTGGGTGGGATTGGGCGTCCACGCCCCTTCCAGGCCACTGCCGATGGCATCCCTGCCTTTGCCGCTTCCGTGGCGACTCTGCCAGCCGATACCCATCGCCTCCAACGGCGCCGCCTCCGGCTCGCGGCCGACCAGCCCCGGGTCCCCCGCACCGTGCGCCTTGCCGAACGTGTGGCCGCCCGCAATCAGCGCGACGGTCTCCTCGTCGTTCATGGCCATGCGACCGAACGTCTCGCGGATGTCTCGAGCGCTCGCGAGCGGGTCCGGGTTTCCGTTTGGGCCTTCCGGATTCACGTAGATGAGACCCATCTGCACCGCGGCGAGGGGGTTCTCCAACTCGCGCTCCCCCGTGTAGCGCTTGTCGCCGAGCCACTCCGTTTCCGGCCCCCAGTAGATATCCTCCTCCGGCTCCCACACGTCACGCCGACCGCCGCCAAAACCGAGGGTTTTGCCACCCATGGATTCAATCGCGACGTTGCCGGCAAGAATCATCAGGTCAGCCCACGAAATTCGGTTGCCGTACTTCTTCTTTATCGGCCATAGAAGCCGACGGGCCCGGTCGAGCAGGACGTTGTCCGGCCACGAATTCAAGGGTGCGAAACGCTGGCTCCCCGTCCCGGCGCCGCCGCGCCCGTCGCCAATGCGGTACGTGCCCGCAGAGTGCCAAGCCATGCGGATGAACAGTGGCCCGTAATGGCCGTAGTCCGCTGGCCACCACGTTTGGCTGTCGGTCATCAACGCGCGCAGGTCCTGTTTCAACGAAGCGTAGTCGAGCTGTGCAAACGCCTCAGCGTAGTCGAAGTCCGCGTCCATCGGGTTGGACTTGCGGTCGTGCTGGTGCAGGATGCTCAAATTCAATTGATTGGGCCACCAATCCCGATTCGACGGACTGCGCGGATGGGACGCCCCAATGCTTCCGTGCAAAACCGGGCACTGCCCGGTGGAAGCGGTCTCTTTCGGGTCCACAAAACCGGCTCCCCTCTGATCTCATTTTTCGCTTCTCGGCTTCAGTGCAGATCGCCAGTATACGTATGCGGCCCGGATGCCGAGCATGCCAGGCACGGGGTCGCCGGTCGCGCTTGACAAACATACACTACGGGGGTATGGTTTCATCAGAACAAGGAAGGCGAGGGTCAGCCATGTACCCTGACCAGGAAGGATATTCAGACCACCGCGGACACAGCTACGGCCCGCACAAGGACGAACTGCTCCGCAGATTGCGGCGGATTGAAGGTCAGGTGCGCGGGATTCAGCGCATGATTGAAGAGGACCGCTACTGCGTCGACATCCTCGTCCAGATATCCGCCGTCAAGAGCGCCATGCAACAGGTCGGCCTGACCATCCTGGAGGCGCATACCCGGGGCTGCGTGGCGGACGCGCTGACCCACCGGGATGGCGGCGACGAGAAGATCGATGAGTTGATGGACGTCATCCGCCAGTTCACCCGGTCGTGAGGTACGAGAGGGAGGTCGTCAGATGCGTGAGGCCAAGGAGATCACACTCCCCATCGAAGGGATGACGTGCGCAGCCTGCGCCGCCCGCATCGAGAAGAACGTCGCGAAACTGCCCGGCGTCCAGCAGGTTCACGTCAACTTGGCGTCCGAGCGGGCACGGGTGGTCCTCGGGCCGGAGACCCCGTGGGACGAGGTGGTCGCAAAGATTGAACGGACTGGCTACACCGTGCCCACGCGCGAGGTGGACTTTTGCGTCACGGGAATGACATGCGCCGCCTGCGCGGCCCGGATTGAGAAGGTCGTCGGGCGACTGGACGCCGTGGCCGCTGTCAGCGTCAACCTGGCGTCAGAGAAGGCTCGGGTGCGATACGTACCCGGTGCCCTGGACGAGCGAGCCATCATCCAGGCCATCCAGAAGGCGGGGTATGGCGCAGTCCTCGCCAGCGACGCCGCAGAGGTGGACGAACAGAAACGCAAACGCGATGCGTACCGCCGAGATGTGGCCAGTTTCTGGTTCGCCGTGCTCCTGACGCTGCCGCTGGTCGCACAGATGTTCGTCATGCTGGCCGGCGGACCGCGGTGGTTGCCCAACTGGCTGTCGTGGCTCCTTGCCACGCCGGTTCAGTTCTATGTCGGTTGGCGGTTCTACAAGGGAGCGTACCACGCCCTGCGCGGAGGTGCGGCCAACATGGACGTTTTGGTCGCCCTGGGGACCAGCGTCGCCTACGCGTACAGCGCCGTCCTGACGGTCCTTGGAAGCCGGGACGTGTACTTCGACAGTGCCGCCACCGTCGTCACGCTCATCTTCATGGGCAAGCTGCTGGAAACGCGGGCCAAGGCGAAGTCGGGCGCCGCCATCCAAACGCTTGTGAAGCTTCACGCGAAAACCGCACATCGCCTGCGTGGCGACGCCGAGGAGGACGTGCCCGCAGATGCCCTGCAGGTGGGTGATGTGGTGCGCGTTCGCCCAGGAGAGAAAATCCCGGCGGACGGCGTCATCACCGAAGGCGTGACGACCGTGGACGAGTCGTTCCTCACCGGCGAACCCATCCCCGTCGCCAAACAGCCCGGTGACCCCGTTGTGGGTGCGTCCGTCAACCAGAGCCACGCCTTCGTCATGCGGGTGCAGAAGGTGGGGCGAGACACCGCCCTCGGCCAGGTTATCCGGCTGGTGGACCAAGCACAGGGATCGAAAGCACCCGTACAGCGATTGGCAGACACCCTCTCGGGCATCTTCGTTCCGGTTGTCCTGGTGGCGGCGCTCGTCACCCTGGTCGCGTGGGGTCTGTTCGTCAGCTGGTCCGGCGGTCTCTTGGCGGCTGTCGCTGTACTGGTGATTGCCTGTCCGTGCTCGCTCGGGCTCGCCACACCGACCGCCATCATGGTGGGAACAGGGTTGGGGGCGGCCTCCGGCATTCTCATAAAGGGCGGGGAACACCTCGAGCGCGCGCACAAGGTGACCACCGTCGTATTCGACAAGACGGGTACCATCACGTCCGGCAAACCACAGGTCACCGCGGTGTGGACGGCGGCGGGCATGGCGGAGGAGGACGTGCTGTCGGTCGCCGCCGCGCTGGAGGCGCAGAGTGAACACCCGCTCGGGGCAGCCGTCGTCGCGTACAGCCGATGCCGAAACATCGGCGTTGCACCCTCCGTCTACAACGTGACCGCCGTGGCAGGCAAAGGCATCGAGGGTATCATCGATGGTCGGACGGCCCGCGTCGGGAGCCGCACGTGGTTCACCGAGTTGGGTGTTCAGTCCCTGCCCGAAGATGTGCTCGAAGGGTTTGAACGCGCGGGTCAAACGGCCGTCGTGGTGGCGCTGGACGATGTCTGCCTTGGCGTGCTGGCCATCTCCGACACCGTCAAACCGGACGCCGCCACCACCGTGCAGCAACTGCGCGCCATGGGCGTGGATGTCTGGCTGATGACCGGGGACAACGAACGGACCGCGCGCGCCATCGCCGCGGAGGTCGGCATCGAGCACGTCATGGCCGGTGTGCTCCCGGCTGACAAGGCCGCGGCCGTCGAGGCGCTTTGCAAAGAGGGGCACGTGGTCGCGATGGTCGGCGACGGCATCAACGACGCACCGGCCCTCGCGGCCTCGGACATCGGGATGGCGATGGGCAGCGGCACGGACGTGGCCTTGGAGGCAGCGGACATCGCCCTGATGCGCAGCCAAACGCAGGGGGTCGTCGACGCGCTGCGGCTGTCCAAAGCCACGATGCGCAAAATTCGGCAGAACCTGTTCTGGGCGTTCTTCTACAACATCCTCGGCATTCCGCTGGCTGCCCTCGGCATCCTCAGCCCCATCATTGCGGGAGCAGCGATGGCCCTGAGTTCCGTGAGCGTGGTCTCCAACAGCCTGTTGTTGCGCCGACTCCAGCTCGGAAGGGAGGTGCATGCCGCGTCGAGCAGCGGAGCCAGATGAACAGCCCTGAGCCACGACCGGATGAATCCCGTTCGAAACGCGCCAGGGATACATTTCGCAGTCCAAATCGGTGACGCTTTGAGAGGAGGCGATGAGAATGGCAACCGCAACCATCCCAGTGAAGGGCATGACCTGCAGCGGCTGTGTCAACGCCGTCACCAAGGCCCTGACCAACACAGACGGCGTCCAAGCGGCGAACGTAGATCTGCAGGCACAGTCGGCGACGGTGACCTACGACGAGTCGAGGACGAGCGTGGCCAAGTTGAAAGAGGCCATCGAGGACGCCGGTTACGACACCGAGTGAGCGCCCCGTAGGCGGACGCCGAAAGTAGGCCGTGCGGGGATGGGGCGTGGCTTCCCATCCCCGCATGTTGTTTTCAGCACACGAAGGGGGCTCCGAAGCTCACTCGCCCTCGCTCGCGAGCGCGCGGATTTCGTCGAGGGACAAGCCGAGGTCCCGCTGCAGGATGGAAATGGTATCCGCCCCGACCACGGCCGGCCCCGTCGCCGCAATCTTCGGCGTCGCGTACTCGAAGCGCGGGAACACGTTCGTCATCCGGATGCGCCCCAGGTCTGCGTCGGGGACCTCCACGATGGACCCCCGCGCCACAACCTGCGGGTTCCCAAACATGCTGTCGACCGTTTCGAGCGGCCCGACCGCACAGCCGAGTCGCGAAAGTTCTTCGACGGCTGCGTCGCGGCGGCGCTCGCTGCACCACGCGGCGATGCGTGCGTCCAGTTCATCCGCGTGCGCAACTCTATCGAGATTGGTCCGAAAACGCGGGTCCTGCACAAGCGCCTCCCCGCCGATGGCTCGAAGGACTCGCTCCGCGATGGGCTGTGTACTCGCCGACAGGGCAATCCACTTCCCGTCCGCGCACTGGTACGCTCCTCTCGGTGCGGTATCTTCCAACTGGTTGCCGTTGCGCTTGTGCAGGGTGCCGTTTTGGTCGTACTCCATCACCTGTAGCTCGATGACCTTCATCAAGGCCTCGTAAATGGCGAGGTCAATCACTTCCCCTGCGCCGGTCCTGTCCCGCCGGTACAACGCGGCCAATACCGCCGCGGCGCCCAAGTAACCCGCCATCACGTCAGCGAGCGGAAAGGCCGGCAGCAAGGGCGGCTTGTCCGCGAAGCCGGTCACGGACGCCACACCGGTCATCGCCTCCGCGAGCGTGCCAAACCCAGGCCGATCTCGGTACGGCCCATTCTGCCCGTACGCCGTCACGCGCAGCAGCACCAAACGCGGGTTTTCCGCGAGCAGCACTTCCGGTCCGAGGTTCCACTTCTCGAGCGTGCCCGGACGGAAATTTTCAATCACGACGTCGAACGACCGCACCCACGCTCGCACCGTCTGCTGTACATCCGGTCGGTGCAGGTCGAGGGCCACGCTCTGCTTGTTCCGGCTCAACGATTTCCAATACAGCCCTTGCCCCTGCTTTTGCGCACCGAACTTGCGGACGAAATCCCCGCTTCCGGGCCGTTCCAGTTTGATGACCTCTGCACCATAATCCGCGAGCAGTGAAGCGGTCGTTGGCGCTGCAATCATAGTCGACAGGTCGAGCACCCGAAGTCCGTCCAACAGCCCCGTCATCGTCTCTCGCCCTCCTCGTACGCCTGAACCACCTGCCGCGCCCGCCGAATGACCGGTTCGTCCACCAGCAGCCCTTCGATTTGGGCGGCTCCCTGGTCTGCCATCCGCTCCAGGACCGCCTTGGCGCGGCGGTATTCTTCTTCGCTCACCCGGTATACACCGTT
This sequence comes from Alicyclobacillus sp., assembly GCA_023511295.1. GTDB lineage: Bacteria > Bacillota > Bacilli > Alicyclobacillales > Alicyclobacillaceae > JAIMBT01. Next base: position 144,623 of record JAIMBT010000004.1, read on the forward strand.
CACCACCGAGATCTGCGACGGGTGGATGACGTGCTTCCCTTGAAATCCGAGCCGCTTGCCAATCCGCGCGTCCGCGCGCAGCCCCGCTTCGTCGCTGATCTTCATATACACGGAATCCCAGGGCGCCTCCAAACCCAGTTTTCGCGACACGAGGGCCAGTTGTTCGCGGACACCGCGCAGGAGTTGCGGCTCTTCCATGCACAGGTCCTCCCACGAGGTGCCGAGATCCAGCGCCAAATCGGCCATGCCGATGGCGGCACTGTCGACGCGCGGGCTGACGCGCAGCACCGCCTCCATATCGGCCACCGCACGCGCTGTTTCGAGAATCAGCAAGAGACGGATGGTGTACAGCGCCCATCCGCGACTGCGTTCCAATTTTGCCAGGTATTCGTCGAGCGCAGGCAGGTTTTGATCCGCTTTCGGCACCACGATCCCGTCGACACCGAGCGCGGCAATGGCTTCTGCGTCGTCCTGCCAATACGGTGTGTCCAGTCCGTTCATCCGGACGAACAGCCGTTTCTCGGCACTGCGGTGTTTCGGCACGATATCCTGCAGCGAGGCGCGTGCCGCCACCTTCTTGGATGCGTGCACGGCATCCTCAAGATCCACAATCACACCGCTGCACGGCAACTCGTTCGCCTTTGCAAACTTCCGCTCGTCCCCCGCGGGCACAAACAGCAACGTCGACATGCTGGACATCCCCTAAGATGATATATAATTTATACAATCGCGTACATCATACCACGGCAGAGGAGTTATTATAACCCGAAAATATCAGAGAAACCCAAGATGCCTTCGTTCGCCTGTATTCTTTTTATATATCAAATGTCTGTGGAGGAGCTTTCGCCACCCGTCCACGTGTGGGCGGAGGCGCATGCGAAAGGAACAGCGGGCGAGCCGTCCGAGCGGACCTCGCAGGTGAATCTCGTTGCCCCGGCTATTCGTACCGGCCATGCGACATTCTCTCGCAATGAGCCGCTCAATGTTCGCCCGTGGATGAAACGGATGGCGGCATCAAGCCGAGCACATGTTGTTCGTAACTGCTGATGTGCACGACCATCCACGCCCCGGCGGCGGCTGCGTCTCCGTCCTGAAGCGCGCGGAGAATGCTGCGGTGTTCCAGAATGGAGCGCTCGCGCCGTTCGCTGGACAGCCCGAATGTCCCGCGCGGAAACGACCGCCACTCTACCTCAATCAGCTCCCGTAAATGGGCATTGCCAGCGGCGTCGTACAGGCCCATGTGGAACTCGTAGTTGGCATCGTGGAACCGTCGCTCGTCATCGGCTGCATGCGCCTGTTCCATCCGTTCCGTGTCCTCCGCGAGCCGGTCGAACTGCTGAACCGTCAGTTTCCCGCAGGCGAGTTCCACCGCGTGTCGCTCCAGCAGCTTGCGCACCGCGTAGGACTCGACGACGGAGGTTCTGGAGACGTTCGACACCACCACCCCGGCATACGGGCGACGCAGGAGCAACCCCTCACTGACGAGTTGCATCAGGGCCTCGCGCACGGGTGTCACCCCAAGCCCCAGGTCCTGAACCAAGTGGTTCTGGCGCAATCGACTGCCTGCCGGATAGACGCCCATTAAGATCCGTTTGCGGATTTCAGAAACGGCCACATCTGTCTTGGTCTGCCCTCCACTCGGGGAGGGCTTCGGTGGCCCGTTCGACGCACTGCGCTCCCGTGACATGGACATGGAACTCGATGAACACCTCTTCCAGCCGGCTCCGCTCTTCGCGGCAGGCCAACGTACCGTAAATGTGTCGTACAAGTATACCGCAGTTTGTGCCCCTTGTGCGCTCAGATATGATGGGGCCGTGAGGTGGACGCGCACGTCGCGCATCGAAAAGTACGTGGGGCAGATCCTCGAAAGGAAAGGGCTTCATGATGAGCGTGGACGAGCGCAGCGTGAAAGCGGCCGCGAGCGAGCAGCGCAAAACCCGAAGACCTGGAGACCTTTGCGCCTGCCTCCCAAGAACGCAAAGACACGCTGGACACGCGCCTTGCGTCTCTGCGTGTTCCAGCGTGCTTTCTCACAGGTCCATCAGCGCCCCGACGCCGTTCATCCGTCAGTCCCCTTGCTTCATCCGGACCTTCATCACCCAGTCTCCCGCCGCGACCTCGCCAGCTGCCTTCTCCAGATGGTCGACCTTGTCCATGTTCGTGATGATGACCGGCGTCTGCAGCGACCGGGCCGTCTGCTGGAGCCGCGGCAAGTCGAGTTGAATCAACGGTGTCCCTCGCTCCACCTGTTGCCCCTGCTGCGCCAGCAACGTGAAACCCTCACCCTTCAATTCCACAGTATCCAGACCGACGTGGACCAAGACCTCCAGGCCTTCCGGCGTGGTGATGCCCGCCGCGTGTCCGGTTGGGAACAGGTGGGTCAGTGTCCCGGAAACGGGGGCCACAACACAGTCGGATGCCGGCACCACCGCAATCCCATCGCCAACCATGCACTGGGCGAAGACGGGATCTTCCACCTCTCCAATGGGAACGATGCGGCCGCTGAGCGGAGCGCAGATGGTCAACTCCGCCTTTGCTGCCACCGACGCGTCGGCACCGCGTTTGAACAAGTTCTTCAGCATCTCCTATCCACCCTCTTCTGTGCTTGTCGCGCTTCCGAACCTGTGTCACCAGGCACAATGTGCTCGCCGCGTTCACTCCGCAAACTGCTCACACATCGCAGCCAGCCGTTCCACAGCCTCCGCCTCATCCACGCCTTCCGCACGGATGGTCACTTCGTCCCCCTTGCTGACGGCCAGTGACATCACACCGAGGATGCTCTTCAAATCCACAGACTTCCCATTCTTCGTCAGAGTGAGTTGAGACTGAAACTGCCCGGCCTCTCGTACCAGCAGGGATGCGGGCCGTGCGTGCAATCCGCTTTCTGCCTGTACCTGAATGGTCTTCTCCACCATACTGCTCCACTCCTTTGTTGCCGCCTTCTCTGTCCATGCCAATCCGCTAGCGGCTTCGGACCGGATTCCTCCAACCGGCCCCTCGCGGGGCCGGCATCGTCACTGTAGAAAGGGTTTCATTTCATCGACCAGCATATCCGCAATCGTCCCGACGACCACCTGCGCGCTGTGCTGGTTCAACTTCATCATCCCACTCGCGCCGAGCTGCTTCAACTGTGCCTCGTTCACCTTCTCCATATCGGCCAAGTTCAGCCGCAGGCGCGTGGTGCACGCCTCCACTTCGAGGATGTTCTCGGCGCCGCCCAGCGCCTGCACGAATCCGAACGCCTTTTGCGCCATCGGACTGCCGGGCGCCATCGCACCGCTGCCGCTGCCAGGAGCCGTGCTCACGACACTGGCTGCAGCCGCCTCGTCGTGCCCCGATTGATACTCGTCGAGAATGAATCCGCCCATGCCAGCGGTTTCGGCGCCCTCGTCCTCACGGCCAGGCGTCTTGATGTTGAAGATCTTGATGCTGAAGTAGAACACCACAAAGTAGATGACCCCGAACGCGAGCCCAATCGGAATCAGCCACCAGCCGTGCGTGGCGTGGTTGCGGTTGAGGATGTAGTCAATGAGGCCCGCAGAGAACGTGAACCCATCGCGAATCCCGAGCGTGTACACGACGAACATGGAGATGCCGGTCAGGATGGCGTGGACGACGAACAGCACGGGTGCCAGGAACATGAACGAGAACTCAATCGGCTCCGTGACGCCCGTCAGAAACGCGGTGAAGGCGGCGCTCCCCAGGACACCCGCCACGGCCTTCCGCCGTTCCGGCTTCGCCGCCAAGATCATCGCCAACGCGGCGCCTGGCAGACCGAACATCATAATCGGGAAGAAGCCCGCCATGTAGCCGCCCGCTGTCGGGTCTCCCGCGAAGAAGCGGTTCAGGTCACCCGTCACGCCGTGGTAGTTGCCGTAGACGAACCAGATGTAGGTGTTGATGACGTGGTGCAGGCCAAACGGAATCAACAATCGGTTGAACAGACCGTAGAAGCCCGCTCCAATCGCGCCGGTCTCGCCGAGCCAGTGGCCGAGCGCGTTGAACGCATCTTGCACAAACGGCCACACATAGCCAAACACAATCGCCAACACCACAGACACGAGCGCAATCAGGACCACCGCCAGACCGCGGCCGCCGCCCATCACGTCGAGCCACTTTGCCTTCACCCGACTGAAGGCGTTGAACATCCAGCCGGTCAACAGACCCGCGACAATGGCGCCCAAATAACTCAGGTCGTTGTGGCTGTTGATGGCCTGGGAACCGTAGGACAAAATCTCAAATGAAATGAAGCCGGCCAATCCCGCCAAGCCGTGGTTCTCCTTCGCCAAACCAACCGCGATGCCGATGGCGAAGAGGATGGGCAGGAAGTTGAACACCGCGTTGCCCGCAGCCGCCATGAACGCGATGTTCAGCGTGTCGGGCTGGCCCAAGCGGAGCAACAGTCCAGCCACTGGCAACACGGCAATCGGCAACATCAGGGCTTTCCCAATCCGCTGCAACTGACCCAGCATGGAACGTCTCATCTCCTTCTCTCGTCTTGCAGTGTCCGCCTTGCGCGCCGCCTCAGTGCCAGGTGTGGCCGAGCAACAGCGCGATGAACAAGGACGCAAATGCCGTCACGAGCGGCACGAAGCGGCGGCCGCCAAAGAAGCCGAGCCACGCGGGCAACTGCGTCTTGTAGAAGCGGTTGTACAGCGTACCGGCGAGCACGCCCGCAATCAATCCGGCGACGAGGACGAACGCGCTCTTGTCGCCTGCGTCAATTCCCTTCGAGATGGCCGTCGCCCCTTGGATGATCACCTCGTAACCGAGAAACGCAGCGAGGCCGGCCGCCCCCTGGTTTTCCTTCGCCATGGCGACTGCAATCCCGATGGCGAGAACGGCGGCGTAGTTAGACAGGACCGCGTAGCCCACCGACACCAGGAACGGGACGTTCAACGCGCCCGGCAAGCCAATCCAGTACAGGATGGCCGCCACCAGGATGACCACGCCCATCAAGATGGCCATACGAACCAGGCTGACGTTCTTCGGTTGCGCCTGTACCCCTTCCTTTGTTTGCACCGGAACTCCCCCTCTTTCCCACGAAATCGAATGAAAACGGTTGCGGTAAGCGCTAAAAAAGGCAGGCACGAGCCGTCTCAGCTCATGCCTGCCGGACTGTCAGCAGTAACACGCTTACCACATCCCGATGATAATACGGTTTCACCTCGTCTGCAAGCGCCGGTTTCTGGAGTACGGACGAGTCACATCCGCCGGGGGCGTCACGAGGTGAACCGCGCGATGTGCATCGCGAGGTACGACACCTCGTCGTCGGGAACAGACCTTTTGATGCGGGCGCTGATGGCGTCGGCCACTTGGCGCGCCATCTCGTACGCCCTCGGAAGCCGTTGGGCCACCGCGTCCGCCAGCGGATTCACGATGGGTTGGTCGCGCAGGATACGCTGAATCGCAAAGCGGAGATGGATGACCATCCGGGCGTAGTTGAGTTGGCCTCTCGGCAGCGGCCCAAGCTGCGCCTCGAGTGCCTTCACGGCTGCGTTCACTGCGTCGGTCACGCGCATCGTCTCGGACAACCCGCGCGCGTGTGTGGCCGAGTGCAGGTGCAGCGTCCAGAAGCCAATCTCCTCTTCCGGAATCGGCGTCCCAAACCGCTCCTCGACCCATTTCGCGCCGACCGCAGCCACCTCCCATTCCGCCGGATACAAGGTGCGGATTTCGTCGACGAACGGGTTATCAATGTTCAACCCACCCCGAAGCCGCGCCAGAGCGAAACCGATGTGGTCTGCCAACGCCACGTGGATGTGTTCGTGCAGCGACTGTTGCAGCGTACTGGAAGCGAGCGAGATAATCTCTTCCGCAACCCCGACGACTTCCGGCGGGACGGTGGCAAACAGTTGCTGAAAGTGGGCTTGGTTCTCTTCGCGGTCGAGGACAAACCGCTTTTCAATCCGCTCGTCGTCCACCCGAATCTGCTGCCCGCGCTTGGCTCCGAACCCGAGGCCCTTGCCGACGAGGATTCGCTCGCCCTCCCTGTCGCTTCGCACAATCAGCACGTTGTTGTTCAAGACCCGTTCAACCGTAAACGCCTCACCCAAACGCATGCGCCGTGGAACACCTTCTTCGCTGACGTCTCACCGGCTGCCGGAGTGCCGGTTCAGGAACCCTACGCACAGCATACCGCAGAGAAGGCCCCGTTGCATGCGTTCCAGCACCGCGCTGCGAGATGGCCGGCGCCTGCGGCGGAGGTGCGTTGTCCACGGACACGCACCCCGGGAGCGCAGCGTCCAAACTACACGAACGCGTCATCTCCTGTCGGCTGGACGGCGAACGTGCGGGGGCCATCATTCGGCCGATGGCCTGTCTGGCGCCGTTTCGCCCGTGCAGCGCGAACCGCCTGCCAAGTGTTGGCCGCCAACAGCCCAATCAACAGATACGCCAGTCCGCCCACCGCCAGGTACACACCCACGCTGATGACCGCTGCGACGACGCTGAACGTCACCTGGTCACCGTAGGTGCCGGGCGACGTCGGTGGGTCGGTCAACATGAAGAAGGCCATGAACAGCGCGGCGTTCACGAGCGGAATCCGCAATGCGTCCCCCGGCGTATACGCGCTGTTGCCCAAATGCAACGACGCCGCCAGCGTCAGCAGCAGGAAATACGTCCCAAGGAACGTGAGTACCTGCGGAAACTTGTTCACGCGCGCTGTGACCGCGTACCCGGCGACGACGAGTATCGGGAGCATCACCGGAGGTAAATCGGCGAGATCCCCCCACCAGCTCTGACCTGTATGGAACGCCCACAGCGTCAGCAGCAGGGCGAATCCGGCCGGATTGAAGATGGGCTTGCGTCCGACTTTCAACACATGTTTGGACCCCACCGCAATCGCCGCCGTCAACGCCGCCACCGGCCAGTGCACCGTCCCGCTCAGCACCAAGCCGACAATCAGCCCCGTCACCAGACCGCCGTCCGGCAACAGCCGTCTGTTCCGACGGATGATGCCGATTGCAAGGTCCAGCGCACCCGCCGTCGTCATCGCAGCGATGACGTTGACGACGCCGGGCCGGTCAGAACCGTGCATCGCCCCCACCACCAGCAATCCCGCAAGGACGAGCAGGACCGTGCCCTTCGGGGTCTTCAGGAAGCGGCGAATGGCGCCGGGAGACGGGTGCTGCGAACGGGATTCGCGGCCATCCCTCGCCCGCCGTGTCCGTACGTCGCGGGCCGCATCCGTCCGACGCGCGCCCCTTTCTATGGCAACGCTGGTTGAACGGACCGGCGAATCGGTATCACCTTGCGCGCTCATGCACGCCACCTCCCTCTTATCCCTTGTAGTTGGGGTTCTTCGCTTGATTCAGAGCCTGCAGGACCGCGTAATAGAAGTCTTCCGTACTGAGGGTGGCTCCTGACACCACAGGAATCTGTGTGGACTGGTGTTGAACCACGTACTGAGGCAACACCGGATCGATATCGTATTCCGGGTAGTGCGTGTCACATTGCGTAATCTGAACCTCTGCAATCTTGCCGGAGTGAATGGTCACGGCGACCGCCACGGTGCCGATGCGGTTCGAGGCCGAGCCTTGGTACGTGCCATCGAGGTACCGCTGCGCGGTGTCGACGTGCGAGGACGGTTTGGACGCGCCGTTGGTCGTCCCGTGCGACCCTGCTGCCGACGCGTCACCGGACGCGGTGTGGTTCGCGCCGGACGACACGTTTGACGCGGCGTGGTTCGAGCCCGGCGACGGATTCGAGGATGCGTTGCTGGCCGCGACCGAACCGGAAGTCGTCTCCGCCGCCCGGGGAGATTCCCCTGAAACGGCGTACCCAGAGGCGTAGATGGCCCCGACAGCCAACGTTGCGAGCGCCACAAATTTGCTGCCCATTTTCCCCGCCACCGCTCAACCCCTCCCTCTACACACGGACAGCATAACAGGTGGCTGTCGAGACGGTGTCGCGGTTGTGTGGAGAAGTGTTGCACGTTGCGTGTCCACCGGGATCGCCACATGAATCAACGAAATTTCGCCAAAATAACGGAAGTGTCTGCTAACATGGAATCGGAGCCGAGGACCACCGCGGGAGGGGTTGCTTGTGAAATCGAGCGCTGCTCGTCGAACCGCTTCCATCTCGATAGCCGGTTGCTGTATCGCTCTCTTGGCAGGGTGTGCGCCGTTCGCTCACGCGTCGCCTGCCAGCGGTCGGGGCAAACCGGACACCGCCGCCACGAACGCAACGTCCGCAACCACCACGCCGACGGCGGACGCGACCGCCACGGGCCCACAACCGCCACACCCGACGTGGCGTTCAGACCCTGCGCGCTACGCGGTCACCCAGACGCCGCACCCGAACATGTCCATCGCGGTCCCAATTCTCGAGTACCACGACGCCGACTACGTCCCCGGCGATATTGCCACGCTTCGCCCCGGCCAACTGGATGCGGAGTTTGCCTGGCTTCAGCAGCACCATTTCCACCCAATCAACCTCGGCCAGCTGTACGCGGCGTTCTACAACGGCTATACCCTGCCGCCGCGGCCGGTCGTCCTGACCTTTGACGACGGGTACGAAAGTATGTACACGAAGGTCTTGCCGCTGCTCGAGAAATACGGCTTCCAGGCGACGTTCTTCGTGGTCAGCGGATTCACGCATGCAAACCCGGCGGAGAACAACCGTCGGTTTCCCACCCTCACCGTCTCCGAGCTGAAGGCATTGAACCAGTCGCCGCTGGTGGACATCGAGGACCATACCGAGCACCATCAGGACCTCTCCAAACTGTCCACTTCGCAACAACAGACCGAGATTTTGGGGGATGCCGCCTTCCTTCAAAACCTGACCGGCCACCCCATCCGGTACTTCTGTTACCCAGATGGTGGCTATACAGCGGCGACAGAACAGATCTTGAAGCACGGAGGGTTCTTGCTCGCGACGACACAGCACCAGGGCTATGCGAAACTGTCCCAAGGGCCCTTGACACCACCACCCTGTCGCAATTCGCTCAGCTACTGGCCCCCTCCCTCTCACAGTCGGTATCTGCACAGGCCCCCGGTCCCGCTCTGCAGACGAGCGCGGAACGCTACCAAGCGGGGGCGGCCGCCTTTTCAAAGCGCGACTACCAGACCGCCATCGCCGACGAACGACAGGCGATTCACCTGAACCCCAACAATTACGCTGCGTACACCATCGAGGGGATTGCGCTGTGTTACGCAGGGCAGTACGACGCCGGGATGCAGGCCATCAACGAGGGCCTGCAGCGAAAGCCCGATTACGGTTACGGGTGGTTCAACAAGGCCTTGGCACTCGAACTGTACGGCCACTACGACGAGGCGATTGTCACCTATAAGAAGGCCATCCCGCTCGGCACCGGTCAGTGGTGGAAAGCGTGGGCGTACTACGGGATTGCGAGCATTTACGGCCGGCGCGGCGATGTGGCGAACGTCGCCACGTACCTCAAGCAAGCAGAAGCGCTCAGTCCCAGTACAAAAGTGGCTGCACGGACCGAACAGGACTTCAACCCAGTCCGCTCCAGCCCGGTGTTTCAAGCGCTCCTGCGCTGAGGCAAAACAGCGACCGGGAGCAGGTCACGGCCGGAGGACCAACTGTTCCGCCGGCGAAAAAATGGTCCCACGGAGCATCAGGCCAGCAATCAAACTGGTCAAGGTACTCGCTGCGAAGAGCATCGCGATGGCAGCAAACTGGTATTCGGCAGCGTAGATGGGATTCGCCCCAGCCAGCAGCATGCCGCTCGCGAGTCCAGGGATGAAGACGATGCCGAGAGACCGCAACGTGTCGACCGCGGGAATGATCCCCGCTTGCACCGTGTTCCGCACGTAGGGCTGAACCACGGTCGAAGGCGGCGCACCAAGCGCCAACCCGGCCTCAATCTGACCCACATGCGCTTCAATCTCTGCGCGGAAGCGGTTCAACGTGAGGGAGTTCGTCCGCATGGCGGCGGCGATGATCATGCTGCCCACCGGGATCATCGTCGAGATGTTTGGCGCGATGACGCCTGTGAAGATCATGATGAGCACCGTGACACCAGATCCAACCCCGATGGCTGTCAACGAGATGCGGGTTGCATGCGGCAAGCCTTGCGCCCGCCGTTTGGACAGCACGGCCGCAAACACAATCATGAACGCCAACGCCACGTAGCCCAAGAAGATGGTCGTATCCATAATCACGATGAGCACGATGCCGACGATGACAATCTGGACAAATCCCCGGACCATCGAGACAGCGGTCTCTTTGCCGATGGCGACGCGTCCCCAATAGGAAATCATCACGGTGGCGAGGACGAGCAAGGACGCAACGCCGACCTGCGTGAGCCCGGTGAAGACCTTCGGCGACAACAGCATGGCGATGAGGTTATGCATCACGGGTCTTCAACACCTCTTCAGCGGGTCCGATTTGCCGCAACGTTCCGGCTTCCAGGACAGCGACCCGCGTCGCCATCCGAGCCGCTTGGTCCATGTCGTGCGTGACCAGGATACTCGTGAGGTTCCGCTCGCGCGCAATCTCCTGAATCAACTCTTCGACGCCAAAGCGCGTATCCTCGTCGAGTGCGGATGTCGGCTCGTCGAGGAGGAGTACGTGCGGGTCGTTCATCAACGTCCGCGCGAGGGAGACGCGCTGCGCCTCACCACCCGACAGTCGCCCGATATCCCGCTGTTCATACCCAGCCAGGTTGACTCGCTCCAACAGTTCGCGAACGCGCTCGGCGGACACCGACTCGCCCCGGGACGCCGGTCCGAATGCGACGTTCTCCGCCACCGTGCCCGGGAAGAGGTACGCCTGTTGCATGACCATCCCAACCCGGCGCCGCAAATCTCGGGGCGACAGCGTTGTGTAGTCGACGCCTTCCAGCAGTACCGTTCCGCTCGACGGCTCGTCCAAGCGGTTCAACATCCGCAGCAGCGAAGACTTGCCCGCGCCGGACGGCCCAACCAATGCGAGCGTCTCCCCCCGCCGCACCGCGAAACTGACGTTCTCGACAATGGGCTTGTCCGCCACAAACCGCGTGAGTTGTCGAACCTCGAGCATGACGTCCCCGTCTGAACGGGTTGCACGCGACCTCCGCAATTCCTCCCAATCCACGTTGACAGGTTCCTCCTTCCTGCTGCCCATGTTGCCTCGTCGTGTCTGTGGAGCGCACCTGTCGTCCGGCGTTGCCCGGCTTGTACACCGACCAATTTCCGACCACAACAGTCTAACAAACAAAGACGCCGCGCGCCCCGTTTGCGCCGGCTAAATGGAAAGCGATGCGCGATGAGGTGAGCCGAAGCGGACCATCCATCTTGGCGTCTAAGACACCCACCCTGCGACGGCGTTGTCCGTATCGTACCGCAGCAGCGGCAACATTCGTCCCGGAATCGATCCCGACGGAACCTCCCCGACACGCTGCGCCCCCATTTTCAGATAGAACGACTCCGCGTGCGGGTCACTGTCGATGGAAAACCCGCGGAACCCGAGACGTCTCGCGTTCGCCACCGCATGTTCCCACAAAAGTGAGCCGACCCCTCGGCGGACGCAGTCTGGATGCACATACAAGAAGTTCAACCGCGCCACCGGTGTCTCGCCGGAGAAGGCGTAGAACCCTTGAATCTCGTCGTCCGGCTCCATCACGAATACCTCGGACGAACGGATATCGTCCGGGGTGAGGGTGAGCTCCGCCCGACACGCGTCGAGGAAAGACGCATCGTAACCCCACACCGCCTTCGAGCGAAGGGCGAGATCGGTCAAAACCGGACCTTCATCCGCCCGGGCCCGTCGAATCGGATTCACAACCGCAAAATGCAGATGATCCGCCCAGCGGCCCCGGATGAGCACATTCTTCTTGTTCAGCCCCTCCCTGTGAAAGCCCGCCTTCTCCAACACGCGGACAGAACCCAGGTTGTGCGGCATGACACCTGCGTCAATCCGATGCAGCTGCAGAACCTGAAACGCGTACTTCACGACCCGCCGGACCGCCTCCGTGGTGTATCCACGGCCATTGTGTGCTTTATCTAAATAGTATCCAAGCCACGCGGACTGATAGGGCCCCCGGATAATCTCCGTCAAGGACAAAACCCCGATGAGCTCTTGGGACGCCTGAAGGAAGACGCCAAACGCATACTTTTGGTCGGCTTCCCTCGCGGCGAGATCTGCACGCAACAACTCCTGCTGGTACTCGACGGTGTAGAACGCCTCCGGTCGTTCAATCGAATACGGCTCAAAGAATTCTCGGTTCCGCTGATTGAGAGCGACCACCGCCGCCGCGTCCGATTCCTCCAAAAAGCGCAGATCGATGCCCTTCCCGGTCAGCATCCGCTCGTCACCTCCGCAAAGTCCCCGCTTTCCCGCGTAACACCCGTCGGCGGGATGCTCACCGCATCTCACCGGCCAGTGACTTCGCAAGTTCAATCTCGTCGTGGATCTCGATACCATGGTTGCCGACGAGCGGGATGGACGGCTTGACGGCCCTCGCCTCATCGACGGCTCCCGGATAGACGGCCGAAATCCGATATCCCCGGCGCTGGTAGAACCGCATGGCGTCCACGTTGTCATTGCTGGTGATGAGCCAGACTCGTCTGCAGCCAGCCTCACGCGCAGTCCGTTCCACCGCCTCCAACAGCTTCGTCCCGATACCGGCACCTTCCCGGATGGCGTTGAGACTCATCAGCTCACAGCCGCCGGCGCCGTCCCATCGGTAGGTGGCCGCACCGGCAAATTCCCCGTCCACCTTCGCCAGCAATGCATGCAGCGCGGAGAGAGGGTACATATGCCCGCGGCTGACCATGCCGTCGCCGCCCCATTCGGACCGCCAGAGGTGCGCCAGCCAGCGGAGATCCGCTTCTGTGGTTGGCGGGACAATTGCAATGCTCATCGAGTTTGACATAGCAGTCTATCTACCTCCTGCAAACGGTTTGGATGGCCGGCCTGGGCGGAACGGGCAGCACCCCGCAAAGTCTCGAGAGAGAAAGGGTCAGGGATGCCCGGAACGCAGTGCATGCTACAGACAATACTGCTCCCGAACGTACGACAGAATGCCGAGTCTCTCCAACCGGTCGACAGGAACGCGAAATGTCGCCGTAACCACGCCGGGATGGCGGCCAATCTCAATGGACCCAGTGATAGTTGCCCGGTTCATGACTTCCGGTACTGTCATCTCCAGCAGGCCCGCCGCACGGCGCAATGCATTATCGGTGGCTGCATTCAGGTTTTCTCCTGTACCCACGAACGCCACGGGAGCTGTCTCTTCAATCTCGCTGAATCCCCATTTGGCCGCCTCCACCAGTGCCCGGCGTTTCTCTTCATCAGATAGCGGTTTGGCAAGGAACGGCAGGTCTTCCTCGTTCGGCAACAGAATGGGACCGTCTATCTTCAGTCCTTTGACCACGTGAACTTGCAATGTGACAATCCCGGATACATCACAGGTATGACCGGCAATCTCGCCATCCCCCTGCAGGGCATGCATGTCGCCCAGATAAACCCCACCGCCAGGCACCTTCACTGGGCAAATGAGAATGGCGCCTTCCCGCACCCGGCTGATATCCATGTGACCGTCCGTTTTTGCCTCATTCAGTTCCTCCGCAGTGACCGCATATTCATGCGGAGCACCAATCAGGAAGAAGCCAAAGTCGCCAGCATTGTGTGAATCAGGCAAGGGCCTTGAGGGCGTGGTTCCAATCTGACCGAGAAATGGCCGCATCCTTGCGACTGCACCAACGATGTCGTGGGGGGCAAACGTGACAATTGGGTTCTGGATTGAATTCTCCGGCGTTGCCATATAACTGCGCCCATCTCGTGCAATCTGCTCGGCGGCTTGTTGCGGAAGCGTCACGCCCAGCTTTCGTTCTTCGTCAAACGCAATTGTGTAGCCATTCGTGAACTTGAAAGGCGTCACGTCGGCACCGCAGTTCACACATCGGATTGCCGATTGGCCAATACCGTGGATGCGAGTTTCCGGGTACATCGTCCCGCACCCTGGGCACTTGCCTGCACAATACGGATCACCTAGGAAGTTCCCCTCGACCGTTTGGTCGTTGCCCGACGCGGTTGCGATGGAAGTCACTCGAATGGACTGAATGCGGATTGCAATCGCATCGCCCACTTCAGCGCCTTCCACGTAGACGGGCTGAGTCACCTCATGCCCCCCGCGTATCGCCGGTGTAATCATCGGGCCCCAACAACCGGGTGCGGTGTTCGCAACGATGTATCCCCCATCCTGGACCGGGCCCAGCATCGGTTTCGCCGGATCGAGCACACCGTTTGTAAACGTATTCACAAACACCGTCCCACTACAGGTTTGTTCACCCATCGATCTGCCTCCCGTATCAAGGTTTTCATCTGACCATACAAGGTTTACGGCTTGTTCAGAAGATGAAATGAGCAGCATTCCTCGCAATTGCCGTCAGGTGGTCGGACGACGACGCGATACATCCATTGTCACGAATCCGATAGAACGGTCAGGCCGTTGGCTTTGAACTTATCCAGGCAATTTTTGCAGATACACGACCGTTGAGGTCCACCGAGCGGAACATTCTCGAAGATTTCTTTCGGAAAGAACTCCTCATCACACCAGCAAGTACCGTGTGGTTTGCCGGCCACGTTGCCGCAATGATTATCGTTACCACATAACGGACATGTGCTCGTCGCCATTTCTACTCACCTCAATCTCGGTTGCCAAGCAGCACCATCAACGCCAGCAACGCCGCCGCGACCGTCACGATGCCTGCACCTGTCACGCCAATCCACGCAGACGGCTTCATGAACTGCAACACCCACCCGGCGACGAGGGATCCCGTGGGCACCCCCGCGCCAATCATCGCGGTACGGATGCCGAACACCCGCCCCCGCAGTCCGTCCGGCACCTGCTCTTGCACCATCTTGCGAGCGAGCGGCGCATACGGACCGAAGCACAGACCGGCGCTCCACATGAGCAGCACCGTGAGCCAGAAGCCATGAGCGAAAGCGATGCAGCAGAAACTGCCACCCATTCCCGCAATCATGATAGACATCCAAGCACGTCTGCGCGTGTCGTTCTTGATAAAAGCCACCACGGTCGTGCCGACGAGCGATCCGACACCGTACGCCGTCCAGAGGATACCGAGCGCGGCTCCACCTTTGCGCCACTCCTGGTGAACCAGCAGCGGCAGCGACACATCCAACTGGCCGTAAGCCAGGTTGAGTGCCAGCGCGGCAAGCGTGATCACCAGGACGACCCGCAGAGACAACAGCGCCTTCCACCCTGCCACGATGTCGCCAGCAAAGCGGCGCATGCGACGGCCTGGCGGATGGTCTCCAACGTGGGGTCTGATAGGTGCGTGCCTCACGAAACAAACGCACAGCGCGCAGGCCCAGAAAGACAGACCGTCCACCAGAATCGCAATGGGTGCACCCATTGCTGCAATGAGTGCGCCACCCATGAGCGGTCCTGCCAGATAGGCGCCTTGCCAAAGGGTCTCGTCCCAAGCGTTGGCCGCTGACAAGAGGTCTGCCGGCACCAGATCCGGTACGACGGCCATGGCCGCAACGGACGTCAGCGGGCTGAGCGTACCCGCGCATACCAGGAGCACACACAGCAGCCAAAACGGGAGCACGTGCAGCCAGTACAACAGCGGGATTGCAACGAACAGCAGTCCCTGCCCCACGTTATCGAGCACCATGAGCCAAAGTGGCGGGAATCGGTCCGCCAACACGCCGGCGAGCATTCCTGCCACGACGCTTGGGAGACCGTAACAGAGTCCGGCCAGCCCCATCTGCGCCGACGATCCGCTCGTGGTCATCACGACCCACAAGATGGCAATCCAGCCAATCTGGTCACCCAGCGTGGAGAGGCCTGTACCGGCGGTCATCAGAACGAAGTTTCGCTGGCGCAGGATGCGGCCATATTTCATTTTCGATCACCTCAGAGGCCCCGCATCGGGGGCCATTCGTTGTCCGATGACGGGGCAATGCCCCTGAGGTGGCTTAGATTGGACGATGGGTCACGCTCGTCACCTCCGGCGCTGGTTTGCTGGTTCAATCAAGTCCAAAACGCTATGTAAAAACCCCTCCCCATATTTTTTCACAGTATCTTCACAACCACTTTATCGGCCGATGTGTGCTACTTTCTTATCTTCCTGGGATTTCTGTTGCTCCTGACGCCATTTCCAGTACTCCTCCATATTCAGTAGCATCGGCCTGTCGGTCAGGCAGAGCAAGTACCGCCGTGATATCGTCGAACCCGTCCTCCAGCACCTGTACGGCTTTCGGCACTCGTTCGGCGTACTCCTCCACAAAATTGTCCTTGAGCAGTCGAGCCGTCTGGATATCAGGAGCATCCAGAATAGCCGCTCTGTTCCACAAAGCTCCTCGGTGATCTGGGCCACCTTGCGTGTCGACACACCGTTTACCACCATCTCCATCAACGCAATCACCAGTGCCTGTTCACTGCGCTGATAGCGGGCGAACATCTCCGTTGAGAACTCACCATTGCGAATCCGTGGAACCCGAAGGACGAGTCGGCCAAGCCGGATACCCTGCCACTTTTTGCAAACAAAAAGACCGCAGTAGAATCGTTCCTGCTACGGTCGGGATACGCACCACAGTTCGTCAGTTCACTCAGCACCCAGCATGGATTCTAACCGTGCCTTCACGCTGGGCCACTCGTCGTCGATCACGCTGAAGTACACAGAGTCCCGGATATAACCGTCGTGCATCACACGGTGCTTCCTCAAAACGCCTTCCTTCACGGCGCCTATCCGTTGAATGGCCTGTTGAGACCGTACATTTCTACCGTCCGTCTTGAGTTGAACCCTAAGGGTCCCTAGCGTTTCGAAGCAGTGTTTCAAAAGCAAGTATTTACATTCGGTGTTGACCCGTGTACGCCATACACTGGGTGAAAGCCACGTCCATCCGATTTCTAAATGTCGGTTTGGAACGGATATGTCGAGGAAGCGGGTACTCCCCACGATCTTCTCCGACTCTTGATCGATGATAACAAACGGAAACTCGGAGCTAGCCTCTCTTGCCAATAGCGCCCCAGTAACCAAGCATTTCATGTCATCAATCGTCTCGATATGCATGGGCATATAGCTCCATATCTTCGGGTCTCTACCAGCCTCAAACAAACCCTCAATGTGGGATTTTTCCATCGGAATCAATTTCGCACGTTCGCCGACGAGTTCTACTGGGCCGATCTCCATGCTGTGATACTACCTTTCATCCAGTTGTCATGGAGATGATCTCCATCTTTCGTTAAGGATACATGGTCGTCTAGTACATGAGGCGAATAGAAACGTCATCGATGCAAAATAAATCGTCAACGCTGGGTGGGAGCAACAATGACCTGTTGGGTTTGGACCGGCAAGAGTCACAGCAAAAACGTCGGCGTCTTTGAACAAGAGCATTTCCATGTCACCGCAGAGAATCCTAATGTACTCCTTATTTCATTGAACAGACAAGTATGGAACGACCTACTCAGTTCGTGGCAAGACGACGGCGGAGAAATTCCCTTCATGTCAGGGACGCAAACGAAGAGGCAAAACCTGAACCATCAACTTTGTCTTCTCCCAATCTTGCCGACAAATTCGCATGCTCGCCACGAAACAACATGCCAGACGATGCCAGCACTTTCGCAGCCTGTACCAGCTCAGTCTTGGCATTCAACGGATTCACATGGCTCATTCAAGAACACCCCCTTGTTGAGAGCGGCCCGTCACCGGGCCGCTTCGTCCACCGCCTCTTTCAACGTCGCCTCCACCCGCTGCGCTGTCTCCATCAGCCCCTCATCGCCAATGACACCCATGAGCGCCGTGGGCTTCGGCAGGCCGATGACCGTTTTTCCCTCGTGCTCGTACACCACCAGCTTGCAGGGCAGGAAGTACCCTACCATCGGATTTTGCGTGAGGACCTGTTTCGCCTCATGCGGATTGCATACCTCCAGCACCCGATACGGTTTGTCGAAGTCCACGCCCTTCTCCTTCAACTTCGACGGAATGTCCATCTGCCACAGAACGCCAAACTTGTGATCCTTCAAGGCCGCCTCGAGCGCCGCCACCGCCTCGTCCAGGTCCTTGTCTGTGGTGGCACTGTAGTGAAACTCCTGCGCCATTTTCCCCACACTCCTTTGCAACGGATTTACAGCTTTACAGCACGTCCGCCAGGTTGCTCATCAGCGTGCCTTTCGGCATGTAACCCACAAGTTGCTTCACCGGCCGGCCGCCCCGGAATACCATCATCGTCGGGATGCTCATGATCCCGTACGCTCCCGCCGTCCTCGGGTTCTCATCGACGTTCAATTTGGCGACCACCAATCGATCCCCGGCCTCCTCCGACAACTCCTCCAACACGGGTGCCATCATCCGGCACGGCCCGCACCACGCCGCCCAAAAATCGACCAACACCGGCTTGTCTCCCTGGATCACGCTCGCAAAGTTCTGATCCGTCACCTGTACCGTGGCCATACGTTCATCCTCCTCATCGGCTTTTCATCAAAAGCTCAATCGCTTCCCGAATCACCTTGTCGGCATTCCCGCCGCCGGCGACCTCCTCCCGGATGCACTGCTCCATGTTCTCGCCAACGACGTACAGGGTCACCCGGTCCACCGCTGCCCGAATCGCCGACAACTGCGTCACGACCTCCTTGCACGACTTGCCCTGGTCCATCATCTGCAGCACGCCCCGCACCTGCCCTTCAATCCGGCGCAGGCGGTGCTTCATGGGGTCCGTATACTCCATCGAAATTCTCCCCCCTGTCCTCCGTAATATACCCCCCTCCGTAAAAATCGAGTCAGCCGTCGGCGACACCCGTCACCCACCACGGCGGGCATTCCACGCAGCAATCCCACCGGAGAGGTTTCGCACATCCGAGAACCCCTGTTTCACCAACAGCCGGGCCGCCTGGGCACTTCGCATTCCGGAGTGGCACATTACGACCACCGGTTTCGCCTTATCCAATTCCCCCAAGCGACTCTTCAACTGTCCCAGGGGAATGTTGCGAAACGGATCGATATGCCCTTGCCGAAATTCTCCTGGTTCCCGGACATCCACGTACTGGACCCCAGATTTTTTGTCACGGAGCATCTCCCGAAGCTCAGTCGCCCGGATTGACTGGACACCCTTGACGGGCAACATTCTGTATACAAAGTACCCGGCAACAATCACCACCACAATCACCCAGCTCCAGCTCACCCTCATCACCCCCTACAGCACGTGCAAGGCTGTCAAATTGACGTACAACATATAACCCGCTACCAGAACCAACACTCCGGCAAACAGTTGCTGCAAGCGGCGCACATTGCGCCCGAGCCTCGTGCAGGTATAGACGCCGAGGATACCGCCAACAAGGCCGCCTCCAATGTACAGAGCGACAATCAGCCAATCGACCATCCCTGAGATGGCATACGACACGGCGGTCGTTAGCCCGAATGTCCCCACCGAGAACAGTGACGTCCCGATGGCCTGTGTCATCGGCAAGCCCGCAGAGAAGATGAGGCCAGGCACAATCAGAAATCCGCCGCCGATGCCAAAGAACCCAGACACGCCTCCCGTGACCAGCCCGGTCGGAATCACCCTCCCCATACGGATGGGGCGTTCTTCACCCGAAGCCTCGCCTTTGCGCTTTGGGCGTACCATTCGTACAGCAATCACCAGCATCAGAAGGGCAAAGAAAAACAGAAGCACCTTGTCATTGACCATTTTGCCGAGTATCGACCCGGCGTACGCCCCCACCGCACCAGGTATGGCAAACGCCACGGCCGCTTTCCATCGGACTTGGCCGTTGCGCCAATGCGGCAGCAGGTTCAGGTAAGCGTTGACCGCCACCGCCAACGCCGTACTCCCAATGACAATGTGCGGGTCGTGCACCCCCACCACATACAGGAGGAGGGGCACGGCGAGGATGGAACCGCCCCCGCCGATGAGCCCAAGCGTAAAACCCACAATACCGCCGGAAATCACAGCAAGAACCATCTGCACGGCACTCAGGTGTGGCATGCCGTCACCTCCAAACCCACGGGGGTATATTCGGGTGCAAAAAAATTTTCAGCTTGCGCCGCAGCCACGCCCCAAACGCCGCCTCTACCAGACGCCTCATCCCGTCTCACGGTGGGAGCGAGTTCCAAACCCGCTTCCTACCCTGCGTTCGCCATGGCCGTGGTCACCCGTGCACGGCGCACCGGTTCGGCCCTATCTCCATCTCCCGCTGCTCGTCCTCGTCCGGTGTCATCTTGCCCATGTTGGTGAGACGAATCTCCCTGTACGCATTCGGCTGCGGCGGCAGGTTCTCCGTCACCAGCCGCCGGAAGGCCTCGGCGTCCTCCACCTGAAGCCCTCCGTTGTGCTCGTAGACGTCACCCAGTCTTGCCGCTACTGATCCGTCCGGGTTCACCTCGTCTGGGTCTCCGTAGTGGGCCGGCAACAACAGCAGCTGGGACGACAGCTCAGGGTACGTATCGTACAGAGTCTGGTGCAGGTCTCCGGCCCAATCCGCCGCCTTCCCCGCAAGGTCCGGCCGCCCGATGGACTTCACAAACAAGATATCGCCCGACAGGAGGTACCGACCATCCACCACCAGCGATGTGCTGCCGATGGTGTGTCCAGGGGAGTACACCGGCACAATCCGCACCGTCGTCTTCCCCACCGTAATCTCCCGCTCCGCCACCAGGGGCTCATACGCAAACGTCACGTCGCCAGCATCCTTCGGCGGCAGCCAGTACGTCGCCCCCGTGTGCTCCGCCAGCGCCCGCCCACCAGAGATGTGGTCGGCGTGAAGGTGGGTGTCTATGACGTGGCGGATGCGAAGCCCCCGTTCGGCTGCGAACTGCTCGTACGCATCGGTGGTCCGCACGGCGTCAACGATGACCGCCTCTCCATCGGACGCAATCAGGTACGACAGACATCCTTTGCCAAACCGCACGAACTGAATCACCTCGCCCCCGCTCGAGAGGTCCCCCACCTTCACCGGCCGCAGCGCCTCGCTCCACGCCTTCATGCCGCCAGCGAGAACCGAAACATCTGTGAGGCCCGCTTCTCGCAACTGCTCTGCCACGAATACGGACGAGCCTTCCTTGGCGCACACCACCAGGATGGGACGGTTGTTTGGCAGCTGCTGGAGCGCTGGCTGGATGCCATCGAGCAGGTCGAAGTATGGGATGTTGATACTCGTCACACTCGGCCCCTCAATCCGCCAATCCGCATACTCCTCTTCATTGCGCACGTCGAGGATAAAGAGTGCATCTCCACGAAGGATCTGTTCAAACACCTCAGTGGGTGATACTCGTGTCATGGTCGTCGGAGCCACGCTTTGTTCCCCCTCTCCATCGTTTCTCATCACAGGCTCTGCTCTGTCGGCCCCTGCCACTGGCTCATGCCGGGCACGACGTTGTACACTCGCTCAAACCCGTGCCCCGCCAGCACCTGGCAGGCAGTATCACTTCGGCTGCCCGTGCGGCAGATGACGTACACCGGCTGCTTCTGATAGGGCGCCAGCTCCGACACATGCTGCTCCAGCTCACCGAGAGGGACGGAGATGGCTCCCGGAACGTGTGAGAAGGCATACTCCGCAGGCTCCCGCACGTCGATGAGAACCCCGCCATCTGCAAGCCGCTCTGCCAGCTCCTCGTTGGTCACGGTGTGGGGATGGCGTTGCTCTGGCTTGACCTCGTCCGGAACTGCCTTGCGAATGTAGTGCCGAAACACTTTGTCTTCTGACGTCGTGGTCCCCAAGAACTGATGACCCGTTCGTGTGGCCCAACTCTTCACGTCGGCTACGGAACCTGGGTCGGTTGCGACAACCTCCAACACCTGGCCAGCGTGCATCTCCTCAATGGCTTTTTTCGTCCGGACAATCGGCATCGGGCATGACAGGCCGGTGCAATCTACCGTTTTATCCACTGTTACAGGGCTCATCGCTATCTCTTCACTCCTCCTCTTTGGTTTAGAATGTCACCGTGACGTCCGCATCGTAGGCAAAATCAAGGAACGTCACAGCTCCGCCGACTTCAACCCCGTCGATAAAATGCTCCTTCTGCAGCCCCGCCACATCCATCGTCATTTGGCACGCAATGAGCTTCACGCCGCTCTCCACAGCCATTTGCAACATCTGAGAGAGAGAGGGGATATTCGCCTTCTTGAATCCTTCGGCGTAATGCTCGTTCCCCGCAGCGAATGTCAGCAGGTTCTCCGCATCCTTGTGGATGATGTTCAGCCCATCGAACGTAAAGAAAATGGTCACCTCTGCATCCGTGGCTGTCGCCGCCATTGCAATGTTCAACACCTTGTACGCCGTTTCAATTCCGCCACTCGATGCAATAATGGCCACACGTTTTGCCATGCGGTTCCATACCTCCACACGATTGATGTAATTGCCCTACTCCACATCTCCAGTCCAAGCCAGCATGCCGCCCATCATATTTCGGACTTGGTGAAAGCCCTGGCTCATGAGATATTCACAAGCCTGCGCACTCCGTCCCCCACTTCGACAGACCACGATGGTCTCCACATTCGGGTCGATTTCCGCCAGACGGCCAGGGATTTGTGCGAGGGGAATGTTTTTGGCCCCTGGAATTTTCCCAGACATCACTTCACCGGGTTCACGCACATCGATAATTTGCAGCTTCTCACCGTTCCGCAGGCGTTCTTTCACATCCAGCGGAATGATGTTCTGCACCTTAGACCCAGCCAACGTCTTCACCTCCCCGGATGGTTGGATATTGTGTCCGTGACATCCATTGCGATGCACGTACTGCTATGGGTATCAAGGCCGTATCGCATTGTTATTAGATCATTGATACCCAACGGGGTATAGTATATCTCCTCACATTAAGACGTGTCAACAGGTACCTGTACGGGTATACGTGTCCGAAGACCAACATAGGTTGATGGTACAAGCTGGGCGTGTCCCAATTGGGTGGGGAGGGGATCATGATGTCGTTTGCCGCATTTCTCACATTGCTCTTGATTGGACTGTTCGGATCGTTTGTCTCTGGCATGGTCGGGATTGGAGGTTCTATCGTAAAATACCCGCTGCTCTTATACGTCCCGCCACTATTGGGAGTTCCTTCATTCACTGCACACCAAGTTTCCGGAATTAGTGCGGTTCAAGTCCTGTTTGCCACGGCATCGGGTGTATGGGCGTATCGAAAGGGAGA
>JAIMBT010000025.1 GCA_023511295.1 Alicyclobacillus sp.
AGGATGCGCACCATTTCCTGTATGCGTTCAAACACCTGAAGGGTGAACCATGTGGTCATCACGAGAAACCCGATGCCCACCAAGATGCCGCCGAGCGTCGCGTCGCGATGCGGCGCGTACACCGAGACGAGCAACAGCGCGAACGTGGCGTAGCTTAGCGACAGCGACAGCCAGACCACCCCTCGCCGCTGGTGAACCAGCGACAGGACCAGCGGCGTGCCGAGCAGCGCAATCACCACATATAGGTAGGGGACCGCCCATCCGACGACGAAGATACAGACGTAGCTGCCGACGATGACCGCGTACGGCGAACCCTTGGGCCAAGCGCGAAGCAGCCCTTCCAGCGCAACCGTGACCCCCACAAGGATGGCCGTCGGGACGGCAACCGTTCGTACCCAGGACGCCCCCGGTGCGTGCCCCCACTTCGTGTACGCCGACGCGAAGACAGCGAAGATGGCGATGGCCAGCCAGTACGCGTTCAACGACCGGCGGTTCCAGCGCTGGAAAGCGTTCTGTTCCTCCATCCACGCCCTCCTCTCGCACCGAATCGCATCATCTCGTGTCCATTCTAGTTTCCTATACCTTCGCGTCCATGTCTAGTAGAACATGCCTGTCTACACAAATTTGTCCATGCAAGTCACGACGGCCACCGCCGGGCGCCCGAGGACGCCTACTGCCGCCCCTGCGGTTGCAATTGAATCTGTTCCAGCTCCGCGAGCCCGTTGTCGGCGAATACGTCCCAGACATGCGGTTGACCGGCACCGATGGTGAACGCGACGTTCTGCGCGCGCGGGTTCGCGAGTGGCACGCGTTCCCACTGGGCGATGAGGTGCAGCGCGGGACTGTACTCGTCAACCTGCACGATCCCGCTGTGGACGCGCGCCATGGTGTAGATGTGACCCGAGGCGTCGACAGCCAAGGCGTCCGGGAAGACAGTGAACTTCGTCTGCAGCGGCGTTCCGCCCGGTCCCGCGACCGGCAGGGTATTCGCCGCCGTTGTCTGTCCGGCAAATCCGCCGTCGCCAGAGGAGGAACGGTTCACTTGGTACAGGTCCATCACGGGGGCGCCGACCTTGACGTGACGGGCCTCGACGAGGTAGTGGTCTCGCGCATCGAAGGCGTACAGGGCTCCGGTAAACTGACTGGCATCGACGGTGACGATGGTCGGCTGGCCGAGTTGTCCGGGAATGTACAGGTTGTACCGGGCACCCCCCGCTGGTGCGCCGTACGGGAGGTGCAGGGAGACGCCGAACTCGTCCCCAGACCGCACAGAGAAGTCGCCCCCGACCCAACCTTTGTACAGGCTTCGCTGGAGAATGACATGACCGTGCTCGTCCCATTCCACGGCGAACGATGTGTCCTGGAGGCGATTGACCACCATCAGTGCGTTGCCGCTGAGGTACAGGCTCCAGTCCCCGTCGCCCGCGAGCGTATGCAGGTTGTACACCGGCACGTCCTGTGCCACCCAGTGCCCGCCCTGCGCCACAGACGTGTACACCATGTCGCCGTTCGCAAACGACTCCCACGTGACGTAGACGGCTCCGTCGACCTCGCTGACCGCAATCTGGTCGTCGTGGACATCGAACAGGTGCTGCGGGTCGAAGGTACCGCCGGCGAAGGGCTTGTCCGCCGCGTACGACGCCGCCGCAGCGGCGGTGTCGATACCGACCGCTCCCTGGCCAGCACTTGCGGTGGCGGTGCCGTTCTCAGCCGCTGAATGGGTCCTGCCTCCCGCCGGCCCCGGCATGAACCACCCGCTCGGGTCCGCCGCACATCCCGTCAGACAGGCTGCCGCCAGGATGGTTATCGCTGTCGTACGCCAGCCGTGAAGTCGATCCGTCCTTCCCGATTGCACCTCGTTGCCCCCTCGTCGCTCGTTTCTCTCCATCCTACCGTATCTGAGACCTCGGCGCACCGCTCAGACGCGGGCGGGGGCGCGCCCCGCCCGAGCCTTCGGGTAGTAGTTACCACCACCACGGGCTGGCCAGGGCGCCGAGCGTCAAACCGGTCAGGGCACCGAACGCGAAATAGCTCGCTGGCCAGTACACCAGCTCCACGCCGCTGGGGTCCGATGAGCTGCCGGCTGAGCTATCCCCCATCAGCCGCACCGCGTCATCCGCCTGGCGCAGACCAGATGCCAACCGCGTTCCGGGCGGGTGCTGAACCACGTAGATGCCGTGTGGTGCGACGGAGGTCAGCGTGCCGTGATAGACCGATCCGTTCACGTGGTGAACGAACACAGGCCGCCCGACCATTCGCGTCGCGACCGGATACAACGGGTGCATGCGGTAAACCCCCTTCCCCCCGTACAAACTGACGGGTACCGTATCGTATGTCCCGGGGCGCTTGGCCAGCCCGGGCGGTTGTCCCTCCCAGGCACCGTTGCCGAGCCTGAACCAGGGCCGACGGGGAGGCGAAATCCTGCAACCAGCGACGGTCGGTGGACGCTTGTCCTCCCGCACCGCACCCAGGTTCGGTTATGATTAGGAAGGTATGGATGTCCCGTGTCCCATGGCCCCGCCTGGAGGTGGTTCCCGTGCAGCTTCACGGCGTCTGGCTCCCGCAGCGGATGTTCGTCTACGCAACCGAAGCCGATCTGTCCGTCGCAGACCCGGTCACGTGGCTGCCCATCGTACGCCTGCTCGGGTTGTCTTTGCACCCGAACGAGCAGGTTCAGCGCTGGCTGTACCTCCCACAATGGCCACCTTCGCGCGAGACCACACGGGACCGAAGCCGTGCCCCGCGGCCCCGACGCATACCAGGCCTGGACGTGACCGCTTCGGACGCGTTTCGCTTCACCCTGCAGTTGTCCGACCTCGGAGACCCGTATCGGCTGACGGCGCGCGGTCTCTCCATCGGACCCGACCTGTTCTATTGGCAGGCAGTGTCGCGATTCGCCCTCGACCTGCTGTATCGCGGGCGGTTCACCCCTGGACTCCGCTTGCAGGCGAACACCACCCGCCACTTCGTCGAAACCGCAGCCGTGTGGCAGGCGGACACCTCCCTGCCGCGCGACACCGCCTGGCAGTCGTACCTCGCCGACAGCATGCCGGCTGCCTGCAGCAACTTCAGCGCCCAGGATGGCGGGCGACTGTACGGACTCCCGCCAGCGGAGCTCTTGGCGGCTGTGCTCGACACCTGTATCGACACCTTCGTCCGCGAGGTGCTTCACGGGCCGGGCACGGCCGACGCTGGAGTGTCTGCCGATGTGCGCGTGATGCACCCCGGCCGCCGACGTCAGTTTGAGCAGTGGTTCGAGGGCCTGTTCGATCCCCGCCCCGTGCCAACCTACAGCACGCGAACGGACGCGCAGCAGTTGGAGGAACTCATCGTCCGCTGGGTGACCCCCACGCCGGCGAAGTCCCCCGTCCGGCTCGGGTTCCGACTCGAGGAACCCGCCGAGGGGGATTCCGAAGTCGGGACAGATTCGCCTCCGCACACAAACCTGGATACGGACGCAGTCGTGTGGCGGCTCACCCCGTTTGTGCAGGCCGCCGCGGACCCCAGCCTCACCGTCAGCGCAGACGACCTGTGGCGCGGAGCAGGCGCTGCCCGCGTGTTCCCAAACCTCACTCCGCCCCAAGTGCAGTCGCTGGCGGCCGGGCAGTGGCGCACCGCGCTGGATGTCTTCCCGACCCTCGCTGGGTGGACCGCCGACCCCTCGGCGCCAACCGCCGTTGGGCTCTCCACCTCGCAGGCGTACCACTTCCTGTCGGTCGGGGCGCCGGCCTTACAACAAGCCGGATTCGTCGTGCAAGTACCGAGCTTCTGGACGCGTGCAGGCAGGCGTCGGCTGCGGGTTCAACTGCAACCCCACCACCGCGCGGCGGGTTCGCCCCAGAGTCCCACCCGTTTCGGCCTCGCGGAGTGGATGTCGTTTCAGGCCGCCGTCAGCCTCGGCGACGAGCGCCTGTCGGAGCAGGAACTCACTCGTCTGGCGGAGGCCAAATCGCCGCTTGTACACCTGCGCGGCCAGTGGACGGAAGTCTCGCCACAGGCGGTCGAGGAAGCCCTGCACTTCCTGCGCGCCCATAACGGGCGAGTCTCCATCTTTCAGCTCCTGGAGCAGATGGCGGAGTCGTCTTCCCAGACAACCGTCGCTAGGGATGACGGCGAGGTCGACGTGGTGTTCGAGTACAACTTGCCGGACGAGGTCCTCTCCTTCGTGGAAGGCCGCTGGACCCCGCCGCAGCTGGCCACACCGGTCAGCCTGCGCGCAGAGCTTCGCCCGTACCAGCAGCGCGGTTTCGAGTGGCTCGCCGCCCTGACCGATCTCGGCGTCGGCGCCTGCCTCGCAGACGACATGGGCCTTGGCAAGACGGTGCAACTGATTGCCCTGCTCTGCGACCTGCACGAGCAGACGGAGCCCGCCCGCCGCTCCCCGGCGCTCATCGTCTGCCCCACGTCCGTCCTCGGCAACTGGCAACACGAGCTGCAGCGCTTCGCGCCACGCTTGCGCACCTTGGTCCACCACGGCAGCCGCCGCGCGACGGAGGCAGCATTTGCAGAACAGGCCTGCGCACACGACGTGGTGCTGACCACGTACCCCCTGCTGCTGCGGGACGAGGCGGCGCTTGGCAGCGTCGACTGGAGCGTGATCGCCATCGACGAAGCACAGCAAATCAAGAACAGCGCAAGCAAGCAAGCGCGGGCGCTGTACCGGATTGCCGACCGAAACGCGGGACGCACGCGGCGGATTGCGTTGAGCGGGACGCCGGTCGAGAACCGGTTGGCAGAGCTCTGGTCTGTGTTTCGCTTCCTCAACCCCGGGTATCTCGGGAATCGTGAGCGGTTCCAGGAACGGTTTGCGCACCCCATCGAGCGGCACCACGACGCGGAGAAGGCGGCACTGCTGCGCGCCATGGTGGCGCCGATGGTGCTACGCCGGGTGAAGACGGATGCGGCCATCGCACCGGAGTTGCCGGAGAAGATTGAGGCGAAGGAGTACTGCCCGCTGACCCGCGAGCAGGCCTCCCTGTACCAGGCGACCGTCGACGACGTGATGCGGCGAGTCGAACAGACCGAGGCGATGGCGCGCCGCGGGCTCATCCTGGCGAGCCTGACGCGGTTGAAGCAGATCTGCGACCATCCAGCCCTGTTCCTTCGGGACGGCAGCGCGCTCGAAGGCAGATCTGGCAAACTGCAGCGCTTAACGGAACTGTTGCGGGAGATTCGAGACGGTGGCGAAGCAGCACTGGTATTCACGCAGTACCGCGAGATGGGCGAGCTGCTGGTTCAGCACCTGACGCGAGCTCTCAAGGAGGAGCCGCTGTTCCTGCACGGCGGCGTGCCCAAACAGCAACGGGACGAGCTGGTGGCGGCGTTTCAGGCGCCGGGGGGGCCGGGTGTGTTTGTCCTCTCCATCCGGGCAGGGGGCGTCGGCCTCAACCTCACGCGGGCCAGCCACGTCATCCACTTCGACCGCTGGTGGAACCCTGCCGTAGAGCGACAAGCGACGGACCGGGCGTTTCGCATCGGCCAGACGCAGACCGTTGAGGTGCACACCTTCATCTGCCAAGGGACGTTGGAGGAGCGGATCGACGAGATGATGGAGGAAAAACGATTCCTGTCGGAGCAGGTGATTCGGTCGGGCGAAGGGTGGATTGCCGAGCTCGGCGCGGATGAACTGCGCCACCTGTTCTCACTGCGCAAGGGCTACCGGACGGGAGGTGACGAAGCGTGACGGAGGAAAACTGGGGTGGCACAGAGACCACGAGTTGGTCCGGCACCTGGCGGGAGATGATGGGGACGCTGGCGGCATTTGCGGACGCAGGGCGCTTCGAGCGCGGTCTGGCCTACGAAGCGAACGGGCAGGTGTCGAGCTTGTCCCTGTCGGTTTGCAGCATCTTCGCCCAGGTCCGCGGTGGCCGGCCACAGCCCTACAACGTCTCCGTTCAGATTCGCCCGATTCCCGCAGCGGTGTGGCACCGCCTGTTGACCCGCCTCGCCGACCAACCGCAGTTGGCGGCCGACCTCGCCGACGGCAGGCTTCCGAACGCCATCGATGCCTTGCTGGCGATGGACGGCTGCAGCCTCGTGCCGACGCCGGACGAGATTGAGTCGGTGTGCGACTGTCCAGACTGGGCCAGTCCCTGTAAACACGCGTACGCAGTCTTCGCTGCAACCGAACGGGCGATTGCGGAACACCCCTTGCAACTGCTGACCTTGCGCGGCATGCCACAGGCCATCTGGCTGGAGCGCGTTCAGCAGGCGGCCGCCGTTGCCGAAGCTGCTCAATCCGCCCGGGCCTCCGCACCGCCGACCCACGGACGGGCTCGATGGATTGATCCCGACATGACCCCCACGCCGTGGGGCGTGCACCCGCAAACCGGCAAGCCCATCACGCCACAGGAGCGGATCCGCCAGTTGGCAGAGCAAGGCCCGGCGGCGTTCTGGTACGGTCCGCCGCCGGTCGGCGCCCTGGGTGGGGCGGAGGGTACACCGAGCCAGGCGAATACCTCCGCGTCCCAGGCGGAACTCGCATGGCCCACCTGGCCGGACTGGGATCCGCTGCAAGTCACACCAACCCCAGATCCAAAGACGCAGTTCGCCGTCCACACGTGGCGCAAGCCGCCTGTCGCCCTGCCGGACGACCGGGCGCTGGAGACGCTCGGCCGCCTGTATCAACAGGTCTCGGAACGGGCAGCGATGATCCTCCAATCGGGCACGGACGCCCTCCGGACATAAACTGAGGGCCTGTTGGTGGGCACCCGTGGTGTACACAGGGGCTGGTTGGTCCGGGGGCGGAGTGGCCCCAATGTCTGGGTCCGGCACCACACCCCACCTAGACAGCGTCGCGTCGGACCTGAAGGCGCAGGTGACATGGACTCATCTGTGCAACTGCAGGTCGGAGCGGACGGCAAAGCGGCTCATTACGGATCGGGTTCGTCGGATGTAGACGAGCCCCCCAAGTCGCCCCATGTCTGTGGTTCCCGTGCGAGTGCGGGCCCGCAACCGGGTTCCCCGAATCGGACAACTTTTCACGCAACATCATGGACACCGGCGGGCCGATCCCTAGGATCAAGGATACAGAGATGAGGAGGGACGCCTCATGGGTTTCCTGGATGCGTACGAAAAACTGTTGGAGTTTCACCGCTCGCGGCGCCGTGGACCGGCTTTGAATCGACTGCTGCCCGACTTGGGCCCGGGGGAGCGGAGTTTCTTGAAAGCGGTCTGGTGGCCGCTATTCCGAAACTTCGAAGGCCTGCACCCCGAATATGAGGTCCATGACCCTGGCTATGGCACACGCTTCATCGACTTCGCCTATATCCGCCCGGGGTTTCGACTCGCCGTCGAAATTGACGGTGCGACCACGCATTGGCGCGAGATCACGCAGGAGCAGTTCTCCGACCACTGCCGTCGCCAAAACACCCTCGTGATTTCCGGCTGGACCGTGTTGCGGTTTTCCTACCTGGACGTCGTCCAGCGCCCACTCGATTGCCAACGCTCTATCCGACAGTTGCTTCAGCAATTCGGCCCGATACCGCAGCTCCCCCTATCCCCTTGCGAGCGAGAACTGGTACGCTTCGCCAGCCGGTCTGCAACCCCGGTTCGCCCTGCGGCCGCCGCGATGCATCTGCACGTATCTACGAAGCACGCACGCAAACTTCTCCATAGTCTCGTGGCGCAAGAATGGCTGGAACCCGCCGGAGGCCAAGTCCGAGTGACCGCGTACCGCCTGCATCCGTCGAAAGCCGCTTTCCGGATTTAAGGATGTTGAAGCGCAAACCCGCGGCGTGGCGTTCCGCTATGGTCCGCCCGATAGGGTCCGCCCGCTATGGTCCGCCCACTCCCTCCATACCTGCTCAGACTAGGGAACGGCGGTACGCTATCCGCCCCGACGGGCCCGGCCTGACCCCGCTGAACCCCGTGTGCAACCCCAACAGCGGAACGCCGTTCCGCTGTTTCCTCACACTCGCCCCATCCCGACTGCCATTAGGGAACGGCGGTACCTTACCCACTCCAAAGGCCCCATCCTGACCCCGCTGAACCCCGTGTGCAACTTCAACAGCGGAACGCCGTTCCGCTGTTTCCTCACACTCGCCCCACCCCGGCTCCGATTAGGGAACGGCGGTACCCTATCCGCCCCGACGGGCCCGGCCTGACCCCGCTGAACCCCGTGCGCAACTCCAACAGCGGAACGGCGTTCCGCTGTTTCCTCACACTCGCCCCATCCCGACTGCCATTAGGGAACGGCGGTACCCTATCCGCCCCAAAGGCCCCATCCTGACCCCGCTGAACCCCGTGTGCAACTCCAACAGCGGAACGCCGTTCCGCTGTTTCCTCACACTCGCCCCATCCCGGCTGCCATTAGGGAACGGCGGTACCCTATCCGCCCCAAAGGCCCCATCCTGCCGGATATTCAGTCCATTTCCAGTCATTTCGACGCACCGTTGCAAGACGGAAGGTGTATGCTAGAATGACAATGCTTATCCAATCGGCGCATCGACTTATCGACGCATTGGCGCACCGCCTTATCGGCGCATCGGCGCATCGGCGCATCGGCGTACCGGCGACTCTACAGAGCCTTCGCCCCTCGCCCCGCGACCTACTGGCGACCCGCCGGCGCATTCGCGGCCCGGGCCGCCGCGGCGCAGGCCAGCCGCGCGCCAAACGCGCATCGCGCCACAGCCCAGTACCCTGCCGTGCGCCGCAGCAGAGCACGGTACCGGGCTCCTCAACATGCGGGATGGAGGTGTCGAGCCGTGTCGACGTACCCCTACGTATATGACGTCATCATCGTGGGCGCAGGCCCAGCCGGGTCCACCGCGGCGCGACGGCTATCCAGCCAGGGCATGAGCGTGCTGTTGCTGGACAAGGCGATCTTCCCGCGGTACAAGGTATGCGGCGGCGGTTTGACCGGGCGCGCGGCCAGCCAGTTGGACATCGACATCAGCCCTGTCGTCCGGGACGCCATCACCCAGATGGAGCTCTGCTGTGCGGGTCGTTACCCGCACACTTTCGTGAAGTCCGATCCGTTCATCTACATGGTCATGCGCGACGAGTTCGACATGCTGCTGCTGCAGGCAGCCATCGAGGCGGGTGTTCGGTTCCAGCCGGGGACGCGCGTGAACCGGGTCACCTGCAGCGAAGCGGGTGTCGCCGTTGAAACGGACGCCGCCCTCTACCACAGCCGCTACATCGTGGGTGCGGATGGTGTCAACAGCACCGTGGCCAAACAGTTGAACCTGATGCAGGCCAAGCGGAAGATCCTCGCCCTGGAGTACGAGATGTCGGTCGACGGTCCCACCCTGGAGCGATTTCAGGGTAAGGTGGCCGTCGATTATGGTTTTATCGACGGCGGATACGCGTGGGTGTTTCCGAAGTTGGACCACCTCTCTGTCGGTGTCGGCCTCGGCACGCGAGACGGCCGGTTTCTGCAAGAACGTCTCGCCGCCTACCTATCTCGAGAAGGGATTGTGGGGCGCTTTCTGAGTGAGAAGGGGTTCTGGCTCTCCGTCGGCGCTAGCGACACCGACTGTGTGCGAGGACGTGCAGCGCTCATCGGAGATGCGGCAGGTTTGGTCGATCCGTTCATGGGCGAGGGCATTTACTATGCCCTACGCAGCGCGAACATCCTCGCGGACACGCTGGCGCTTGGCATCGCCGCAGAACCCGACGCGCCATTTGCCCGATATCGCCAGCGCGTGGAGGACGAACTGGTGCGCGAGATGCAGTTGTTCCAACGCGCTGCGCGGCTGTTCTACGCGATGCCGGTCCGCATTCACCGAATGCTGGTCGCCCACCCGAAGATGGTAGATCACGCTTTTCGAGTGATTGCGGGGGAGACGACGTTCACAGACTTCTACCAGTCCTACCGCCGGAATACCTTGGTACGGGCCGTCTCCGCCATCGGGCGGATGGCGCGGAGGAGGGACGTTCGGTGACAGGATTTCGGATTGCATCCATCTGCCCCAGCAACACGGAGCTGCTGGCAGCCCTTGGACTGACACCGTACCTGGTCGGCGTCGACAACTACTCCGATTACCCAACCGACGCACTCTCTGGGTTGCCACGCCTCGGTCCAGACCTTCACATCCGAGTGAACGAGCTCGTCGCTTTGCAGCCAGACCTGGTCGTCTCGTCCCACTCCGTCCCCGGTATGGAGCGCGTGACCGAAGCAGTGGCGACCGCCGGCCTCCGTCAACTCATCCTCTCCCCCCACTCCATCGCCGACATCCTCGCAGACCTCGAAACCCTCGCTGCCGCGGTTCCCGCCTCCATCCTGCCGCCCAGCGTTGCGGCGCGAACCGTCGCGCGGTTGCGCGAGCGGATCGAGCGGGTTGGAGAGTGGACCGGGCGTGTGCAGGGGGCAGATCGGCCTCGCCTCTACTGGGAGTGGTGGCCCAACCCGGTGTTCTCGCCCGCACAGGACAACTGGTTGACCGAACTGAGCCATCTCGCCGGCGCGGTGAACATTTTCCGTGATTTCCCTGGAGACCAGGTACAAGACGACGGCCGACGGGTGGCAGAACTTGCGCCAGACTATTTCCTCGCCGTCTGGACCGGCATCCCACAGCACAAGGTACCGCTGGCGAAGATTCAAAACCGCAAAGACCCTTGGCCCAAGACCCCAGCGTTTCAACGGCAACAGTTGTACGTGTTGTCGGAGGGCCTGTACTGCCGGCCGTCGCAGCGTTTGATAGACGGGCTGGAACAACTGACGGGCTTACTGCATCCGGAGGCGGTCTCCGCCCTCGGCTTGCAACCCCCTGCGACCTACGCGCCCGTCCGCTGCTGGAACGGGACATGGCTCTGACTCGGGACCGCCTACCCTGCGATGGACCGCTGGACGCCCCCCTGCCCAGCGAGGGTCAGCGGCCCATCGACGGCGGACGCCGCGGTACGTGTCCCTGCGGAGATTCGGATGACGGGACATGGATCCCACACTCCGTTTTATCGAATCCGGCCCATCGCCCGGAACGGCGGTCTTCTCCCGGCTTCACCGGACGTGTGCAGTGGATGCAGCCGATGCTCGGGTAACCGCGGTCGTGAAGTGGGTTGTACGGGACGTCGCGCGTGCGAATGTACAACCAGACGTCATCCTCCCGCCAAAAGGCAAGTGGGTTCACCTTCACCAATCCAAATCGCTCATCCCACTCGAAGACCTGGGTCTGGGCCCGTGTTGGCGCCTGATCTCGCCGGATACCCGTCACCCATGCATCGTAACCGGCCAACAGGTTCTCGAGCGGCAACACCTTGCGGATGTTGCAGCAGACGTTCGGTTCCCTGGCCCATAGCGCATCCCCGTACCGCACGGCCTGCTCAGCGAGCGTCAGCCGCGGCCGGACCTGCAACAAGTTGGGGATACCGTAGCGAGCGACGGCGGCGTCCCGCAGGGCGTACGTCTCGGGGAACAACAGATCTGTATCGAGGTAGAACACATCCGCTTGCGGATCTCGCTCCATCAACATATCCAGCAACACCATGTCTTCCGCTCCGAAGCTGCACCCGAATGTGAGGCTTGGAAACATGCGCAGCGCGTGCTCTAGGGTGGTTTGCGGTTGCGCGTCGCGGAAGTCCTCCGCCCACTGCACCACCTGCTGCTGCCATGCCGCCTTTCGCGCCAGTCTCCCAGCGTCTGTGGCCACAATCCCACGCTCCTTTACCGTCACGGGCGCCCTCCGCTTCCGGCCATCGCCAACCATCACAGACGGACCACATTGCCGGTTGTTGTCCTCCCGCTCGTTTACGATACGGCGACCAGCGGCTCGCGGGCACCGCGTTCGTCCGGGATGCCGCGTCGACACGCCCATCTCGCCCCTGCAGGATGGCGGGTCGTCTGCCGGCCGGTTTTGTACTATACTAACGTTGGCCGCCTATACACCGCAGCGGTTGTTTGCGCGCGGCTCTACCAAGCCTATCGATATTCCGAACACGGCAGATGGACCTGCGGGAACTTCTGAACACGGCAGATGCCTGAAAGCACCAGAAACTCCCTTTGCGTACCACGTGAACGTTTTGACGGTTGGCACCGTCTGATGAGGTGTACAAGTATCCGACTTCGACTCCTGCTGCCTGGGACGCCGACCGCAGCGACACTCAAATCCGCCTCAATCGGGAGTGATTGCACTGCGATTTGTAAAACGTTGTATATTTTTCTTGGTGTACATCTACGTCTCATGCTCGCTGCTGATTTTTCATGGGCCGTTTCCGGCGTTTCGCCATTACTTCATCGATATCTTCACGACATCGATGCACGGCTACCTGTTGCGTCCGCTCTCGCTCTACACCTTGTCTGAGGCAGAGATCCGCAAGGATACGCCGCAGCTGATGGCGACTGCGAAGGTGACGGGATCTAGCCAGCACCAGATTCATCAGGATTTCAGTGACGTCAGTTCCAGCCAAATCACGCTCGAAAAGTACACGGGCACGATGTTTACCGCAAACGTCATGCTCATCCGCGACCCGAAACGCGTGGAGGTCGCCGTGACGAAATACAACGGCAACGTCGGGCAAACGGTATCGGACATGGTCAAGGAGTATCACGCCATCGCGGGCGTGAATGGCGGAGCGTTCCGCGATACAGGCTGGCAGGGAACCGGTGGCCTGCCGCAAGGTATTACCATCTCCAACGGACAGGTGATCACCGGGCAACCGTCTGGCAACGAACCGGTGATTGCGCTGACGAAGAAAGGTGCCTTGATTGTCGGGCCGTATTCTCTGACGCAGCTGGAGCAGATGGGCGTTGACCAAGCGGTGACGTTTGGCCCTGTCCTCGTTCAAGATGGGAAGGACATGATTCAGGGCGACGGCGGCTGGGGTTATGCACCTCGCACGGCGATTGGACAGACGGCGGACGGCACCATCATCCTGGCGGTGACGGACGGACGCTACATCCACGGGCCCAACAACATGGGCGCGTCCCTCCAGGACATGGCGCAGTTGATGCTGCACTACGGCGCAGTCGTCGCAGCGAACCTGGACGGCGGCTCATCCACGACCATGGTCTATAAAGGAAAGCTCGTCAATCAGCCGAGTGACGTCTTGGGCGAGCGAGAGGTCGCGACCTCGGTGATTGTGAAGTGAAGGAGCAGAAGGAGCGCCGCCGTATGAACCCATGGATTCGAAACCTTCTCGCCCTCGCCGTGATTACCGGCGTCGAAGTCGGTCTGTTGGGACACTACAACCACCTGTTGTCCGCCGCGGCCACGGATACGGTTCCAACCACCGCGGTGCCGGTGACAGACCCGGCCGCAGCAGCGCCGAAAACTCTTGCCAACATTCAGCCGCTCAGTCCCAATCTGATGGCCGTCTCGGATGACGGACAGAAGTTTGTGTACGTCGACAAGAACCTGATGCTGCGCGTGCTCGACATCTCCACCGGACAAACCGAGTACACCCTGCAGCTCAAGTTTCAGCCCGTGTACCTCAGCTGGATTCGGGATGACACGTTGTTTATCGGAACAGAGGCGCCAGACGGCAACCTGATTGACCTGCGCTTGTCCACCATCACGCTGCTGAACGGCAATGTCCGTCTCATTCACGTCTTTTCCGGGTTTTCACCCGACGCGACGTTCGAGAACGTGACGTTCAGCCCGTACACCAACGACACCTATATCTTGATTGCGAGCAGTACAGCGTCGGTGATGTACCATTACGACACCAACGGGAACCTCAATCAGGTCGATCTCGGTGGCCGCGATGTGAAAAAAGCAGCCGCCACGACCGTGAACGACGACGTCTTCTTTCAGGACTTCGTGAACCAACAACCGAACGTCCTGATGCGTGACAACAACGGGAATATCACGCTGTTGCAGACGGATGCCGTGCTGCTGCGTTTGGTCGGAACCACAGCATACTACGGGAAGCTGGACAGCAACGGAGATGTGACCGAGATCGACAGCTACACTGCCCCAGGCGGGATTGACGGAAACGCCAGCGGCACCACCGGCAGTGCGGGAGCGGACAACGCGAGTAACGCGGCTGGTGGCGGATCTGCCGGCGGCAGTGGCACACCCGGCCAATCCAGAACCTTGTTGAAGCTGTCGACGCCCATCCCGCCCGCCAACTTGTACATCGCAAACAACGCGGACGTCTACGACGCATCGACGAGCGGCGTCCAGAACCTGTCGACCAACGATACCGTGAACGTACCCGCGGGAACGCAACCCGTCATCCGCTCCAACGGGATGATGCTGTTGGCTCCGGACGGGACGGTGACCTTCATTTTGTAGAGCCGATGTGGCCATTGGATGCGCCGTCCATCCAATGGCTGCACTCGCTATCTGACGGAGACCAAAAAACACCCGCCGCAATCGGCGGGACGGTGGTCGACATCACGCTCCGACGCGCGAACATATTTGGATGTGTACTCTACGCAATGGGTTTAGACGATTCACTTGGGGCGGAACGCTGTGTTACGGCATGGGAGCGTTCATCGGTCGTTGTGGAAAGTGCGGTTTTACACAGAGGTCCACGTCACGTGGTCTCTGAACTGTTCGAGGATATAGCGATTCGCTCCAATCAAGCATCCGTCCCGCCCCAGTTGTGACAGAACCATCTGAGGCTGCATGATCGGCAGCTTTCCCAAACGCTCCTGCACTTTCTCAACGAAAGACTGTATCCTCCAAGTCATCTCACCCCCAAAAACAACCAGCTCAGGATCCAGAACCGAAATCACATTCGCCAGTCCATACGCCAGGTAGTTCAAGATGCGATCCTCGTGGGTACGTGCATCGACATTTGGAGCTGCGGTCAACAGCGCTTGAAGACCGAAGTTGTGTTCGAAGGGGCCTTCCGCAACCAGCCGACCGTCACCGTTCGGTAGCACCTCCAGCGTATCCGGGCTGACGACCATGCTCCCAATCTCACCCGCTGCGAAATGACTGCCGACATGCATCCGCCCGTCAATTAAGATTCCGGCCCCGATACCGCGATCTAGGTGAACGTATACCATGGTGCCTCGAAGAAAGCCGCGGACCCAACCTTCGCCCAGTGTGGCAAGCTTGACGTCGTTCTGTACCAGGATGTGCGAGTCGAGAAGGGTGCCCAGCCGTTCAGCAATCGGAGCGCCGTCCCAGCCAAGCTCGGGTGCGTTGGAGACGGTACCGGTACTGTCAACGACACCAGGCACCGAGATGCATACGCCGAGTACCTTGTCCCAAGCGACGCGGGCTTGATGTACCATCTGAACGACGGACCTCGACACGATTTGACAAATCGAATCCACGTCGAAGGATTCTGGTTTGAAGGCTTCCGTCTGAATCACGTCATTGCCAAGATTTGAAATTCGGGTCTCCACGCGTTCCGACGTGATCCGGACCGCTGCGAGTAGCCGCGCGTCCACATTCAGTCCAATTAGCTGAGGCGGTTTGCCTCCCTGCGAGGGCCCATCCCCTAAATCCTTCACCCATCCTTCAGCGGTTAGTTCACGAATCACCGCTGAGACAGTCGGCGGGCTGAGTCCTGAGAGTGCGGCGAGTTCAGCACGCGAAGTGACCCGGCGGTGTTCTAGCAGATGTAAAATGGCATTGCGGTTCACCTTTCGCAGTAAGTTTGGCTGCCCGGTCACTTTGTTGCCTTGCAACGTGAGTTCCCCCTCCCTGCTTCACGCACTCTCCATCAGGGCCTTCTTACCAGCGGCAATTCCTCGCCTATTGCGATAAGGGGATCGAAACGGCACCGTGTGATTGCCGCTGGTAGGCCAGAGACTACTGAATCACGACCTCCTTCGCGTTTTTGAGTTGAAGAATCCGGGCCGCATTGCCCCCGAAGATCAACTTCATGTCTTCCTTCGGTATCCCGATGTTATTGCAAGCGGCTTCCTGAATGTCTAAGTATCGCTTGGCGAATCCACGTGGAAAATCGCTGGAGTCTGAGCCAAATATGATTCGACGCGGTCCAATCGTTTCGTATGCCTTCCGGAACAAACTCTCGACCGTGAGGGGATACGGCATCCACCGGATCCAGTCATTCGATCCAGAACCGTCCACGTGGACATTGGGTGCAGACCAAGCGAGATGCAACAATTCCTGCCAGTATCCAGCGCCGAAATGCGGAAACACGA
Source organism: Alicyclobacillus sp. (assembly GCA_023511295.1). Classification (GTDB taxonomy): domain Bacteria; phylum Bacillota; class Bacilli; order Alicyclobacillales; family Alicyclobacillaceae; genus JAIMBT01. The sequence continues at coordinate 16,010 of JAIMBT010000025.1, forward strand.
AGGGGATATCGGTGTACGTCTGGACGACGTTTGCAATGGTAAGCGGATTGATGTATGGGTGGTACACTACGCCACCCGGGCCGCCGAGTACCCCAAAATGAATGAGGCAGGGGAGCTTATGGTCGGCCAAATAGGTCCAGAACGGCTTCAACTCAGGTGCATCAAACGACTTCCGCATGCGGGGGCCGAACCACTTATACCCATGAAGACCTAAATCTTCGATGGCGTATTGAAGCTTTTCGTAGGCGCCGTCGTCTGACAGATCGTGATGGGCGAAGCCAGTGAATTGATCGGGATGCCGCTTCACGAGGGCTGCGAGTTTCTCGTTTCCCCCGCCTGTAACAAAATTGATATGTTGAATATGGTTCAGCTCCATCTGTTCCAACCAGCGTGCCTCCTGAACGTCATCGCCAGGGTGCTCGGTCTCCGGGTCATCAAACTTGAACTGCTCCCTCCACTTCGCCCGAAGTTCCCTCTGGTATGCCAGTACCGCAGGATGGACGTCACGCGATACACGCGGTTGATTTGCTGGAAAATGGACATGGATGTCAATCAGGTTTTTGATCACGACAGCGCATCTCCCTTCATAGTGTGAGCAACGTCTTGGACCTTCACTGTGAATGTCAGAGCGAGATGAATGAGATCCTTACTTAATCCCTGTGAGAGCGATCCCTTCGACGATACGCCGTTGGAAGATGAAGTAAACCACCACGATAGGAATGACGGCCAACGTGCTCATTGCCATGATGATATTCCACTGCAAACCACCGTTGTCCGAGGAAGAAAACATCGCGATACCTACAGGCAAAGTCCTCATCGCTTCGGTACTAATGACGATGACTGGCCAGAGGTAGGCATTCCAGTTACCAAGGAACGTCAAGATACCAAGAGCGGAGAGTGCGGACTTGACCTGCGGGAGGATGACTCGAACGTAGATCCCAAACTCGGACATACCGTCAATACGAGCTGCGTCGATCAGGTCGTCCGGGATCCCCATCATAAACTGGCGCATCAAAAACACACCGAAGCCGTCGATCATGCCGGGGAACATAATTCCCCAAAAGGTATCGGTCCAGTGGAAGTCCGTACTCATCACGTACCACGGGATGACCAGCAACTCCGTGGGGACCATCAGTGTACTGAGAATCAGCAGAAACACCGCGCCGCGTCCGCGAAAATTGAACTTGGCGAGAGTGTATCCAACCAGCGAACAAAAGAACAATTCACTAACGGTTACCACGACGCCCACAATAAAGCTGTTGCCGTACCAGCGGAGATAGGAGGTCTGCTGAAATATATAGCTGTAGGCGCTGGTGTCCCAATTTTTCGGAAGAAAATCGAACGAGTAGAACTCGGGCAACGATTTAAAGGATGACAGCACCATCCAGACAAACGGTGCCGCCACAATGACGATGCCCAACCACAGCACAATGTGGATGAGAATTGCCCCAACATCCGCAGGCCTCTTCATTTGTCTGTCCCCTTCAATACTCGAATGATCTATTCAGGACTTTGAGCTGGACCACCGTCACAATCATGATAAGTACGAAGAGCACCACTGTGACGGCCGAGGCAAACGGGAGATTGAAATTGGTAAATCCTTCATTGTACGTATACACCACCATGCTGACCGTGCTGTTCAACGGACCACCTGGAAGGCCAGCGCCACTGCTCCCAGTCAGGTTGGCAATCTGTGTGAAAGTCTGCAAGCCGCCAATCACTCCCGTGATGACGAGGAACACCAGGGTTGGATTTAACAGCGGCCAAGTCACTCTCCAGAACACCTGCCAACTGGAGGCGCCGTCGATCCGCGCCGCCTCGAAATACATCTTTGGTATGGCCTCCAAACCCGCCATGAAGATCAGCATCGCAAAGCCTGCCGATTGCCAAATGATGACAACACTGACAGACAGAAGCGCTTCTCGCGGACTCTGCAGAAACTGCTGAGAGGGGATTCCAAACCAGCCCAGTACGATATTCAGCACACCGATGGATGGGTCGTACATCAACCGCCATACCCAACTGATCGCGACCGCAGAGGTGATATAGGGCAGAAAGTATACGGTTCGGTAGAACCCTTTTAGACGCTTGATGCGGCCAATCATCAGCGCCAAGCAAATACCGATAGCCAACTGAATCGGGACCGTGATCACCACGTAAAGCAAGGTGTTTGTAAGCGCACGCCAAAACACCGGAGAAGTGAACATATCGTGGTAATTCTCAAGCGTGAATCCCGGTCCTCCATTCTTGAACAACGACATCAGAAAGGCGTAAATTGTTGGCGCAATTCGGATTCCCAGGAAGAACAGCAAAGGAACTGCAAGGAAGATATAGGCTGTTGCTGTTTGGCGTCCGTGCAGCGTCATCCGCGGTTGCCTGGGGAGCTTAGCGGTCGCTCCATCACCCATGGATACCGACGTTGATTGCATTTGCTTCCCACCTCTGGCGCAGAATACCCTCCCAAGAAAAACGCAACTCGTGTGATGGGAGACGGCGTTCGCCGCCCCCCAATTGCTTCTCGTTGTATTGGGAAATGTACGTTTTTAACTGCCACTTCCAATGGAGCTGAAATATTTATCGCGCAGTGCCTGCTCTTTCTGGACCATCTCGTCAAATGTTTGAGCTACCGGCGCGTGTTGCAACAAGATCTTGTTCGTCTCATCGATCATGATCTGACGCTCATTCGTCTCGTCGACGAAAAACGTCGCATGCGCGTACTTGAGTCCTGCCTCAAACGGACCGTATATAGGGTCGTTCAAAATACTTTGATCGGTGGACAGCGAAGCTGCGGCGGGCAATTCACCGACGTTCTTAAGCCAGTCCTTCTCCGTAGATGTTGAGTCGAGGAATTGTAAGAACTTCTCTGCTGCCTTGAGCTTCGCCCCACTGACCCCTTTGGCGATGCCATTCACCCAGAAGCTGCCGAAGTTATCCTGCTGGCCACCTGGCGTGAGCGTGGGGATTGGCGCCACACCCCACTGGAACGAACTGACTGCCTTCTGGAGTGTTCCAATCTCGAAAGATCCGCTGAAGAACATCGCGTCCTTGCCCGCCTCGAACGCGGTTTCACCGCCCTGATCAAAGTTTTGATCTCCAATCTTGTCTTTGTTAAACATATCCATCCAAAACCGGAATGCCTGCAGACCTGCCGGGGAGGAGTTCCACAACACCTTTTTACCGTCCGCGCTGAACGGCGTCACTCCATATTGACGGAGCAGAACCTCCTCAAACAAATGATAGCCCTGACTTGACACGTCCGGTGCAAAGCCTTCCTGGACCAGCTTACCGTTCTGATAAATCGTCATTTTTTGGGCATCCTGAATCAGCTCATTCCAAGTCTGAGGTGGGCTGCTGATCCCATACTTTTGAAACATGTCTTTGTTGTAGAACAGGGCCAGTGTGCGGACGGCAATCGGCAGTGCATAATACTTTCCGTTATACTTTGAATCCTGCACCATCGGAATATAGTAATTGTCAATCTGCTGCGTGCTCATCCAGTCGGAGGGAATGGGTTGGAGATACCCCTGCTGCACGTACTGAGGTATCCACCCGTAGTAAAGATTCATGATATCGGGGCCGTTACCCGCGTGCATCGCCGCAGCAATCTTCTGGTTGTAGTTATCATACGGGAAATCCTGTTCGACGACCTTGATATTTGGATTCTGCTGTTCAAATTCCTGTATTAACTTCTTGATCTCCGTGACTTTCGAAGGATACGTGTACTGCCAATATGTGATTGTGACCGTATTCCCTGAGCCACTGGACCCACCGCTGCCGCAGCCAGCCAGTAAACCTGCGGCTAGCAAAGCCGCACCTCCGACCGCCGAGACGCTGAACGTCCGTTTCATCCGGTACCCCCCTCGGAATGCCGCAGAGCTCGCCATGCACCTCATATTCTCCATATCCTGCCGGCATCCAGAATAAATTAACTTTCTAAACTAACAGTCCCTTTCAGCAACTTGGATTTATATTACCGTTCAAGGTCCGGACCCGTCAACAATGAAACCGCTTTATATATTGAATATTCCAGAACACGGGCCTATAATATCTTTGAAATAGAATTATTAATAAAATTAACTAAGTTACTCGTCCCGAAAACTCATCGGTTCCGCTTGTGTTGACCGAATGGTCGAGAGATGGAGCCGAACCTACCGCGGAGGTGACACAGCATGAGTATCCAGGAAGACCTGTTTCAGGACGAAGGTACTCAGTTCCCCGGAACGAGTTATGCCCGAATTGTCCTGTCGCCGGCCTACGACAACGCAAAGAGCCGATTCATCCAGCCGATGCTGGCTATCCACAAGGCGCATCTAGTCATGCTTGTGGAACAGGCGATTATCTCAAGTCAGGCAGCGAGCCAAATTCTTAAGGCAATCCAAACTCTGGACGTTTCCGCCTATCAGTCCTCAACCTACACGGGTGCATACGAGGATCTGTTCTTCGCCATCGAAGACCACATCCTTCAACAAGCCGGCGAGCTTGCGGGCAATCTACACATTGCCCGCAGCCGCAACGACATGGGCGTTGCCATGTACCGGATGACGTTACGAGACTTAGTTTTGGAAGTGCTACACTCCGTTTCGCGCTTGCAAGCAGCGATTCTTGAGATTGCAGAACAGAATGTAGACACGGTGATGCTCGGGTATACGCATACGCAGCAAGCGCAACCCATGACGTTGGCACACTACTTGCTCGCCGTGCACGACTCATTATCTCGCGACCACCGCCGCCTCCGATCCGCGCTGGATACCGTTAACAAGAGCCCCCTTGGAGCAGCCGCATTGACCACTTCGGGATTCCCCATCAACCGGGAACGGGTCGCGTCGTTACTCGGGTTTGACGGGCTCGTGGAAAATTCATACGATGCCATCGGCGGAGCCGACTACCTGTCCGAAATAGCTGCTGCCGTCGAGATTGCGCTTATCAGTTTAGGTCGATACACGCAGGACCTGCTACTCTGGTGCACGGCCGAATTCGGCGCCATCCTAGTAGCGGCGCCCTACGTTCAAATTAGTTCCATCATGCCACAAAAACGAAATCCAGTTTCCTTCGAGCACATCCGCGCCCTCGCCTCCAGCGGTGTCGGCGAGTGTCAACTCGTATTGCAGATGCTGCACAACACACCGTTTGGCGACATCGTGGACACCGAGGATGACCTGCAGCCCCACCTTTGGTCAGCCTTGACATTGGCCCGTGACCTGTTTGATCTGTTCCGTTGCGTTATCGGAACAATGGCGATTGACAAGGCCAAACTGCTGAAACGTGCTCAACAGAGTTATGCTGTTGTCACCGAGCTGGCCGACACTTTAGTCCGTAACCATGCCCTCGGCTTTCGGACGGCCCATTCCGTCGCTGCAAGAGTCGTCCGATTGGCGATGGCAACTGGCCGGACGGCCAATCAGGTGGATGCACCGCTTGTCGAAGCTGCGGCACGGGAGGTGCTGGGCTATGAACTCGCAGTCACTAGTGAGGAAATTGAAGCCGCCATGGACCCGGTTCATTTCGTGGCGATTCGAAAACTGCCCGGCGGGCCGGCCCCAACAGAGGTCCGGCGAATGATTGCAGAACGTAGGATGGAAGATAACCGTTTACAGGCCATGGTGCAAAACACAGTCGACCAAATCGCGGCCCGTATGCGGGAACTTGAAGATATCTGTATCGACTGGAGCCAAGCTCATGCGTGAGGATTTGGTGCTCGGGGTGGACGGGGGTGGCACCGGATCACGTGCCATCGTAGCGGACATGACGGGTAACATCCACACCGTGCAGACTGGACCCGCCTGTAACTATCAAAACTCTGACCCGCGGCAGACACAGAAGGTTCTGTCTAACCTATTGCACCGGACGATAGAGAACCTGTCCGTTTCCAGTGTATCCGTGGTGGCGGCGGTCTTTGGCTTGGCTGGACTGGATACGTCCTCTGACGCTCGCGTACTGGAACAAATCGTCCGTTCGGCATTGCAAGTGAATCACATGGATGCCCTGGGGGTTCAGGTTGAAAACGATGGCGTCGTCACATTGTACGGTGCGGTCGGGAGCGGCCCGGGTGTGATGATCTTGTCCGGTACCGGTTCCATCGCTTGGGGGGTGGCACCTGGACAACAACCGGTGCGCAGCGGTGGCTGGGGACATCGCCTAGGTGACGAAGGCAGTGGATACGACATTGGTAGAGCCGCCCTCATGGCGCTTATGAGGGCGTATGACGGGCGGGGCCCGGAGACGAATATGCGGGACCACCTACTCCCTGTTCTCGGCTTCCATCGTGAGGAGGAGTTGGCGGAGTGGGCCTATTCCGAGCAGTACTCCGTATCGTCCGTGGCAAAGCTGGCTCCCATTGTTCTGTCTCTAGCGGACAGAGGTAATCCAGCAGCCACGTTCATCACGAAGCGTGCGGCCGAAGATTTGGCCAATCTGGGTATGTCGGTGGTGAGGCACATGGGGCTCCAAAACGACCTTCGTATCGCATTCTCCGGCGGGATTCTTGAGAATCATCCGTTGCTGCGCCGACTCGTAGCGGACCAACTGTCTCAACGGTTAGCCGCACAGTCGATCCGATCCCGTATGACCGTTGAGGCTTTTCCGTCAGCCCTCGGGTCGACGGCGTGTGCCCTCCGGAGCTGTGGCGCGGACATATTACAGGTCTTGCCAAGACTGCGATCGGCCTATGCCCGAATCTCCGCGGAGCAAGTCCCGAAAGACGTCCCTGTCGACCAAACTCTTTAGAACCATTAAGAGGAGCGTGTGGACATGAAGGCAATCAACGCGAACGATGTGCAAAGCCTGCTCACTGCCATGGTGGATACCGACGTTTATCTTCACCTGGAGACAACGAATGGTTCCTATGCAGCGCTGCACGACGAGAATGCCATGTCGGTCTGTGTGTTTATTCGCAACGACGTCATCCGATTTGAACGTGCATCCATTCAAGGTTCCGGACCCTACCGCGTCGGCCTAAAACTGCCGAAGGGATGGGTTTACGCGACAGGTTTGACGGACTACGAAGTGAACGACCGCGGTGAACTGCTCCTCGCGGGCCACGACGCCGACGGTCGTCTGGCTGTCGGTTTAGAACTCAGTCGTCACCCGTTCCGCGAATAGACGCACGTTCGATGGCGGCCAAACAAATCCTCGGCCGCTATGGTGAAGAACTCATTTGAAGGAGTGACATGACATGGGAGAGCGTGTTGTAGCGATTTATCCACACCCAGACGACGAGACATTCGGCAAAGGCGGGGCTCTTGCGTTGCATGTCAAACAGGGTGATACAGTGACCGTAGTGTGTGCGACGCTCGGGCAGATGGGCCGGAACATGGGCAAGCCGTTCTTTGCAAACCGAGAGTCCATGCCGGACATCCGCCGCAAAGAGCTGGATGCCGCGTGTCATGCCCTCGGCGTCACCGACGTGCGTCTGCTCGGCCTTCACGACAAGACCATTGAATTCGAGGACCCGGAAAGGGTGGCCGGGATGATCTTCAACATTGTCCAAGAACTCCGTCCGACACGCGTCTATACGTATTACCCTGGGCATGGGGTCCACCCGGACCACGACGCCTTGGCCAGGGCAACCATCCAGGCTATCCGTAAGCTACCTCCCGACCAGCGCCCGGTCGTGTACGCTTCTGCCATCACCCGTAACCGGATTGAAGCATGCGGCGAACCGGATGTCGTTCTCGATGTCAGTTCAGTATTTGCCGAGAAAATCGCCGCGATGAAGGCTCACCGTTCCCAATCGGAAGCCAGTATGAAGCGCATGGAAGCGGACATTGAGGCTCATCCCGAACGCAAAGAGGAGATTGAAGCCCCGTTCAAGACGGAGCGCTACTGGATTTACCAGGTTTCCTAGGTACCTTCTCAACCATCCACGTACCTATCGGCTGTCCGCCAACCATGCGGACAGCCGTTTTCGTCTGAGCGGCCGCGGATGGGTGTGCTACAATGCCAGCTGGAGGATCTTTGTCATGCCTGGCACGGAATCATCGGGCGGGCCACGTACCTCCAGGACCGCTTCGCCACCTTTCCCTGCCACGTCAGCCGAACTCAGAAGGAGCGATGCCTGTTGGCACAAGACGATACCAACCGCCCCGTGCGGCGGTCGATTCAGCGGGTGTGGACCGTGGAACGGCAACAACAAGGGCCGGGCCATCAGGTCGGGTTGGTGCTGGAACCCGGCCGGTGGGCGGAGTATGATCCGTTCCTCCTGTTGGCGGAGGACTGGTTCGAACAAGGGACTTTCGACGTGCACCCGCACCGAGGGCAGGAAACCGTGACCTACGTCATTGACGGGGTGCTGAACCACTACGACAGCAAGGCGGGCGAGGGGCAGCTCGGACCCGGCGATGTCCAGTGGATGACGGCCGGACGGGGCGTGGTTCACAAGGAGGATCCGGCCCCGGGCGTCCGTGTTCACAGTCTGCAGCTTTGGGTCAACCTGCCACGCGCCTCGAAGTTCACGGAGCCTCGCTACCAGAACCTGCGGGGTGCAGACATGCCGGTTCGCCGCGAACCTGGCGCGGAAATCCGCGTGTTTTCCGGCTCGTCCGGGGGCGTTCAGGCGCCGACGAAGAACCACGTCCCTGTCACCATGGTCGAGATCAACCTGCAGGCTGGCGCTACCGTGCTTCAGGATTTGCCCGGTGATTTCAACGGCTTCGTGTACGTTCTCGCCGGACGGGGGCGATTCGGCGTCCACCAGGTGGAGGCGGAGGCGGGCCAAGCGTTGCTACTCGGTCCGGGAATGGAGACCGAGCCGTCGGCGACCGCAGAACCGCACCTCCGCATCGAATCCGGCAACGACGACGTTGCCCACGCTGAAAGCGTGATCGAAGTGACGGCGCTCACCCCGCTCAGAGCCCTGCTCTACGCTGGGCGTCCACTGCATGAGCCGGTCGTGCAATACGGGCCGTTCGTGATGAACACGCGCGCGGAGATCTTGCAGGCGTTCGAAGACTACCAAAACGGGCGGTTCGTCGACTGAGTTCGGGCAGCCATGGTGAGCGGACCCGTTCGAGATTCTGGGGGGAATCGGGATGACCATCCTTGTCACGGGTGGTGCTGGCTACATCGGGAGCCACACCTGCGTTGCGCTGGTGGAGGCGGGGTACGACCTCGTCGTCGTTGATTCGTTCGCCAACAGTCGGCCGGAAGCACTCGGCCGGGTGCAACAGATCACCGGGCGCGAGTTTCCAGTATATCCGGTGGATCTGCTCGACGAGCGGGGTCTGGATGCAGTATTCGAGGCGCAACCTGTGGAGGCGGTGATCCACTTTGCCGCTCTGAAAGCCGTCGGTGAGTCCGTGGCGGACCCGCTGCGGTACTACCGGAACAACGTCGGCGGATCGATCTCGCTGTTCCAAACCATGGAGCGCCACGGTGTGACGCGGCTGGTATTCAGCTCCTCGGCGACTGTGTACGGCGCGGCGGAGCAGATGCCGCTCACGGAGGAGTCTCCGCTCGGACCGGTCAACCCGTACGGGCGTACCAAGTGGATGGTGGAGCAGATTCTGCGCGACCAGTGCGCCGCTCGGCCCGATTGGAGCGTTGCGCTGCTCCGCTACTTCAACCCAGTCGGTGCACACGCCAGCGGTCGCATCGGAGAGGACCCATCCGGTGTGCCGAACAACCTGTTGCCGTACGTAACCCAGGTCGCCGTCGGCCGCCTGGAACAGCTCACCATCCACGGAGACGACTATCCAACGCCAGACGGCACCTGCATCCGGGACTACGTCCACGTAATGGACATCGCGGAAGGACACGTCAACGCGCTGCAGCACGTCCTGATGACGACCGGGATTGAGGCGTTCAACCTCGGCACAGGCCGCGGGAGCAGCGTGCTCGAGGTGGTCGCGGCGTTCGAAGCGGCGACTGGGATTGACATCCCACGACGGGTTGGCCCGCGGCGCAACGGCGATGCCCCCGTAAGCTACGCAGGGGTCGACAAGGCGAAGCAACAGCTCGGCTGGCAGGCCAAGCGCGACCTGACGGAGATGTGCGCCGACGCCTGGCGCTGGCAGCGCGAGAACCCGCAAGGGTACGGAGTGTGAGGCCGCGGGCGGTGGCTCAGCGAAACGCTCGCGCTGCGGCCACCGCCTTCTGCCACCCACCGTACAGGCGGTCTCGGTCCGCCTGGGCCATCACCGGATCGAACCGCCGATCCAGTTGCCAGTTCTGGGCCAATTCGGCCTGCCCCGACCAAAACCCGACGGCCAACCCGGCCAGGTACGCCGCACCGCGGGCGGTGGTCTCGAGAACCGACGGACGTTCCACGGGCACCCCGAGGATGTCGCTTTGGAACTGCATCAAGAAGTTGTTCGCCGTCGCGCCCCCGTCGACGCGCAGACCGCGGAGCGGGATTCCGGCGTCTTGCTCCATCACGCGCGTGACGTCGCGGGTCTGAAAAGCCAGCGACTCGAGCGTGGCGCGCACCAGGTGGTCCTTCGTCGTACCGCGCGTCAAACCGACGACGGCCCCCCGCACATCCGGCTCCCAGTGGGGTGTCCCCAACCCGACGAAAGCGGGCACCACGTACACGCCGCCCGTATCAGCGACCTGCGCCGCGCACGCCTCGCTGGCTGCCGCGTTGGGAATCAGGCCCAACCCGTCCCGCAGCCACTGGATGGCGGAGCCGGCGACGAAGATGCTGCCCTCGAGGGCGTACGCGACCTGGTCGCCCATCCCCCAGGCGATGGTCGTGAGGAGCCCGTGCGCCGACCGCCTTGCCTCGTTCCCGGTGTACATCAGCAGAAAGCCACCGGTGCCATACGTGTGCTTGACCATTCCCGGCGTAAAACAGGCCTGGCCGAACAGGGCTGCCTGCTGGTCTCCGGCCACACCCGCAATCGGGATGGCGCGGCCGAACACCCCAGACGGGTCCGTCGTGCCGTACACTTCCGACGACGAGCGAACCTCTGGCAGCATCGCCGCTGGAATCTCGAGCAGGGCCAGCAGCTCCGCATCCCACGTCAGGTCGTGGATGTTGTAGAGCATCGTGCGCGACGCGTTGGTGTAGTCCGTGACGTGAGCGCGGCCACCGGTGAGGTTCCAGACAATCCACGAGTCCACGGTGCCGAACAACAGCTCCCCGCGGGCCGCTCGTTCCCTGGCGCCGTCCACGTGTTCCAAGAGCCATTGAATCTTCGTTCCGGAAAAGTACGCGTCGATGACCAGACCCGTCCGGTCCCGCACAAACGCCTCGTGCCCGGCGGTGGCGAGGGCGTCACAAATCGGGGCACTCTGGCGCGACTGCCACACGATGGCGTTGTACACCGGACGCCCTGTCACCCGGTCCCAAACGATGGTCGTCTCCCGCTGGTTGGTGATCCCAATGGCGCGAACCGCATCGAGGCCGTCGCCAACCCGCCCGGCGAGGTCCGCCACGACCGCTTGCACGCTGTTCCAGATCTCCAGCGGGTCTTGTTCAACCCACCCCGGATGTGGGTAGTGTTGCGAGATTTCACGCTGTGCCAAGGCGACGACGTCCCCGGCGTGGTTGAACAGCGCCGCGCGTGTACTCGTCGTCCCTTGGTCGATGGCCAAGATGTATCCGCTTTCCGCGCTCCCCGGCATTTGACCGCCCCCTCCAGCCCTGATGATAGCAGAGCACACGGGTGCGCGCACCAACCGGTCCCTGGGGCAGACGCCTCCTGCGGACGCAGATTGTCTCCCCCGTCTACTCCACCCAGGCCAGGGTCTCGTCCGGGTCTGCGACCAATCGCCCGTAGTACTTGAGCGCTCGGAAGTTGTGGATCTCCCGGCACACCGTCGCCATCTGCTCGAGGATCTTGCGCTCCGACACCTCGTCCGCCGGCCAGTAGTACACGTCCATGGTGTGCGAGGTGCCGTCGTCGTCGGAACGGGTGTACTCGATGTGCTCGGCGCGCTTGAAGCCGTTGCGCTCGTAGAAGCGGATGCGCTTCACGGTGTCGCGGTCCTCGGTGTCCGGCGGTTCGACTTCGAGGATGATGGGTTTGCCCTTACGCTTGAAACGGTCGAGCACCTTGCTGCCGACGCCGCGGCCCCGGGTGTTCGGGTTGACGAGCAGGTAGTCGATGAAGACGAAATCGGGGAACTCCGCGTAGGACACGACCACGTCGTCCGAGTGATAGACGCGGTACGCCTCGTGGTGCTGTTCGAGGTCCCGCATCTGCCCCGGGTGCTTCATCTCGTGCTCGGGAAAGTAGTTGCTCAGTTTTTCGTACCAGTCTGCAGGTCCTTTGTCCAGGATGGACACCTCCAGCGCCGCCATTCGCGTCATCGGCCCGAAATGCGACGTTCCGGCGGACCGATGTACGTCACGCCGGAACGCGCGTTATATACGGTGTGCGAAATCCGCGAGGCTGATACAGCGAGCGCGCGTACCCTGCCTCAGTACTCGATGTTCTGGAGGGCACGCCTGCCAGCGACAATGACGAGCAAACCGATGACCACGCCCGCCGTTCCAATGAAATACGGGAGGTGAGGACTGACGCCCATGCCCAGTTTGCCAGCCAGCCACGGCGCAATCGCGCTGCCGATAAAGCGGACGAAGCTGTAGGCTGCGGAGGCGACCGGCCGCTCCACCGGCGCGGCACCCATCACGGCTGTGGTGACCAAGGTGTTGTTCACGCCGAGGAACGCGCCACAGACAATCACCATGACAATCACCACCAGCTCGTACTGCGTAAACAGCCCCATCACGAGCAGGATGGCGGCGATACAGCCGAGCACTGCGTACAGGGTGCGAAGGGTGCCAAATCGCTGCTGCAACTTCGGCGCCACGAACACCGAGCAGATGGCCAGGAGGACGCCCCAGCCGAAGAACACGTAGCCGAGTCCGTGGATCGAGAGCTTCGGCAACACGTACGGCGTCCACGCAAGCAGCGTGAAGAAGCCGAAGTTGTACAGCAACGCCATGATACCCATGAGCAACAGGCTCGGGTAGCGGAGGGCTTTAATCGGGTCTGCAATGGACGTCCGACGCGTCGGTTTGGGAACCCCGCGCAGCAGGAACACCACCGCGAAGAACGCAATCGTCATCAACCCAGCCACACCGTAGAACGGGCCGCGCCAGCTGATGGACCCAAGTGTCCCCCCGAGCAGCGGTCCGACGGAAATGCCAAGGCCCAATGCCGCCTCATACAGGATGACGGCGTTTGCCGTGCCGCCGCGGCCAACCGCCACAATCGCGGCCAACGACGTCGCGACGAAACACGCGTTGCCGAGGCCCCACCCTGCGCGAAATCCGACAATCTGCGCGATGGTCGAGGAATGGCCAGCGAGGAACGAGAACCCGATGATGAGGATGAGGCCTGTCAAGAGTGTCCCCTTTGCGCCAATGCGGCTGGACAGCATACCAGTGACCAGCATGGCCACCGCCATCACCGCGTTGTAACTGGTGAACAGCAGTTCGACCTGTGCTGGCGTCGCGTGCAACTCCTTCCCAATCGCCGGCAGGATGGGGTCGACGAGCCCCAAGCCCATAAACGCGATGATGCAAGCGAACGCCACTGCGTACACCGCCATGGGCTGCTTCCAAAGGTCCGCTCCCATCGACGCGTGGCCGTGTTGCTGTGCAGCTGCTTCCGTCTGTGCCAAACGTCCTTCTCTCCCTTTTCTTGTAGTTTCCCCACCAGGCAATGCTGGAACCAGGCGTGGTCTCACCATTTACTTGTATCATGCAATTACATGGCGAACGCCGACTCGGCAGGCGTCCGCCCACCGCAACCAGCGCTGCCCGCACCGGTCACAAGTCGAGCAGCGTCTGGTTCAGCCGAATCAACAGGGCTGCAAACCGCCGCACGTCCTCCTCCGGCCAGTCGGCGAAGACGTGGGAAAAGCGCTCAAACCGCTCCCGCTTCGCGCGCTCCAGTTCGGCGACGCCGCTCGCTGTCGGTCGAAATCGGCTCGCCCGGCCGTCGTGTGGGTCGGGAATCCGTTCAATGAGGCCTTTCGACTCCAGTGCGCTGGTCTGACGGCTGACCGTCGACACGTCGAGGCGGAATCGATCCGCCAACTCCTTCACCCCGACCAGCCCCTGTTCTTCCAGTTGCCGTAACAGAAGGTAACCGGACCGATCCAGCGTCCCGTACCGATGACTGACCAGCAGCGCCCGCCGCAGGAAGATAGCGAGCTGGTACTCAATGTCGGAGATGCTCGCATCGAGGCCCGGTATCGGGGCCTTTGTCAGGCCCTCTGTCCAATCGCGTTCGTCGACCGCACACTCCTCCTCTCGCCGACTCGCCACCCCACATGGAAAGCGGCCCAGTGACCAACCCTGGGCCGAGCCAGCATATCCCAGATTGTTTCGAGTTCCGTTGTATTATACAACTATCGCGCCCGATTCGGCAATCCTCCGCGGCCGAAATCGGGCGCATCTCAGGCATTTTGAAGGATGCGCGGACACCTACTGGTGAACGGCCGCCCGCACGCCAGCCCTCCTCACACCAGCGCGGCAAACCGCTCCTTCATCCGGGCCAGCACGGCGTCGTAGGGGGTATCCCAAATTTTTTGGTTGAAGATCTCGACCTCCACGGGCCCGTCGTACCCGGCAGCCCAGACCGCTTCGCGAATCCGCGAGAACTCAATGCAGCCGTCGCCCATCATCCCGCGCGACATCAGCGCGTTCTCCACGGGGGCCAGCCAATCGTTCACGTGGAATCCGAGGATGTGCCCGGCCGCGCGCGCAATCTCTGGGTACAGCTGCGGGTCCCACCAGACGTGGTAGGTGTCAATCACCACGCCGACTTGGTCCGACTGCAGCCGCGACACGATGTCGTTCGCCTGGCCGAGCGTGACGATGACGGATCGATCCGCTGCAAACACCGGGTGCAGCGGCTCGATGCCGAGGCGGACGCCGCGCTCTGCCGCGTACGGAATCAACTCCGCGATGCCCGCCTCGACCATCTTCCGCGCATCGTCCAACGAACAGTCCTCCGCCGGCCCGCACACCAGCACCAAGACGTCGGTCCCCAGCTCCGCCGCTTCGTCAATCGCGCGCCGGTTATCGTCTATCCGCTCGCGCCGCCGCACCTCGCTGCCAGCCGGGAACATGCCGCCGCGGCATAGTCCGGACACGCGCAGCCCGGCGTCGCGGACGGCTCGGGCGCTCTCTTGAAGGCCCGTATCCGCGACCTTGTGCCGCCACAGGCCAATCCACCCCAGCCCGGCGCGAGCGCATCCGTCGACCGCCTCCGGGACGCTCCAACCTTCCGTGGTGATTTGGTTCAAACTCAAGTACCGCACATCCATCCTACGCCACCCCCGCCGTCTCGAGCAGTAGCCCCATCCGCCGTGCTGCCCGCTCGGGGTCTGTCAACAACCCCGCCTGGTCTGCCAAACGAAACAGCTCACAGTAGTGAAGGACCGACCGCATGCTCTCCATCCCGCCGACCATTCGAAAGTGGTTTTGATGCCCGTTGAGCCAGGCCAGAAACACTACGCCAGCCTTGTAGAAGCGGGTTGGCGCCTGAAAGATGTGCCGACTGAGCGGTACGGTCGGAGCCAGCACCTGGTGAAACGTCGCGAGGTCGCCGTGATCAAGCGCGCCCAGGGCCCGGGCCGCCGCCGGCGCAATCGCGTCGAAGATCCCGAGCAGCGCATGGCTGAATCCATGGTCGTCGCCTGCGATGAGGTGGGCGTAATGGAAGTCGTCCCCGGTGTACATCTTCACCCCGGCCGGGAGGCGGCGGCGCATCTCCACTTCCAGCGAGTCGTCGAGGAGCGAGATCTTGACCCCGTCCACCTTCGGCGCGTGACGGCGGATGACGTCGAGACAGACCTCCATCGCCGCCAACGCATCGGAATGGCCCCAGTAACCCGAGAGCGCGGGGTCGAACATATCGCCCAACCAGTGCAAGATGACGGGTTCCTGCACCTGGCTCAGGACGGCGTCGTAAACCCGGGCGTAGTCGTCCGGGGTCTGCGCAACTGCCGCCAAGGCGCGGCTCGCCATGAGGATGATCTGCCCCCCTGCAGCCTCAATCCACTCGCACTGCGCTTCGTAGGCCTGAACCACGTCGTGCAGTGTCAATCCCGGCCGTACGTCGAGCTGGTCCGTCCCGGCCCCGCAGGCAATCCCGCCCCCGCAAGCACGCGCCTCAGCGACGGAACGGCGAATCAGCTCCCGCGTCGTGGCGTAGTCGAGCCCCATGCCGCGCTGGGCTGTGTCCATCGCCTCCGCCACGCGCAGCCCGAGCTGCCACAGGTGGCGGCGAAACGCAAGGGTCGCGTCCCAGTCGAGCGCGCACGCGCTAGATGGGTCCACCGGCGCCAGGGGATCTGCCACCACGTGCGCCGCCGCAAACGCCACACGGCTCTGCGGCGGGGCCGAGGGCGTCACCGGGATGGGCGTTCCCGACATCCGATACGACTCCATCCGGCCGTTCACACCGGGCAATCGCAGTTGCATCATGTGTGTCGCCTCCTTACTGCACGGACGGGCTGCTGGGCCCGCCGGAGCGGCCAGCCGCCGCCTCGCGCGCAGCTTCGGATGTCAGCGGCGGAACGTCCACCCATCGGCGCTCTGCCCACGACTGCAATCCGAGTTCCGCCAATTGCACACCCTTCGCCCCCTCGTAGAGGTCGTACTGAAACGGCGTGCCCAGCACAACGTGTTTCAGAAACAACTCCCACTCGGCCTTGAAGCCGTTGTCCGGCTCCACAATCGTCGGCACCGGCGTCCAGTGCGCCCGGTAATCCGTCGGGTCCGGCACGTCCGGGTTCCACACCGCCTTCGGCATCTGGGCCCGGTGCTGAATCTTGCAGTTGCGCAATCCCGCCACGGCACTGCCCTCGGTGCCGTCGACCTGCAGTTCGAACAGTTCGTCCCGGTTCGGCCGCACCACCCAGGAAGCGTTGATATGGGCGACAATGCCCCCCGCCAACTCGAACGTGCTGTACGCAGCGTCGTCCGCCGTGGCCGCGTAGGGCTGTCCCTGTTCGTCCCAGCGCTGCGGGATGTGCGTCTTGCCGTAGCAAGAGACCGCCCGGACCTCCCCGAACAGGTTGTCGAGGACGTACCGCCAGTGGCAGAGCATGTCGACGATGATGCCCCCGCCGTCTTCCTTGCGGTAGTTCCACGACGGCCGCTGCGCCGGCTGCCAATCGCCCTCGTAGACCCAGTAGCCGAACTCGCCGCGTACGGATAAAATCCGCCCGAAGAACCCGATGTCAATCAACTTCTTCAACTTCAGCAACCCCGGCAGGAACAGCTTATCCTGCACCACGCCGTGTTTGACGCCTTTCGCGTCGGCGAGCCGCGCCAACTCGAGCGCTTCGGCGAGGTTGACCGCAGTCGGTTTTTCGCAGTAGATGTGCTTTCCTGCTTGAATCGCCGCCTTGACCCCGGCGGCGCGGGCGGACGTGGTGGCCGCGTCGAAGTAGATGGCGTTGTACGGGTCTGCGAGGGCCGCGGAGAGGTCTGTCGTGAACCGCGGCACGTCGTACCGCTCGGCCAACGCCCGCAGCTTCGATTCGTTTCGCCCGACGAGAATCGGATCTGGCATCAGCACATCGCCGTCTGGCAATGGGATACCCCCCTCATCTCGGATGGCGACGATGGAGCGTTCCAGGTGCTGATAGGTCCCCATTCGCCCGGTCACGCCGTTCATGATGATCCCAAGCTTTCGCATCTTCCACCGAGTCTCCTCTCGCGTTCCGTCTGATACGGCACCAAGATAACATCGGAGGGAAACAAGGTCTTGTCAGCGGAAGAAAAGATTCGCAGTATCAGAAGCAAGCGTATTCAGGGAAGGAGCTTTGTGGTCCAGGCGAGGTATGGCGACGATGGCAGGCGGCCGACGCACCGGCTGCCGTACGGACGGACGCCGCCAAATCGCGCTACACGGACTGCTTGCGAAACTGTTGTGGGGACGTGCCGACTTTTTTCTTGAACGCGCGGTAGAACGTCGACAGCGTCTCAAACCCGACCTCAAAGCAGATGGAGACGACCTCTTTCTCCGTCTCCGCCAGGAGTTCCTTGGCGCGCTTCACGCGGATGTCGGTGAGGTACTGCAGCGGGGTGACGAAGTAGTACTGCTTGAACACGTCGTTCATGTGCCGGGGCGTGACTTTCACCAGCGCAGCGAGGTCTTCTGCGGACAGCCGTTCGAAGTAGTGCGTCTCGATGTAGTGTTTCAGCCGGTACGCGCGGTGCGCGTTGGAGTCTGGAAAGTACGTGACGTCCCACGTGCGCGCCAGAATGAGGAGGGCGTGCAGCAGCTGACTGCGCATCGCGAGATCTGCATACCCGTCCGGCCGACTCTGCTCGTAGAGCAGGTTGCGCAGCGACTCCCGCAGCTCTCCTGCCCACATCGCGTCGACGACCTGGTACTTGGAGTGCTCCAACGACTTGGCGAACAGCCGTTCCGCCCCCGGCAAGCCGGCCAAAAAGGTCCCGAACGCGAGCACCAAGAGGGTCATCTGCGAGTCCGCATAAACGGCGTGCTCGGAGCCCGGTGCAATCAACACCAACTGATCCGTCCCGACCGGATAGCGTTTCCCCTCCAGCAAGATGTGGCCTTTTCCGCTCAGGAAGTACAAGATCTGATACACCGAGTGGTGGTGCGGACGAACCTCCTCCCCCGGCGTGTGCTTGCTCTCGTAAATGGAAATCTGGCTCTCTGGCAAGACAATCTCCCGGTACATCGTCGCCTCCACCGTTCCGCCGCAATCACCCTCTCATCATGCGTTGAAAGCGGTGGGTGTGTCAAACTGGGTCGACCACTCGCAGAGGCAAGTGGCAACGGCAAACTCGGG
Source organism: Alicyclobacillus sp. (assembly GCA_023511295.1). Taxonomy (GTDB): domain Bacteria; phylum Bacillota; class Bacilli; order Alicyclobacillales; family Alicyclobacillaceae; genus JAIMBT01. Next base: position 34,739 of record JAIMBT010000025.1, read on the forward strand.
CACCCGTGGTGAGTGCCCGAGTTACTTGTCACCCTATCCCGTCTCCACACCGGCCATCCGCTGGTCCGACGCGTCTCCAGCTCCCGCTACGAGATGTGCGGCTGCGCGTTCTGCGCAGGCCCGCCGGACGAACCGGACGCATGGTCTCGAGCGTGCTGCAGGTGACCGGCGAAGAACAGAGCCGCGATGCTGATGAGTTGCAGCAGCGCTGCGTACACCCACACGGTCGACATCGGCAGGTTGTTTTGTAGGAACCCCGCAATGGCCGGTGTGATGGCCCCAGCGAGCATGCCGACGTTCATCACGAAGCCAATCGCAGAACCGGCAATCCCCGCCGGGACCACCTGCGAGGTCAGCGTCAGAATCACCGGCGTGATGGGGTACCCGAAGAATCCGAGCAGCAACACCACGACCACCAGCAGCCAGGTCGGGATTCCGAGCACCATCAGCGCCATCAGGACGGCGGTGAGCACCGTGATCCAAATCAGCACCAATTTCCGGCGCTGGATGCTCCCGCGGTCGCAGAACCGGCCGATGAGAATCCCTCCGAGTGCGCCGGAGAGGCCCATCAAACTTGCGATGGTCCCGCCCTCTCCGAGGGGCATGTGCTTGGTGGTCATCATGAACGTCGGGGCCCAGAGCAACACAATCCACCAACCGGACATCAACAACAGGTAGAAGATGCCGAAGGCGACGACCGACGGATGGCGAAACATCACGCGCAGCGGCACCTTCTCCGCCAACTGCACTTTCTGGGAAGCCCCGTCTGCACCGCGGTGACGAACGAGGAGCCCGTACAACAGGGCGACAATCAGACCTAACACCAACGCCACGAGGAAAACGGGCCGCCAACCGTAGTGCGGACCAATCAGCGCGCCGAGCCAGGTGCCGAGGAAGCCGCCAATCGGGTAACCCGCCCAGTAGATGGACATGACAGTCGTCCGCTGTTCTTCCGTCGAAACCAACGTGATCTCCTGCGACGCCGCCGGCCAGAACAACCCTTCGCCGAGGCCCGTCACAATCCGGTAGACCAACATCACCCCGAAACCGGTTGCAAGACCCGTCGCACCAGTGGCCAGCGAGAAGATGGAGAGCCCCCAGATGAGTACCGTCTTTCCGGTGAACTTGTCGGACAAGATACCGCCGACGAACAACAGTACAACGAAACCGTAGAAGAATGAACTCATCAAGATGCCGGATTGCCCTTTGGACATGCCAAACTGCTTCGCAATCAGACCGACCGACGAGGACATCACCATGCGGTCCACCGAGTACATCATGTAACCGAGCCCGCATAGGATGGTCACCAGAATCAACTTGCGACGGTCCATCAAGCCCCCTCCTCACGCTTTGCGCTTTCACCCAGCGGCGCCTGCCTTCGAAAGCCTTTACATACGAGACTTCGCTCACACGATAGGGTTCCGATGGACCCGTCGTCTTGCGAGGAACAGAAATGATTCGCAATATCAGAAATCGCATCTGCGCGACAGATACGTGGGGCGTGTGTTCAGCCGACCCACGGGAAGCCGCGGCGTGTGTTCGGCCGACCCACGTGGGAAGCCGCGACCTGTGCTCGAGTGGGATTTTAAGACGTGGAAGAGGGCATGCGCGTCCGCACATGCCCTCCCACTCGGACAGTGGCTCACTGCGCCACGTACCCACCATCTATCACGACGGCCTGCCCGGTCACCCCACGACCCGCATCGGATGCCAGGAACACGGCGTAATCCGCAATCTCCTCCGGCGCCAGCAAGCGCCGCTGCGGCACAAGCGGGTAGATGACCTCCTCTAGCACGCGTTCCAACGGGACGTTGCGCGTCCGCGCCAAGTCGGTCAACTGATTTCGCACGAGCGGTGTATCGACATAGCCTGGGCAGAGCGCGTTGACGGTGATCCCGTGCGCGGCACCTTCCAGCGCCGCCACCCTCGTCAAGCCAATCACGCCGTGCTTCGCCGAATTGTAGGCGGCTTTGCCGGCAAAGCCAATCAGCCCATTGATGGACGCAATGTTGAGAATCCGCCCAAACCTTTGCCGCTTCATCACGGGAAACGCATATTTAATGGCAATGAACGGGCCAATCAACATCAACTGGACAATCTGTTGGAACTTCTCCGTGGGGAAGTCTTCGAGATCTGCCACGTACTGCATACCCGCGTTATTGACGAGCACGTCCACCGTTTCGAACCGGTCCTGCGCGAACCCCACCAACCGGGCCAGGTCCGCCTCCGAACTGGCGTCGGCCGCCATGGGTTCCACCTGCAGGCCTTCCGCACGGAGCCTGTTCGCAGCCGTCTCCGCTGCGTCGGCCCGCAGATCAGAGAGCACCACACGAGCCCCGGCGCGGGCCATAGCGGAGGATATGGCGAGCCCAATCCCGCTCGCCGCCCCGGTCACCACGGCCGTCCGCCCTTTCAACACCTGTTCCAACGTTCATTCCCCCTCACTCGTTCGCGCTGCTATCGGCCGCCGCGGGCCCTACCGAAAGCAGATGGTCCGGCTCCCGCGCGAACTGTTCAATCGACGAGAAGCACCCCGACAGCGGCGGATTCGTGCCGGTTTCAACCCACGCCTCCAAATGATACAACGCCGCCTCGAAGTACGGCTGAACCACCTGCTGCCCGCTCCTGTGCAGTCGAAGCAACCCGTCGACGTGGTTCCCACGTGCAATCTCGTATAGTCGATGCCACTGCGACGCCCCCGCGGAATGAACCAGGTCCGCGTATGCAGCAGCGTGATCTCGAAAGGGAATCAGGCAGTCCCAGCTGCCAGCGACGGAGAGCAGTGGACGTCTCAGTCGACCCGTGTTGGCGATAGGCGCTATCCGGTCCGCCAGGAGTGCCAGCCGTTCCTGCCACGGGTACTCGGCCAAAACATCCGGATGACGCAGCCAATGGGACGACCAGTCCAGCGCGAAGGGTGCCCACTCTGGGTCGAGCGAGCGGCCGTAGAGCCAAAGGGTTACGACCCAATACACCTGAGCATACGTCTCCCACGCGACGCTGGAGGCTTCCGGCAGACCCGCATCCGTTAAGCGCGCCAAGGCGGCCCGGCGCTCGTCCGCCGTGCGGTCGCCTCGCCAATTGGCGTACACGGGGTACGCGGAGAGCCAGACCGGCAAAGCGGTCAGCAGGTGACGGCGTTCGGGGTGCCAGAGTACCCCAGACCACTCCACCCCGCCGTCGAACCGGTCCGAGTGCTGCTCCATCATGCGGCGGACGATGTAGCCGCCGTTGCTCACGCCCGCGATGTACGTTCGGTGAGCCGGACGGCCGTAGTGCATCGCGACCAAATGCTGCGCGAGGTCGGTCAACGTGACGTAGGACGCCTCCCACTCCGCCATTGAGCGCTGCGGATCTCGCAGCGTGAGACCCGGCGTCCCCTTGTCGCAGGTCGCAAACGCATACCCGCGCTGCAGAGCAATGTCGCCGAGCAACAGGTCCAATGAATACTCGTTTCGGACAGCCGGTGTGCCGCCCACGAGCAGTTTCCCGTTCCACGCAGCGTCATCTGGCAGGCGAACGAGGGCTCGTGCCGCACCTGCTTGTCCACGCCACACGAAGCCAGGCACCGGACGGAGGACTCGCGGCGGCGCGTACACCAGAGGTTCTGCGTCCGCGTTCGGTCCCTCGCTCCGCGTGGTTAGATCCGGCACCCAATGAAGGGATCCTTCTACAGTTTGCACGGTGATTCATCTCCCCGAGTTCTAGGCAGCAGATACAGTGCGGAGATGCGCGCACAGACGCAGCCCCACCGCGCCGAATCCAGGTTCAGCCGCGGCAGGGCCGCTCAGGGCGCAGACTACCCCAACAGTTTAAACGTCAGGTTGACGAACGATTCCACGCCAATCGGAAGCGCGTCTTCGTTGATGGCGAACTTCGGATGGTGGTGGGGGTACCAGCGCTCCTGCGGACCGTAGCCAGCCCCCACCTGGAAGAACGTCCCCGGCGAGACCTTCTGAAAGGCAGAGAAGTCCTCCCCGCCCATCGTCGGCGGGGCCTGAATCACGCGCTCCTCGCCGAACACCTCCTTGAGGGTTTCCTCGACGATGCGGGTGACCTCTTCGTCGTTTACGACGGGGTCATACCCGCGGACGTAGGAAAACTCGTAGGTCGCACCGTGGGCGGCGGTAACGCCGGCGATGATCCGCTCCATCCACGCGGGCACCTGCTCGCGCAGCTCCGGCTTGTAACTGCGGACCGTACCGCTGAACTCGACTTCACCGGGAATCACGTTGTCCGCCGTCCCGCCTTGAATCTGGGTGACGGAGAGCACCAGCGGATCGAGCGGGTCTGCGTTGCGGGCGACCACGTGCTGCAGGTTGGTGATACACTGCGCAGCAATCAGCACACTGTCGACGCACTTGTGCGGGTACGCCGCGTGGCCGCCCGAGCCGATCACCTTGACCTGAAACGTGTCCGGCGCGGCATTGACCGGTCCCGGCCGGACGCTCACCTTGCCGGTCTCCATCATCGCGGCCAGGTGGATGCCGATGACATGGTCGACCCCGTCCATGACCCCGGCAGCGACCATCTGACTGGCTCCGCCCGGGAACAACTCCTCGGCATGCTGGAACAGGAACCGCACCTCGCCGCGGATGTGTTCGCGCAAGCTGGTCAACACCTTGGCCGTTCCGAGCAGCATCGCGGTGTGCCCATCGTGGCCGCAAGCGTGCATCACGCCGGGGTTCTTCGAGGCGAAGTCAAACTCGGTATCCTCGGTAATCGGCAACGCATCCATGTCGGCGCGGATAGCCAGTACCTTGCCCGGCTGCGAGCCAATCAGGCGGGCGACGACGCTCGTCGGCGTGGGCCGCGAAAGTTCAAGCCCCCCGAACGAAGCGAGCGTGTCGTACACGTACTGCGAGGTGCGCTCTTCCTGGAACGACAGCTCCGGATTTTCGTGCAGGTGTCGGCGCCACGCGACGACGTCCGGCTTCACCTGTTGCACGAGGGCCGAGATGGAATCCACAGCGACGGACATGCTCCCCCATCTCCTTCTCAACATTCTGGAAATCCGGTGGACGGTGGCGCCCTGTCCTCTTCACGGGTCGTCCCGTGCCTCGCCAACCCACCATGCGCAAACGCATGGTACAGCCCACCGCTATCTAACAACTATGAACGTTCGGCGGGCGGATGTCCGATTCCTCCAAATTTCTTTCGCCTTCGAAGGGATGTGAACCGATTTGCACCGGATGGCAGAGAGGGATACGGGGTGCAGCCCTCACGCGAACAGGTCGTTCTCCATCGTCAGTTTCGGTGCGATTCCACTCGGTGGCAGCCAGTCTTCCTTCGGCTGGTCTGGCACCGGATGATGCTCAAACGTCACGTAGACCGTGCCCTGCCGGCCTCTCAGTTCGAACCGATAGGCCACGTGCGTGAACCGTTCCGCGTCAAATCCCGGCAACACGAGAAACCGTAAGCGGTGCGCGCGCGATGCGTCGACGTGGGATTGCGTCAGCACTCGCCCTTGCGACTCCCCCTCGAACGGACCCCCGAGTACGGTCACCAACGCACCTGTCGCCCGCTCCGTGCCGACAATCCAAGGCCGAATCTGCAGGTTTTGAAACGGGAACGGGAAGCGAATCATCAGGGGGTTGGACGGGATCACCCGCATGCAGATGGCGGCGAGCAACAGACTCGGGACACCCGTGTTCAGCAGGTCCACGTCCAGCAAGTCGTGCAGGTCTGGTAGGCTCGCAATCAAGGTAATGCGGGCGAGTGAGAGTATCAACAGGGCGAAGCACAGCATCATGGCCACGCCGACGCTGACCGCGCGCATGACGAAGCCGAATTCCGCCGCGCTGTGGAAGTACGTGGCGTGCAGCGCTTGGACGGTCGCCGTGATCATGGCTGACACGACGGTGATCATAATGAACACGAAGAACACCACAGCGTAGTTGAACGCGCGGCCGCTGCGCAGGACTTCGCGGTAGGCGATGAAGCGCTGACGAATGCCCTGTTCGAGGCGAAACTTGTACTCAAAGTTGCCACGGTCCCCCCAGCAGTCGTAAGGCAGCTCCATCAGTTCCCACAAGATCTCGCGGCAACGCTGAATGCGGTGTTGACTGTTGATGGACACAAAGATGGTGACCAGGCCGACCAAGGTCAAGGTGGAGGAACTGATATCAAAGACAACCGAGATCACGTCGCTACCGCTGACGCCCTTTCGGTCCAACACCCCGACGTGCAGGAACCAGTACGTGAGGCTCCAAAAGCCCACCACGCAGGCAGCAATCGCGACCACGGACAACCCGGTTTCGCGGAGGGCGCGTGCGCGAGAACGACGGCTTCTCAATGCGTCCTCCGCGCGATGCGTGAAGATGCTCTCGGGTGGCTTCTGTTGCCCTAACGGCAATCCGCAGTTGTGACAGTGTGGCAGGGTCGGGTTCAACAACTGTCCGCAGTTGGTACAGTACACGTCACACGCCCTCGCCCTTGTCGGTGTTCCGGTGCAGGACGGTAGGGCCGGCTTGAACCAGCATCGGATGTCCGGCGTTCCACCAGACGACGCGCAATTCCGGGGCAGCCGCCGCCACGGCAATCGCCTGTGCGGCGTCGCTTTCGACGAAGTGCGTGCAACCCATCTCGAGCGCCTTGGCTGCTTTCCAACCACCCGTCGACGCCGCGGTGGGATGCGCGACTCCGTCGTCGCGAAAGTACACGGGCACGTCAAACCCGTGCGCCTGCAGCCAAGCCCGAGTTCGCGCCTCATCCTCCACCGGACGGCCCGTGACGATGCAGTCTCCCGGCAACACCTGTGGTGCGTACACGGCCGGGGCCATTTCATCGCGCAAGCTCAGCGCGCGCTCCAAATCCTGAGCGTAGAGCGCGCCGTCCACGTCCTCCAGAAAGACCCCGTCCATATCCCACGCCACCTTTTCGTAATCGGAGTCGTGAGGCAGGAGGATGCTGTCAACGGCGGGATTGAGCCGGTGGCGCTCCCAGGGGAGAATCACGCGCACCTGCTGAGACCGAAAGTCGAAGCACGAGTAGTCGGGTACGGACGCAGAGAGGCGGTCCTGACACACCACCAACGTCGACACCCGATACCCGCGGTCGGCGAGGAACTGCCGGCAGTCTATGAGCGTCCGGCCGCTGCCAGCGAAATCCTCACACAAAAGGAGCTGTTGTCCCGCTGCCGGCGCCGGCCCGCACCACTCCGCCTGCGCGAGCGCGCGGTCGTAGCGGAGGAAGTACACCGGCAATTCGGTCAGGAAGGCCAGGTGGACGCCAGGAAACGACCCTCCGCGCAAAATGGCGACCAACCCTTGAAAACCTGCCCGTGCCACCTCACCAGCCAGTGCATCCAGTTTCAACGCTATGGAATTGTAGTCCAGGTAGACATGTCGCATCGATGGCAGCCCCCACCCCGTTGGTCGCGCAGCCGGTCACCCGTCCCGAGTGCGCAATCCTCGCTTGCAGCCCTCACAAGCCGATTCGAATTGTAACATAGTGTCGGGATAACACGGGTGTGTTGACACCCATCTTTTCCCGTGGTATGGTAGCGTTATCTTTTCCATCCCAATGTTTCGAGAGGAGGTCAGCTGGAATGCGACGCCTTGCGGGCATTACCCCAATGAATCCAATCGGCACGCATTCAAAGGCTGACCTGACTTCGGGCTTGGTGTAGGGAGAGCGACACCGCGTACCACAACCCTACTGACCACAGACCTCAGGGGCAGCCTGGGGTCTTTTTCGTGTTCCCCGGGCGCTTCCCGTGTGTCTGCCCGCAGTCAGGCGCCGGACGCGCGGCCAGCTATATCCGGTCGCAGCGCCAACCAAGGGGGACTCATCCATGCAGACGAACACACAGACAGAACACAACTTGAACAGGAACGGAAACACACCCCGGCCGTCTGTCGGTCCGTTCGGCGTGGGCGGCGGCTCGCCGGCGCAGGCGCCCCAGGCGACAGGGTCCACCGCCTGGATGCTGCGGTACGTGAAGCCGATTCGCGGGCGCATGGCCGCACTCATGCTGTTCCTGCTGGCCACAACCGCGATGCAGCTCATCAACCCGCAGTTGGTGCAGCACTTCATCGATACCGCCTCCGCACGCGGCCCGATGCCCGTCCTGGTCCGACTGGCGGGCCTGTATCTCGCCGTTGCGCTGGTCAATCAGTTGGTGACCGTCATCGTGAGCTACCTCGGCAACGACGTGGCTTGGCGAGCGACCAACCAACTGCGCGGAGACCTGCTGCGACACTGTCTCCGGCTCGATATGCGGTTTCACAACCTGAAAACACCGGGCGAGATGATTGAGCGGATTGACGGTGACGTAACCAACATGTCGAACTTCTTCGCAACCTTCATCGTTCAGATTGTCGGCAGCTTCATCCTGCTGGCCGGCATCCTCGGCGTGATGTTCTGGCACGACTGGCGGATTGCGACCGTGATGACCGCGTTCACGGCGGTCTCCATCACCGCGATGATGTTCGTCCGGGATCTCGGCGTCCGCTCCACCCAGGCGGAACGGCAAGCGACCGCGGCGCTGTTTGGGCTGATGGAGGAGCGGATTGCGGGCATTGAAGACCTGCAAGCGAACGGCCATGTGCCCTACGTCATGCACCGATTCCACCGCGCGATGCGGTCCGTCTTCCAAACCGGCCGAAGGGCCTGGATGCTGCGGGTCGTCCCGTGGAATGTGACCGTCGTCCTCTACGCCGTCTCGGTCACCGCGGTTCTCTCGATGGGCGTCCGCCTGTACCTCGCAGGGCAGGTCAGCCTGGGGATGCTCTACCTGTTCTTTCAGTACACGCAAATGCTGAACGATCCGATTGAGCAGCTCGGCAACCAGATGCAGGATTTCCAGCGCGCGAAGTCCGGCATGCGTCGCTCGCTGGAGCTGTTCTCGCTCCAAAGCGAGATTGCGGACGGAGCGGAGACGGAACTCCCGGAGGGTCCGCTCGCCGCATCGTTTGAGCACGTGCACTTCAGCTACAACCCGGGAGAACCGGTGCTCCACGACGTCCACTTTGAGCTGAAGCCCGGCGAGCGGCTCGGCGTCGTCGGACGAACCGGAAGCGGAAAGTCGAGCCTCAGCCGCGTCCTGCTCCGGCTGTACAACATTGACCGAGGCTGTATCCGGTTGGGCGGGGTGGACATTCGCTCCATCCGCCTCGATGCGCTGTATCGGCGAGTCGGCATGGTGACGCAGGACGTGCAGTTGTTCGACGGGACGCTCCGCGACAACCTCACCTTGTTCAACCCGGCTGTGTCGGACGCCGAGATCCTGGACGTCACCGCTCGGCTCGGCCTGCGCCCGTGGATTGACGACTTGCCTCTTGGGCTTGACACCCACCTCGCCGCAGGCGGCACGTCGCTGTCCGCCGGAGAGGCACAGCTGTTCGCCCTCACGCGGGTCTTCTTGACCCAGCCGAGCTTGGTCATCCTCGATGAACCGTCGTCGCGGCTCGATCCGGCGACGGAAGCGACCCTGCAGTCCGCGGTGGACCAGCTGCTGGAACAGTGTACAGGCATCGTGATTGCGCACCGCCTTTCGACGTTGGAGAAGGTCGACCGCATCCTCGTCCTGCAACACGGGCAGGTCGTCGAGTTTGGCCGCCGCGCCGACTTGGCGGCGGACCCCTCGTCCCATTTCGCAGCCCTGCTGCGCACCGATAGATTGGAGGAATTCGCATGACCGTCGGCCAGTTTCTCTGGCGCTTGCTGCGCTTTCGCTTCGCGCTGTACGTGACCGACGCTCTGCTGTGGACCGCGTTCCACGCCATGCCCATCCTGCTCGGCCTCGGCATGGACTGGTTCTTCAACCGGGTGACCGGAGGCAGCCACAGTCTGTGGTGGATGACGGTGCCGCTGCTCGTCGTGGCATTGGTCCGGTTCACGCGCGTCGGCGTGTTCTTCGCGTCGTTTTACACCTGGGTCACGCACATCTACCACGTGCAGGCCATCCTTCGCACGAACATGCTGCAGGGCATCCTGCGCTGGCCCGGCCGAAATCTGCCGGCATCGCCCGGCGAGGCGATGAGCCGGTTCCGCGAAGATGTGAACGAAGTGGTGGAATACGTGGAGTCGTGGACGGACTTCTGGGGCTTCCTGGCCTTCGCCGCGCTGTCCGTCGCCATCATGGCGCGCGTGAACGCCGTCGTCACCGCGGTCGCCGTCCTGCCGCTGGTGGTGGTCACGGTGCTCAACAACCTTTCCGGTCATCGCGCGCGCCGCTACAGCCGACTGAACCGCGAAGCGACCGGGCGAATTACCGGGTTTATCGCCGAGATCTTCGGCGCCGTGCAAGCCATCAAGTTGGGCCAAGCGGAGGAGAACGTGTTGCGGCGGTTCACGAACTTGAACGACCAACGCCGTCAGGCGGCGCTGAAAGACAACCTGTTCAAACAGTGGATGCAGTCCCTCAACCAACACGTGCTCAACATCTCCACAGGTGTCATCTTGCTGATGTGCGCCGCCCAGATGCGCGCCGACCGCTTCACCGTCGGCGACTTCGCGCTCTTCACCACCTACCTGGCCTGGTTGGCCAGCAGCGTCTCGCTGTTCGGGTACATGGTGTTTCAGCACAAACGGCTGCGGGTCTCCCTTGACCGCATGCGGGTGCTGTTTCGCCCGGGCGAAGCGGACGACGTGATAGCGCACAGCGAGATCTACCTGTACGGAGACCCGCCTGACGTCTCGCACGCAGAGCGGACGACCGAAGATGCGTTTCAGTTGCTCGAGGTGGAGGGCCTCAGCTACACCTACCCCGGGTCGAGCAACGGCATCACGAACATCGACTTGCGACTGCGACGCGGAGAGTTCTTGGTGATCACGGGGCGTATTGGGTCGGGCAAGTCCACCTTGGTACGGACCTTGCTCGGCCTGTTGCCGAAATCCAAGGGCACCATCCGCTGGAACGGGCGCGTGGTGGAGGACCCGGCGTCCTTCTTGATTCCGCCGCGCACGGCCTACACGCCGCAGGTCCCGCGGTTGTTCAGCGATCCGCTCCGGACCAACATCACCCAGGGGCTCCACGCGACCGAGGCGTCTCTCCATCGCGCCGTGCAGGCGGCGGTGATGGAGCAAGACATCGCGGAGTTGGAACGCGGGCTCGACACCTTTGTCGGGCCCCGCGGTGTGATGCTCTCCGGAGGCCAGATTCAGCGGGCAGCGACCGCCCGCATGATGATGACCGAGTCGGATGTGCTCATCTTCGACGACCTGTCGAGTGCCCTGGACGTCGAGACCGAGCAGTTACTGTGGGACCGGCTGTTGGGGAGCCCCGCCGACGACCGCAGCCAAGCGGACACGGAATGTCCGCTCGACGACGCGCGTCTCACCGCAGCAGCGTGTATTGCGGTCTCGCATCGGCGGGCGGCGCTCCTTCGCGCGGACCGCATCCTGGTGATGAAAGACGGTCACGTGGTGGCGGAAGGCACCCTCGCGGACCTTCTGGCAAGTAGCGAGGAGATGCGGCGGTTGTGGGGCGCCGGGAACGAAGAACGCCCCGAGGATGGTCGCGGCCCAGCGCCGAGTTCAGTCGAACAGTATGCGTGACGGCAAAGAGGCGGTCCGATGGGACCGCCTCCGTCGACGGACGACATGCCACTTCTCACGAACCATGTGTCAACGACTCAGAGTGAAGCAACCGCGCACCGTCACACATTGAACGCGACGAGCGGTTTTACATCGGAGTCGAAGATCACCCCATCCATCACCTCCGCGACGTCCGAGATGACATTGACGTAGTGGCTCACGAAATTGCAGATACCGTACGTGCCGCCCTTCGCGTAGTTGAGTTTCTGGTTTGCATCCCAGCCTCCAAGATTCCAGAGACCGACGCAGTGGGCGCTGTTTTGCTGTTCTGTGTTCGTGTTCAACGCACCTCCGAGAATGATACACGGCATGTGTGCCCCTCCTCCTTGTGCAGGACGGCGGTGTTGGATCGCGGTTGCTGTCGGGCTCCCTGAAGCCGTCTCACCGCCTGCGCGTTCACCGTATCTCTCATCCTATTCGAAAGACTCGACGGGTATCCCGCCGACCTGCTTTCGGACGGATAGGACAGACCTGGCACGGCATATCCTTTCTTAGTACCGGATCTTTGGCAGCATGGAGAAGGGGCGACACACCATGCACTGCACAGTCCGCTTTCGAGCCGTTCAGGTGAACGTGACCAACCAAAACGCTGGCATTTTCATCGGGGATATTCGCTTGGCCGGTATCGACTCGAGTCAAAAGACCAACAGCGGCCATGCCTCGGTTTCCGGATCTGGCAACGGCTTCATCCGGCTGGTGAACATCACACAGGACAGCGGCGAATGGGTGGACGGAACAATTCGGGATGGTGACCACAAACCGGTTTGGGGGCACCATGCGTGACCCCGGATAAAGGCGCCGGACCCGCGCAGCCGGTGGTCATCACCGTTGGCGACATCTCCGACAACTCAGGCGTCTACGTCGCCCGCCAGAACGTCGTGTTCGGTATCAGCAGTCACAAGAAGGTCAACAGCGGACTCGGTAGCGTGGGCGACGGAAACCTGCTGTATCGCAATGCGTTTGTCGTGTATGACCCGGATTGGATCGATACGCCAATCGACGACCGGGACGTGAACATCTACCAAAACCAGACAAGCGAAAGAGCTGGCACTGGACCAAACGTGACCCAGGTGGGCTTTGACACCATCAACGTCGCCACCTTGTCGACGAACTCGGGAATCTTCGTGGGCGATGTGAAGATCACCGGTCTCGACGCGCACGGAAAGACAAACAACGCACAGGGTTCCACCGACGGGAACCGTAACCTGCAGATGCAAAACCTGAACTACATCTTTGACGCCGACGCTGTGGACGCACCGATAGACGACCGAGATGTGAAACTGCTCTCACGCTGAACGGGGGGCGCTCCAGATGCCAATTTTTATTAGCTTTGGAATGGTCAATTCAAACACGCCACAACAGAATGCGGGGGTGTTCATCGGCGAGGTCAACTGCGGCGGCTGGGACGCCAACCAAAAACAGAATCAGGGTCATGGGGCCATTTTCGGGTTCTTCAATCTCGTTTTGTATCAGTGGAACGCGGCTTTCGACAACATGGAGCTGCTCGACGGAGTCATACTGGACCAAGACTTTAAACCGATGGTCGGCGGCAATGTGTAGCGCTTCTGAGGCCTCTTGCATCGAGACAAACGGCAGCCGCATACACTGACGGCAACCCCCGCGGCCGGAGTCTCGTCTGGGGGGCAAAACCCGGCACACGGGAGGGGTGATTTCGTGCCTGCATTGATTGCGTTTGGCGTCATCAACCAAAACACCCCGCAGCAAAACGCCGGCTTGTTCGTCGGTGAAGGGAACGTCGGAGGCTGGGACGCCAACATGAAGATGTCGCTCGCCGAAGGTGGCTGCTTTGGATTCTTCAATGTGTTTCCAGTCAATGCAAACTTGAACTTCGACAACTTCGAATTCATCGACGGCGCCATCAACGACGCGGACTACAAAGCCACCGTAAGTTTTAACGGTTGACGCCCGGCATCGGCCGAGGCAGGTCCAGCAGGCGAGTGAGGAGGTGACCACGTGGCGGTCGTCATCCTGGTCGGGGCATTCAACTCGAACACCCCGCAGCAAAACGCTGGTTCCTTCTTCGGCGAGTGGAACCTGAGCGGCTGGGACGCCAACATGAAGATGAGCCTCGGACACGGCGGAACGTTCGGTGCGTTCAACAGCTACCCTATCAATTTCAACCTGAACCTCGACAACTTCGAAGTGGTGGACGGTGCCATCAACGACCCAGACTTCAAACCCGAAGCTGGCACGAACGTGTAAGCCGGACCGAATCTGGCAAAGGCAGGAACCTCCTCGCGCCCCCCACCGCGCCGAGAGAGGTTCCCCTTTCGTCGATGAAACGGACCTGCGCACCGCTATCCAATCGCCACCCCTTGTGGTCCTGGCCGACCCAGACCGGCATCTACCGCTTGCGCGCCTCGCTTGCCACCTCGAGCACCCGCCGGACCGCTGCTTCCAGTTCCGCGGAGAAGTGGTGGTTGTCCATCCCCGGCGACAGCGGAACCAGCCGCACGTGGTGCGCATCGTCGTACTGGGCCTGCGGCAACTGTCGGTACGACTCGTTCTGCGGGTACACGCCCCACACCTCTATCACCGGCCGCATCTGTTCGCGCACCTGATGCGAGATGTCCGCGCCGTACAGCCATACAGACTGGCTGTCCGTGGCGTAAGCCATCAACTGGTGCGTCGACCGCGTCCGCCTGTTCGGGCGTGCACTCGGGTTCCAGATGGCCGTCGGGGACGTGTACTTGAAATCGATCACGATGGAGCCCACGTAGACGCTGCGGTCGAACACGTCAATCCGAGTGTCCGGTCGAGTGTGGTACCCGCCCAGCATGTGCAGCGGCACCCGGTCCAAGTTGGTCTGGCTGGCGCGCGACGGGAGCGTGCCGTCGTAGACCACGTGCAGGCGAACATCCCCCAGCTCCATGGCGACGAGCGTTTCCGGCGCGAGCATCGGCAAGAACATCCGTGTCCCACCGGCGTCCCGCCCACCCCACGGCACAGCGGAAGCGACTCCGGACGAACTCACCGCGTCGTACACCCAGCCCCGTTGCGGCGCGAAACCCACCGCTTCGAGCGCGGTGCAGACGCCGAGGAACCCCCACAATTCGTACAGGAGGTCCGTCCGCTTCCACTGGTAGGAGAAGGCGGGATCAATCACGATGGAGACGTCCCCCGACTTCAGCTCCCTGTACAGTTGGTAAAGCGCACGGTACCGCGCGTCGTAACGAAGCACGTGCGGAACCGCCGCAGAGGGTTCGCCCGCGCGCCGCAGATCTTGGAACCACGGCTCTTTCGAAACCAACGACAATCCGTGCTGCATCTGCCGCGCGCGCTCGGCGTGGCGACCCAGTTCCGCGAGCAGCATGCGCTTCTCCCGGACCTGTGCCGAGGTCTCCGGGTCTTCGGCGTAGTACAGAGCCTGTTCGAGTTCGCCCTCGACGTACGCCTGCTGCACGGCGATGGCAGAAAGGACGTCCTCCAGGCAGCGGCGGACGTACTCGACAATCTTCACCACCCAGCGGTTCTCTGGGAGGTCGTGGTCCACCTGTCGAATCGGCACCATGAGAGACTCCACCCGTTCCGGATGCGTCAGCCGGTCGCGCATTGTCACGCCGTCCATGGCCTTCGCACGCCCGGCCGGCGTCAGCTGGTACTCGGTGCGAATGCGGTGGTTCGGGCGCTGACGCAAGTCCATCAGCGACGCGCGGACGCCAGCGAAGTGCTTCTCGACCACCAGGAACCGGTGCAACAGCGCAGCGGGAAAGGCCCGTGTGACGTCGTCACCGACGCCGATATGCCGCCGCACGAGGGTCTCGGCAAGGCCGGTCAGTTGCGCGTTCAACTCGTCGCGCATCACTTCCCACTGAGCACGCGTGATGCGGCTCGGCTCAATCTGCACAAGCGTCCGGTAGCGCTGCCCGCCCGTCTCCACCTCCAGCCGATAGTACCCGGGAATATACGGGTAATACTCGTTGGACGGGGCGTACAGCACCCGTGGCTGGGAGGATGGTTCCAGGTACGGGCGTCCGGCGGGATCAATCTCGACCTCCCGCTCTGCCAACATCTCCAGCCCGTCCATGTACAGCCGAGCGTCCGGGTCCTCAGCCTGGAACACCACCTCGAGCGGCGTGTTCTCCCGCAACCGCGCCCCGATGTCGAGCTGCTCCAGCGGGACCTCGGGTGGGGCGAACCGAGCGACGGGAATGAGCCGGTTGGGGTGTCCTTCCGGCCCGAGCAGGAAGTGCACCCGGAACGGCAGAGGCCTCGAGGGCGGTCCTCCCGTCGACAGGGCGGACACCCTCATGGCCGCGGACGGGTCAGAACGTGTATCCATGCAGTCTCAGCTCTTTCGCTTTGTGTGAGATTACACTGCGTGTCTGCGCGAAGTCAGACACCGTGTGGTGGCGGTTGAGGCAGTCGAGGATCTGACTGTCGACGACCGTCTGCCGCTCGGGATGATATCTGCCGACCAGCAGCTGCAATTCGTCCTCCGAGCCGCGGACCTTGGTCAACACGCGCTGCACAAGCTGCAGGTCGAACGCCGTCCTGCGGTCCAGCGCGGTTCCCTGCGGCAGGTTCTTCAAGTAGGCGTCCATCTGACGGACCACGCGGTAACCGATGCCTCGATTCGGGTCCACCGCCTGGAACGTCTGGTGCAACTCGTCAAGCAGCGCCAACTCGTCGTCCGTGAGCTGCAGCGCGTCGGACGAGTTGCGGAAGTCCGCGTACTCGCGCGCCGTCCACTGCCGCCGAATGCCCTTCTCGAAGCGGCGTTCGCCGAGATCTTTCAACAGCGCGAACGGACGCATCTGCAGCGAGATCACGTTCGCCCTATCCAGAACTTTGTCGGAGAAGTGATAGGTCGACTCATCCAGGTTGACGGTGCCGACGAACATCACATTGTTGCCGATGGTGATGGACGGGCTGTACTCCTTGTAATTGTAGAGGCGCGTCATCAATTCTTCATTGTACAGGCGAAGTTCGCGCCGCCCTTCCGGCTGTTCCAACACGGACAGGAACTGCGAGAAGTAGTGCTCCACCCGGGCCAGGTTCATCTCGTCGAAGCAGATGATGTACAGCTTCTCCGGATGGTTCTCGGCCTGAATCAAGGTGTCGACCAAGCCGGAATCCCCCGGTCGGTAGACGTTATGGATGGAGTCGACGTAGCCAATGAGGTCCGCATCGTCCGTCCACGACGGGCGCACTGGGATGATGTTCAACTGCTCGTTGTCCATGCCGAGCGTGCGGCCGTACACCTCAACCAGCCGCGACTTTCCGGTGCCGCTCATTCCCGCCAGAATGACCAGCGTCGACGACTTCATCGCCGTGTGGAAATTGACCAAGTCCTCCTCGCGGTACAACAGGTTGCGGTCGCGGGCCTGCTGCGCGAACTGCTCAAGGAACACGGCCTCCGGATGCTCATCGGCGTCGCGCCGCCGCTCGTCCGCCGCGGGGCCCTCCGCGTCTTCTGGTGTGTTCCAGAGACCCCCCGCAAAGGTCGGTCCGCTCATGGCGCCGTCTGAAGGTCCCTCGCTGACCGCTCGGCCGTCACCGTCATCCCGGGCCGCTCGTCCCCCTTCTGGGGCCGGCGCAAGACGTTCGCCCGCAGGTCCGCTGCCCATCCCGCTGGAACCCACGTCTGCGTCGGCACGCGGTTCAGCGCTCGGGCCGGCCGCCGCGTCGCCCAATCCGAAGGCTTCCGGACTGGGCCGTGCTGCCACGGCATGTCCGCTGCCGCCCACTGCCAGACCCGCAGCGGCCGCTGCCACCTCCGCCCCGCCATCGGCTTCGGTCTGTGGATTCACGACCTCCGCCAGTTGGTTGTAGATATCCAGACTCACAAACAGGATGTCCTGGCGGTTTGGTTCGAAGACGGCGTCGTCAAACCAGGCCTCGCGAAATTCCGCCTTCATGAGGCGCGTATAGCGGAGTGAAAAGCCCCCCTGCGCGTACAGGTGCTTGTCAAACGGCCCGTATACCGCGAGCTGCCCATCCGCCCCCCGCCAGAGCACGTACTGTGGGGTGTCGTTCGGTTCTGTGGAGATGTGCTCCACTCGCCCGATGTAGCGGTTGTTCTGCAAGCGGTCCAAAAACTCCGCCTCCGATGCGGCGTGCTTGCCTTCGGAGAAAATCGGGATGGGAACGTAAGCGGTCTGCGGCGTGTACGCCTCCGTTTTCGCGCAGGTTCGCACATCGAACATATTGAAGTAGTCGCCGTCTGGCCGCACCTTGCGCTGTGGCTGGAAGATCAACATCTTCGCTTCCATGAAATTCAGCAAAAGCCGCTTGCGCGTCTCGTCGTCTTCCCACGGGCGGTCCTCAAAGCCGTACGGTTCGAGGCTCGTCGCGAAGCCGGTGAACAGCGTCTCGTTCGGAAAGGTTTCCGGCGGCTTTGACACGAGTCGCACGAGGAACTGAATCACGTTTTGTGTATTAATGAAACAGTTCGACCTGCCGGTTCGGTCGCGAACGTACTCTTCCTCGGCCAGCACGCCGAGCACGTCTACATCCCAAATCTTGTTTTGCACCAGAGAGCCTCCTGTTCAGGCATTCACGAAGTTTTGTAATTCCAAATGGCTGTGGAACTCGCGCAAGGCCCCTGTGGGTACCGCCCGGCGAACGTTCCGCTGTTGCCGAGCGGTCGTCTCATGGGTCAACAGCCAGAACTCGTCGAATGCAGCCACCTGCTCTGGGGACTGCAGTATCTGACTCAGCTCGTCCACGTCAACCAGTTGAATATGGAACCGCAGCGTCCGGCAAACATCCTCTGTCGCTTTCGTTCGCCGACAAACGAGAGCGACCGTCGGCAATCGACGTGCCACAACCGGCGCCCCGCGACCGCCCGAAGGCCGTTCCAACCGGTTGGGCCCCTCTGCATTCCGTCCCGCATCTGTCTGCGATGCCGGTTCACCCCCCGCCGCTACGCTTCGCTGGGCCCGCTCCGCCTCCGCGCGGCTGAACGCATCGGCCATCGCGGAACGGTCCATCATTGCCAACTGCTTGTGCAGCTCATCCACCATCATCTGCTGCTTTGCCACCTGCTCTTTGTACTGGCCGGCTTCGCGTTCCCACTTCGCTGCAGCTCGTTCCGCCTCTTCGCGCGATGCCTGGACCGCGGCACGCGCTCGTCGTTCCGCTTCCAACTCGCGATTCAGTTCCTGCAGGCTCGCCCGCAGTGCCTTCAATTCGCTTTCGAATGTCTTCTTTTGATTAGACAGTTCCTGTTGAAGCTGGTCAGCCCGCGCCTGGCTCGCGCGGAGTTTTCGCTCCAGCTTGCGCAATTGGCTGTCGCTGGCTGCAGGGGCACTCTGCTCAGGCAGATCAGAACCGGAGGTCGCGGCCGAATCTTCCTCGGAACGGTCCACGCCTTCGACTGTCCGCTCTGCCCCCTTGTCGGTCAGAGCCTGGGCGCGCTCCAACAGCTTGTCTGCCGTCACGCGGTGGCCTGCATCTGGGCTCGTCAGCAACGCGAGCATCACTTCCGCCGCGCGCTGGCCCGTCTGCAATTCGGCCAGGAGCTCTTCCTCCGTCTTCGCGCGGATGGCGTCCCACTCGGGATTTGATCTCGTCGGCACATGGCGCGGATCTCGCAGCCGCAACAGCAGCCGCTGCACCAAGAGCGGCCGAATTTTCTTGACATTTTCAGATGTGATGGACCGAAATCCGTCTACTTTGACTTTGGTTTGACGAGCTAGATTTGCGAGGCTTTCATCGGTCAAATGGGCCAGTAACCATCTCCAGGCTTCCTGCGCCACCAGCATCCCCTCCCTGGTTTTCAGTGGACTCTTCGGATGTCCGCGCCGCTTGCACCATCCCCGGGACTTCAACCGACCGACGCAGACCTTTACAGTGTACCTGACCAGGGAGCGCTTGTGGGCAACCCTATCAACACCTGTGGAACTGGTTGGGCGGAAGTGGTACAGTATTCCGTGGCCCGGCGCCATGGACTGCCGGGGCGCGCTCGCTTGGCCAAGCGACACACCGGACCGACCCATGAGCGTATCGATCCGGCCTCAGATCCTCAACCTAAGGGATGATCTGGACGACAACAAGAGAGGATGGGGGTCAAGACATGAACCGCATGAGAAAGTCCGCATGGGCAACCGTCGCCATGGCGGCCTCGCTAACCATGCTGGTGGCAGGCTGCGGTGGCACGAACACGACGGGCAACGGCGGAGCCGGGGGGAACAACGCCGCGGGCAACGCGACAGGGACCACCGGCCAGGCCGTGGACGGCGGCACCTTGACGATGGCCCAGGGTACCAAGTACAACGATGAGCTGATTCCGGACATGGACTCCAGCTTGTACACGGCGAACGTCGTGAGCTACGCGTTTGATCCGCTGCTGACGGTCGACAAGGACCTGAACTTCGTCCCGGACATCATCCAGAAATGGACCTGGTCTGCCGACAAGAAGACCATCACGATGGATATCAACCCGAACGCCAAG
>JAIMBT010000026.1 GCA_023511295.1 Alicyclobacillus sp.
TCCGCCAGTACAGGCGGGCGAAACGGCAGACAGGCCTCACATCCGACCACGGGTGTGAGGCCTGTTTGTGTTGCGGCGCCTCGGAGGACGGCGGCGAGTTGGCACCGCGGCCACCGGCCGTCACCGTCGTTTCCCAGCGCTTTCCCACTGCCGTACATCCGCTGCGGCGACGTCACGAAGCGGACGCTCCCTTACGCCTTCGGTTTGCCTTTGAAGAGGCCGTTGAGAAAGATGTGTGAGAACACGCCTGCAATCTCTGCCGCCGACAACGCTCCGGATTCTTTGTACCACCGATACACCCAGTTGCACGCCCCCAGCAGCGCCAGCGCCGCAATCTTCGGATGGGGGCACTCGAATTCGCCGCGGTCGATACCCTCCTGAAGCAGTTGCGTCCAGAGATCGACGTATTTATCCGTGAGGTCTTGAATCACCTTATGTGTCTGGTCGCCCAGAGAGAATGCCTCCCGCAGGAGCACCGTCGTGGTCTCAAGGTTGGAGACGGACACCGTAAGGTGGTTCTCAATCGCCTGGATGAGCTTGTCTCGAGAGGTTTCCTCTGTGTGGAGGATGTGTTCGAGGTTCTGATTGAACTCGACGATGGCCTCATAGGCAATCTGCATCAACAGGTCTTCTTTTGAGTGAATATAGTGGTACAGACTGCCTTTCTGAATGCCCACCTCGTCCGCGATGTCCTGAACGGATGTCGCATGGTATCCTTTCTGCTCAAACAGCTTGATGGCTGCCAAGGCGATCTCCTTTTGACGGTTGGTCGTCATCGCACTCCCACCCTGCAGGATGATTCGGAATACCCGACTCCGCATACCTTCGGTCCGAAGACTGGGGCGAAAATTCCGTTTAGACTTGAGTTTACTGGCCAGAAGGGACAAGGTCAATGTCGCGTTCACCCGGCCCGCCGGGCCTGATCCCGCTGGCTGCATCGTATCAGAGTCGCACGATGTGGCCATGCTGAAGTTAGGTCATCCGCCGCATCACTCCGGCGGGTGCATCCCGACCTCCCGGCTGTTTGTATCCGCCTAACCTGCTGCGAAGAACGCACATTTTCCGTGAATCGTGGTGCGAAGAACGCACACTTTCGGTGAATCGTGGGTTGATCTCCAACGGCTCCACGGTATAATTAAGTCAACAAAAGTCAAAGTCAAATGGGAACCTCGGTGCGGGACCTTACCGGCCGGCGGATGCGTGGCGCGGGAGGTGAAGCCCGCGCGGGCGAATACATCGGAGGGGGGAGTCCTTTGGGGCAAAACGTCTCTGACATCATCGAAGGTTATCTGAAGCAGATTTTGCGCCAGAGTAACGGCCTTGTCGAGCTGCAGCGCAGCGAGTTGGCAGATCTGTTTCAGTGCGTCCCATCGCAAATCAACTACGTTATCGCGACGCGTTTTTCGCTCGAGCACGGCTACCTGGTCGAGTCCAAGCGGGGCGGCGGCGGATACATCCGCATCCGCAAGGTCGAGCTCTCTTCCGAGCAGCCGTTGCTCGGGGTGGCGAGATCCATCGGATCGAAACTCACGCAGCGAGAAGCGGAAGGCGTCATCGAACGACTGGCGGAGGAACGGCTTCTGACGGCCCGTGAGGCGGCGATGCTGCGAGCGGTCATTCGGCGCGACGTGCTGCACGCCGAGTTGCCGACGCGCGACGAAATCCGCGCCAGGTTGCTTTCCGCGGCGCTTCTGGCGTTGGCTGTGACCGAGGAAGAGTAGGTGCATGGGCGGTGAACAGTTCGTCAGCGAACATCGACTGTCGCGAACCGAACACACGGAGGTGTGGCGGAAGTGCTTTGTCAACAGTGCAAGCAGAGACCGGCCACGGTTCACTTTACGAAGATTGTCTCCGGCGAGAAGAGCGAGTATCACCTGTGTGAGCAGTGTGCGCAAGAGAAGGGCGATTTTTTCGCGAAAGCTGCACAGGCGTTTAACTTCAACCATCTGTTGAGCGGGTTGTTGAACATGGAATCCTCGCCTGGCGTGCCGGTCCCGGCGGGTGCACCGGTACGGTGCGAGACGTGTGGGATGTCGTATACCGAGTTCACGCAGATTGGGCGGTTCGGCTGCCCGGATTGCTACGATAGTTTTTCCGCCCGGCTCGATCCGCTCCTGCGCCGCATCCAATCGAGCGAAACGCACACGGGGAAGGTGCCGCTTCGTGCGGGCGAACAGGTCCACGCACGCAAGCGCCTGCAACAACTTCGCCAAGAGCTTCAACGGGCCGTTGCACTCGAACAGTTTGAGCAGGCAGCCAAGCTTCGCGATGAGATTCGCCGATTGGAGAGTCAATTTGGCGGAGAGGAGGGGCGGTAGATGTCGCTCGGGGAATTCTTACAGCACGGGATGAGCCAGTGGATTCGCGGTGGTGGTCCGGACGACGACATCATCGTCACCAGCCGCATCCGGATTGCGCGGAATCTGCAAGATATTCCGTTTCCGGTCCTGCAGACCGATAGTCACGCCGACGAGGTGATACACCTCGTGCAACAGGCCTTGTCGAACAAATCCGTGCAGCAGATTGGGCGGTTCGAGTTCGTCCGGTGCTCGGACCTGTCGGCACTCGACCGCTATATGTTGGTGGAGAAACACCTCATGAGCCGGGATTTGGCCGAGCAGGTGAAGCACGGCGCGATTGCACTGACGGACGACGAAGTGATGAGTATCATGGTGAATGAGGAAGATCACCTGAGAATACAGTGCATCATGCCCGGTTTTCGCCTGGCAGAGGCGTGGCAGCAAGCGAATCGCGTCGACGACGCCCTGGAGTCGCTATTGCCGTACGCCTTCCACGAGCGCTACGGCTACCTCACAGCCTGTCCGACGAACGTGGGCACGGGGATTCGTGCATCGGTCATGATGCACCTGCCGGGACTCGTGTTGACCGGACAAATTCATCGCATGTTGTCGGCGGTCTCTCAAGTCGGGCTGACGGTCCGCGGTATCTACGGAGAGGGCAGCGAATCCGTCGGGAATCTGTTCCAGGTATCAAACCAAATCACCCTGGGCGAAACCGAAGAAGAGATCATCGGCAACTTGAGCAGCATCGTCCACCAACTCATTGAGCACGAACGAGCCGCTCGTCGCGCGTTGCTGAGTCAGAACCGGGGAGATTTAGAAGACCGGGTCTGCCGGTCGTTTGGGATTCTCGCCTACGCCAGGAAGATGGATTCCAAAGAGACGCTGCAGCGGCTCTCGGACGTTCGTCTCGGGATTGATCTCGGTATCATCCGCGGTGTTTCGGCGTCCATCCTGAAGGAACTGATGGTCGTCACGCAACCCGCGTTCCTCCAAAAGTACTTCCGCGAGGAACTGACCCCAGGGGAGCGGGACATCCGCCGCGCCGCGCTGATTCGCGAACGACTCAGGCTTGACGATACGGAGGTGCATTGATATGTACACACGGTTCACCGAGCGAGCCCAGAAAGTCCTGGCCTTGGCGCAGGAGGAGGCTGCCCGCCTGAAGCATCCGGGCGTGGGGACGGAGCACATCCTGCTTGGCTTGGTGCGTGAAGGCGAAGGGATTGCAGCAAAGGCACTGACGTCGCTCGGCGTCAGCGCGGAAAAGATTCAGTCGGAAGTCGAGCGCATCATCGGCACCGGCCAGAGTCAGACGGGCGCCATGACGTACACGCCGCGGGCCAAACGCGTCATCGAGCTCTCCATCGACGAGGCCCGGAAGTTGAACCACAGTTACGTCGGAACGGAACACATCCTGCTCGGCCTCATCCGCGAGGGAGAGGGCGTCGCCGCCCGCGTGCTCGCCAACCTGAACATCAGCCTGTCGAAAGCCCGGCAGCAGGTTCTGCAGCTCCTGGGGGGAGATCTGGCGGAGGCGAGCAGTGACAAGGAGTCGTCTGCAGGGACGCCGACGCTGGATGCGCTTGCCCGGGACCTGACGCAGATGGCGAGAGATGGCAAACTGGACCCGGTGATTGGGCGGAGCAGCGAGATTGAGCGGGTGATTCAGGTGCTCTCCCGCCGCACCAAGAACAACCCGGTGCTGATTGGCGAACCTGGCGTCGGAAAGACGGCCATCGCCGAGGGGTTGGCGCAGCGGATTGTCGCAGGGGACATCCCGGAGACGCTGCGCAACAAGCGCGTGATGGTGCTCGACATGGGCACAGTCGTCGCGGGGACCAAGTACCGCGGAGAGTTCGAAGATCGCCTGAAGAAGATCACCGAGGAGATTCGGCACGCGGGCAACGTCATCCTGTTCATCGACGAACTGCACACGCTGATTGGAGCAGGTGGGGCTGAAGGCGCCATCGACGCGTCGAACATCCTCAAGCCGGCGCTTGCTCGCGGGGAGCTGCAGTGCATCGGGGCGACGACGCTCGACGAGTACCGGAAACACATCGAGAAGGACGCTGCCCTGGAGCGCCGCTTTCAGCCGATCACGGTGGATCAACCGTCCCCGGAAGAGGCGATTCAAATCCTCGCTGGCCTGCGCGACCGGTACGAGGCGCACCATCGCGTCAAGATTACGGACGAGGCGCTCGAGGCGGCCGTGCGGTTGTCCGACCGCTACATTACGGATCGATTCCTTCCCGACAAGGCTATCGACTTGATTGATGAAGCCGCGTCGCGGGTCCGGCTGCAGAGCCACACGGCACCGCCGAACCTCAAGGAATTGGAGGCGCAGCTGGAGCGGATCCGCGGCGAGAAAGACGCGGCGGTACAGAGCCAGGAGTTTGAGAAGGCGGCCGCGCTGCGCGATCAGGAGCAGAAGCTCAAGCAAGAGCTG
This sequence comes from Alicyclobacillus sp., assembly GCA_023511295.1. Lineage (GTDB taxonomy): Bacteria > Bacillota > Bacilli > Alicyclobacillales > Alicyclobacillaceae > JAIMBT01. Next base: position 4,750 of record JAIMBT010000026.1, read on the forward strand.
GAGTCGCGAAAGAACGAATGGAAGCAGACGCAGGAGAACCATGACATCCGGGTGGAAGCGGAGGACATCGCGCACATTGTGGCCGCGTGGACCGGGATTCCCGTCAAGCAGTTGCAGCAGGAGGAATCCGAGCGGCTGATGAACATGGAGCAGATCTTGCACAGCCGCTACGTCGGGCAGGACGAGGCGGTCACCGCGGTTGCGCGCGCCATCCGGCGGGCGCGGGCTGGGCTCAAAGATCCAAAGCGTCCGATTGGCTCCTTCATCTTCCTCGGCCCGACGGGAGTCGGTAAGACAGAATTGGCCCGTGCCCTCGCGGAAGCGATGTTTGGCGACGAGGATGCGATGATCCGCGTCGACATGTCGGAGTTCATGGAGCGCCATTCGACCGCTCGCCTGGTCGGCTCCCCTCCCGGCTACGTCGGGTATGAGGAAGGTGGCCAGTTGACCGAGAAGGTCCGGCGCAAGCCGTATTCCGTGATTGTATTTGACGAGATCGAGAAGGCCCATCCGGAAGTCTTCAACATCCTCTTACAGGTGTTGGACGACGGTCGGTTGACTGACGGGAAGGGACGCACAGTAGACTTTCGGAACACGGTCATCATCATGACGTCAAACGCCGGGGCGGAGGCCATTCGCAAGGGTGGGTCGCTCGGATTCAAGCCGGATACCGCGTCGCAGTATGAGGACATGAAGTCGAAGGTCATGGATGAACTGAAGAAGACATTCCGGCCCGAGTTCCTGAACCGGATCGACGAGATCATCGTCTTCCACCCGCTGTCCGAAGAGCAGATTGGCCACATCGTCGACTTGATGGTGAAGGAGTTGCAGAAGCGGCTTGCGGAGCAGGAGATCTCGTTCGCGCTGACGGACGCGGCGAAGGCGTTTCTCGCGAAGGAAGGCTTTGACCCGCAGTACGGTGCGCGGCCACTGAAGCGGGCGGTTCAGCGGCACATCGAAGATAGGCTGTCGGAGGCCCTCCTGAGCGGTACGGTGAAGCGCGGCGACCACGTCACCATTGACGCGAACGAGACGGGATTGGTCATTCAGCCGAGCGCGGAACCTGCAGAGGCGCACTGACCTTGCTCCAAAACGATGGCCCGGGACCCCCGAGTTTCTCCTCTGGGGGTCCTGACTTTTCCTGGCCCCCTGCGCTATGATGATGAACACGAGGCTTGTCCGGATTGGGACGGGGCGGAGACGGGAGAGGTTCGATGGCCAAACCAACCACGAAGTTTGTCTGTCAGAACTGTGGATACGAGTCGCCGAAGTGGAATGGGCGCTGCCCTCAGTGCGGGACCTGGAACAGTTTTGTCGAGGAATGGGTCGCGGAGCGCGGTGCATCCGGCCTGCGGACCTCGACTGGGGCGTCAGCCAAACCCATCACGGAGATCCCGCCGCAACAGGAGCAGCGCATATCGACCGGGATTCAAGAGTACAATCGGGTGTTGGGAGGCGGCGTGGTTCCCGGGTCGCTGGTGCTGATTGGGGGAGACCCCGGGATTGGCAAATCGACACTCCTGCTGCAGTCCTCGTATGAGCTGGCCCGGCAGGGCCACCGCGTCCTGTACGTATCCGGAGAGGAATCTGCAGCGCAGTTGAAACTGCGTGCCGAGCGGATTGGCGTCGCGCATGCCGGCATGCTGGTGCTCGCCGAGACAGACCTGGACCATATCTCGCATGTGGCGGAAGAGACGAAACCCGATTTCCTCATTGTGGATTCTATCCAAACGGTGTACCGTTCGGCCATCACATCCGCGCCGGGTTCTGTGTCGCAGGTGCGGGAGTGCACCAGTGTCCTGTTGCGGATCGCGAAGCGAGAGAACATCGGCGTGTTTATCGTCGGCCATGTCACAAAGGAGGGCAATCTCGCCGGGCCCAGGCTCCTTGAACACATGGTCGACGCGGTACTATACTTTGAGGGAGATCGGCACCATGCGTACCGGATTCTCCGCGCGGTCAAGAACCGCTTTGGTTCAACCAACGAGATCGCCGTGTTTGAGATGAAACAAAGGGGTTTGGAGGAGGTCGCCAACCCGTCGGAGATGTTCCTCTCGGAACGCGCGACGGCTGCGGCAGGCTCCGCCGTCGTAGCAGCGGTCGAAGGTTCCCGCCCCCTGCTGCTCGAGGTTCAGGCGCTGGTCGCACCGACGAGCTTCGGTACACCCCGCCGTATGACGACGGGTGCGGACAGCAACCGTGTCAGTCTCATTTTGGCGGTGTTGGAAAAACGCCTCGGACTCCGCCTGCAGATGTGCGACGCCTACGTGAACTTTGCGGGCGGGGTGCACGTCGACGAGCCGGCGGCAGACCTGGGGATTGCCGTGGCGTTGGCCTCCAGCCTTCAGGACCAGCCTCTTTCCAACCACGATGTGTTCATCGGCGAGGTGGGACTCACCGGTGAGGTACGGTCGGTCTCGAAGCTAGATCAGCGCGTGCACGAGGCGCACAAGTTGGGGTTCACTCGCTGCATCGTGCCGAGACACGGACTGCGCGGCTGGAAGCCGCCAGCTGGGATGGATGTGGTCGGCGTATCGACGCTGGCCGAGGCGATGCAGCAAGTGTTTTGAAATGGGCGTATTCGATGTGTGTGTAACGGACCTTTCTCTCGAGGTGGCGCGATGCGGGACGAGAATCTTCGCGAGACGACGATTCACAAAATCCTTCGCCTGGTGGCTCCGGGCACGGCCTTGCGGGAAGGGATTGAGAACATCCTGCGGGCCAAGACGGGGGGACTGATTGTCGTCGGTGCGACAGAGGCAGTCCTTCGCCTCATGGACGGCGGTTTTCCGATTCAGTGTGAACTGACGCCGTCGCACTTGTACGAACTGGCGAAGATGGATGGGGCCATCGTCGTAAGCGAAGACCTGAAGCGCGTGCTGCACGCCAACACCAATCTGAGCCCTGACCCGTCCATCCCCAGTTCCGAGACCGGTACTCGGCACCGGACCGCGGAGCGGGTCGCGAAGCAGACCGGTCAACTGGTGATTTGCATCTCTCAGCGGCGAAACGTCATCACGCTGTACCAAGGCAACTATCGTTACGCCCTGCGCGATATCAGCGTGATCTTGGCGAAGGCGAATCAAGCCATTCAGACAATTGAAAAATACAAATCGGTGTTGGATCAAGCGCTCACGAACCTGAGCGCCCTCGAGTTCGAGGAACTTGTCACGCTGCAGGAAGTCACGATGGTGCTGCAGCGCGTCGAGATGGTCTTGCGGATTAAGTCCGAGATTCGCCGGTACATCACAGAGTTGGGGACAGAAGGCCGACTCATCAGCATGCAGCTGGATGAATTGGTTTCGAAAGTCGACGAAGAGGCGTATCTCTTGGTCAAAGACTACGCCATTCTGAAGCCGGAGGAGACCCCTCATCAGGTGCTGGCTCGCTTGCACGAACTGCCGGCAGACGCCCTGCTCGATGGGCAGATCTTGGCGGCTGCGCTGGGGTACTCGAATGCGGTCAACCTGGCGGAGGAGCCGGTGCTCTCCCGGGGCTACCGCATTCTGAGCCGGATTACCCGCTTGCCGCAACCGGTGATAGAAAATTTGGTGGATCACTTTCGCGGTTTGTCCAAGGTGCTGTCCGCTTCCATCGATGAATTAGATCAGGTGGAGGGCATTGGAGCGGTCCGCGCTCGGACCATCCGGGACGGGTTGAAGCGAATCCAGGAGCAGGTGTTCATCGACCGGCACCTGTAGGAACCAATAGAGAGAACGGACGGTCGGTGATGAGCGCCGGATTCAGTGAAGACCGTCATCGTCGGGGGCTCGGCCAGGCTCGTCAACCGAGGGGGAGGTCCATTGTTCAAAAAATCCATTCCAAGTCTCTTTACCATTACCAACCTCGTGCTGGGGATGGCGGCTATGGGACTTTCTGCTCACCGCCACGTGGCGGATGCGGCGCTGCTCGTCGTCATCGGCATGGTTCTCGACGGTTTTGATGGCCGAGTGGCCCGTTGGTTGCACGCGGAAAGTGCATTCGGCCGTGAGTTGGACTCGTTGTCGGACATTGTGACCTTTGGCGCCGCGCCCGCCTTCATCATGTACCAAACGATTCTTCAGTACGAGGGATGGCTCGGCATCGCAGTGGGTCTGCTGTTTCCGGTGTGCGGTGCCCTCCGCCTCGCCCGTTTCAACGTGGAGCACCGCACCACGCGCTACTTTGTCGGACTGCCCATCACGGCGGCGGGCGGCATCCTGGCCACCATGGCCCTGTACCGGAACCTGCTCGCGTACGACGCCGTCGTTCTGCCGCTGGCGATGGTGCTTTTGTCGCTCCTCATGGTCAGTACGGTCCGCTATCCGAATTTCAAAAAGATCGGTTTCCCGAAATCCGCCATTGTGATGGTGCCCTTGCTGGCCATCCTCGTCTATCTGCTGTTTCGCTTTCACCATGCGGTTGTGAACCGGCTCATCTTCATCCCTCTGGCTGTGTACGCACTCTACGGGGTGTGGCGTATCGTGCGGCGGACGCACCGCGGGAAGGATTCGGAGACCGGGATAGCGGAGAGCCACTCGAAGTAGGCGCCGCCCCGCTTCTTCCCTCCGACCTTCCACCGCGGGCCATCTCCTTCGTGCGCCTTTTGACGGGTTTCCCAACCGATGTTACACTGGGATTGTGGTCAATTATCTGGACTCATAGCTCGGAGTGTTTCATCTTCCGACCCGCCCAGCCTGCACCGGTGCACGATGCGGTTGCCGAGGCGGGATTGTCAGTTTGCAGGAACAGCCTTTTGACCATACTGACGGTAGGAGGTGAATGGGATGGTCAAGAGATTGGTGCAACTCTTCTTTACCGTCATTGGCGTTGCGCTCGGATACGCATTTGCGCCGGCATTATTTGTTGACGTTTTCCACATGGATTTCCCGCCCTTTAAGTGGGCTTGGTTTGGGGCGGTCCTCGGCGGAAGCGTCTTTATCCTCGGCACCGTTTGGTTGGTCAACTACGTCACGGCGCTCATCAAGTGGCTGGAAGACCGGCTACAGCGGACACCGCTGGCGGATATCCTCGGCGGCACCATCGGCATGGTCATTGGCCTGCTCGTCGCGTATCTGTTTGCGCCGGAACTGCGCGTCATCCCAGTGGTCGGCATTCCCGTTCAGTTTTTCGTCAGTATCCTGTTGGCGTACCTCGGTTTGCGCATCGGGTTCACGAAGCGTGAGGACCTGGTGAATTTGTTCTCCGGGAAGATTGGGTCGAAGGATAAGGACCGCGCGAAGGACCGGGACAAGAAAGGTGGCTTCCGCCCTGGGGAGGCGAAGTTGCTCGACACCAGCGTGATCATCGACGGTCGCATCGCGGATTTGGTGGAGACCGGATTCCTCGACGGCGTGTTGGTCATCCCTTCGTTCGTGCTGGCGGAGCTTCAACACATCGCGGATTCATCGGATGTGTTGAAGCGGAACCGCGGGCGACGCGGGCTCGACGTGCTGAACCGTATCCAGAAGGAATCAAAGGTGAAGGTTCAGGTCCTCGAGATTGACTTTGACGACCTGCAGGAGGTGGACAGCAAGCTGGTCCGGCTCGCGAAGCAGAATCAAGGCAAGGTTGTCACAAATGACTTCAACCTGAACAAGGTGTGCGAGTTACAAGGCGTCCAGGTGCTGAATATCAACGACCTCGCGAACGCCCTCAAACCTGTGGTGTTGCCGGGTGAGGAACTGACGGTCCAGGTCATTAAGGATGGCAAGGAATACAACCAAGGCGTGGCATATCTGGATGACGGGACGATGATTGTCATCGAGGGAGGCCGCGAGTACATCGGCGGCAAGCTCGACGTGTCCGTGACGAGCGTGTTGCAGACGTCCGCCGGCCGCATGATTTTCGCGAAGCCGAAGTTGCTGGAGAAAGCCCTCTGACCGATGCTTGGGCCGAGGTTGCAGGCGAGCCCGGAGCGGCCGTGGAGGGCAGCCCAGTTTGCGCCCTGTTGAAATCCGCGCTTTCCGATGTACAATAGATCGAAACGATTTTTCGGGTGGAGGACCGGCATGCGTTGCCGGTCCTTTCCGGTAAAGCGGGGGCGAAGCGGATTGATTTGGGGCGTTCTGCTGGCGGGCGGGAGTGGCTCTCGGTTTGGGGCGAAGAAGCAGTTCCTGCAGCTCGTCGGCGCGCCGGTCTGGCAGCGAGCGCTTCAGGCGCTGATCGATGGAGGTGTGGGTGGCGTCATCCTCGTGGTTCCGAAGGGGGACGAGGCGGACGTTCGTGCACAGGCCCACGCCGTGTCCCCTCACGTGGTGAAGGTGGTCACCGGCGGCGATAGCCGTTCGCACTCGGTGCAATGTGGTCTTGCCGCGTTGGTGGACCGCACGCCGGACCCGGCGGACCTAGTGACGATTCACGATGCGGCCCGGCCTTTCGTCCATCCGAACGACGTCCGGCGCGTGGTGGCTGCGGCGTCCGAAGCGGGAGGCGCCATCCTCGGTCAGGCCTGTGCGGATACGGTTAAACGGATTGAAGGGACGTATATCGCCGGCACGGTTCCCCGAGACCAGTTGGCCCTGGCTCAGACCCCTCAGGTGTTTCGGTGGTCGTGGCTCGAACGACACTACTTGCATGCGCCGTCGGCGCAATTGGCAGCGGCGACCGACGACGCGTCTCTGCTGGAGGCGGCAGGGTTGGCCGTCGCGTGGGTGGCCGCTGCGTATCCGAACCCAAAGATCACGGTGCCGGGCGATTGGGACTATGCGCGTTGGTTGGCAGCGCAAAGATGGGGGGATGTGCGTGAAGATCGGGTTTGGGTTTGACGTGCATCCGACCGAACGCGGGCGGCGGATGGTCCTCGGCGGCGTGGATATCCCCTGCGAGGTGGGACTGGCGGGGCACTCGGACGCGGACGTCGTCGCGCACGCGACCATGGACGCGGTGCTCGGAGCGCTGGCGCTGGGGGATATCGGGCATCATTTTCCGGACTCAGACCCGCGCTACCGCGGAGCGGACAGTATCCTGTTGCTCCGACAGGTTCGGTCGAAGATGGAGGCTGCGGGCTATGAAATCGGCAACCTCGACCTGATGGTATTGGCTGAGGTGCCCCGCTTAGCGCCGTACAAGCAACAGATGCGAGCGAACTTGGCGCAGGCCCTGGGCTGTACTGTCGAGCAGGTCAGCGTGAAAGCCACGACGATGGAAGGGCTGGGCTTCATCGGGCAGCGCGAGGGCGTCGCAGCGCAGGCCGTGGTGCTGCTTCAGCCGAAACGGGGCGTATAGTCGCGGGCCCGCTTATGTGGCGCCGCGACGGCGGTGGCAGTGCCATTCGCTGCAGAAAGGGGAATCAGTGTGACCATCCGGTTGTACAATACGATGTCTGGACAGAAGGAGATCCTCGAGACGATTGAGCCGAACAAAGTTCGGTTTTACGCGTGCGGGCCGACCGTGTACAACCTGTTTCACGTCGGCAATGCGCGGATGTTTGTGGTGTTCGACACCATACGGCGTTACCTGGAGTACCGTGGGTACGAGGTGCGGTTTGTCCAGAACTTCACAGACGTGGATGACCGCATCATCCAACGGGCGAATGAACTGCACGAGAACGTTCGCTGGGTGGCGGACCACTATATCGATGAGTATTTCAAAGATGCCGGCGCGCTCAACATTCGACCGGCGACCGTCCATCCGCGTGCGACGGAGTGTGTGGACGACATGATCCGCTTCATCGAGGACCTGATTCGCCTCGGCCACGCCTATGAGCGCAATGGGGACGTGTATTTTGACACCTCCTCTTTCCCGGAATACGGGAAACTATCCGGCCAATCGCTCGATGAGATGCAAGCGGGGTTCCGCGTTCAAGTGTTGGAACACAAAGATGACCCCACGGACTTCGCACTCTGGAAAGCCGCCAAGCCTGGTGAGGAGTCCTGGGACAGCCCGTGGGGTCCAGGCCGACCGGGCTGGCACATCGAATGCTCCGTGATGAGTGCGAAGTACTTAGGTGAGCAGATCGACATTCACGCGGGTGGGCGCGACCTCGTGTTTCCGCACCATGAGAACGAGATCGCGCAAAGCGAAGCGCGAAGCGGCAAGCCGTTTGCCCGGTACTGGCTGCACAACGGGACGCTCAACATCAACGGGGAAAAGATGTCGAAGTCGCTCGGCAACTTCATTATGACGCGAGATCTTTTGGAGAAGCGGCCGGCACCGGCCATCCGGCTGTTTCTCCTCAGCGCCCAGTACCGCCACCCGCTGAACTACACGGAGGACGCCATGGATCAGGCAGAAGTGGCGCTGGAGCGGATGGAGCGGTGTGTGCGCAACCTCGAGGACCGGCGCGAGCGCCTGGCCGAATTGCCAGCGGGCCTGCGTCGAGCGGACGGGGTGAGCAGCGAGACGCAGGCCGCCATCGAAGCTGTGCGCGCCCAGTTCACGGATGCCATGGACGACGACTTCAACACGGCGGACGGCTTGGCTGCCGTGTTCGAGGCGGTCCGGCGAGCGAATACGTACCTCGCGCAAAACCGCGTTCAGGAAGCCGACTTGTCGGCGTGGCGAGGGCTCATTCTCGAACTGCTGAACCCGCTCGGCATCAAACTCCAGCTGGACGCGACGGCTGTACGAGACGCAGAGGAGATTGAACAGCTGTTGGCAGAGCGCGATGCGGCGCGCAAGGCCCGGGATTTCCAGCGCGCGGACGAAATCCGGGACCAACTGGCTGCGTCTGGTATCATCATCGAGGACACCGCGCAGGGCACGCGGTGGTACCGCGGATGAACGGCTGGCAGGTGGCTGAGGTCTCGCCGCTGGCCTTAGCGTACATTGGGGACGCTGTGTGGGAGGTATACGCCCGAAACCGGGTGCTGCAGCGCGGTATTCGCCGTCCGGCGGAGCTGCACCGCGCTGCGACAGGGTACGTCTCGGCGCGGGTTCAAGCTCGGCTGGCGGACGCGCTGTGGGACCATCTGCTCGACGAGGAGCGCCAGATTCTCCGGCGCGGCCGCAACGCGAAGTCGGCTCACACCCGCAAGAGCGCGGACGTCTTGGACTACCGCCACAGCACAGGGTTCGAGGCGCTGCTGGGATACCTGTATGGACAAGCCAACCTCGAGCGGCTCGAAACCATCTGTGCGCTGGCCGCAGGGTATGTGGAACACTGGCAAGCGTCGGAGAAGCCGACGCAATCTGCGCGGAAGGGGCATTGAACCGATTGGCCACACATCGACGGAACGAAAGCCGCCCAGGGAGGTCCCTGGGCAGTCAGAACAGCCGGAGCCGGCGCGGGCCACACGCTGAATCGGACGGGCGGACGCGACGGAACCCCCGAGTCGGAAGTCGCAACGCATCGGGCGCGTCACAGCCCGGGCCCAGCCGACAGGGGCGGCCCCTGGTGGAAGAGTCGGCCCAAAGTTTGATATCCGGTCGTCACCCGGTGCTGGAGGCACTGAAAGCCGGGCGGTCTCTGAACAAGCTCCTGGTTGCGGAGGGGGCGGAAGGCGGAAGCCTTGCCGAGATTCTCGGTAAGGCACGGGCGCTGGGCGTGGTCGTTCAGATGGTTCCGCGTGCGCGACTCGACGAGTTGGCAGGGTCTCATCACCAGGGCGTCGCGGCGTTGGCGGCGCCGAGGGACTATGTGGACCTCGACGACATCCTTCACCGTAAAACCGGACAGGCGCCGCTGGTCCTGCTCGTCGACGAGGTAGCCGACCCGTACAACCTCGGAGCCATCCTTCGCACAGCCGATGCCACCGGCGCGCAGGGGATCGTGATTCCGAAACGGCGCGCGGTCCCCTTGACCGAGACGGTGGGTAAGGCCGCTGCAGGCGCGATGGAGTACGTGCCCGTGGCGCGCGTTGCCAACCTCGTCCAAGCAGTCGAGGCTCTGAAACGCGCCGGTTACTGGATTGTTGGAACAGACGTGGACGCGAAGCAGACGTATACGGAGGTCGACTACCGCGGGCCCGTCGGGATCGTGATTGGCGCAGAAGGGAAAGGTTTGAGCCGTCTGTTGAAAGAACACTGCGACTTTTTGGTGTCGATCCCGATGCTCGGCAACCTACAGAGCCTGAACGCGTCGGTTGCGACAGGGGTCCTGCTGTATGAAGTCGTCCGGCAACGGCGGTAGGAAGACGCGCCTGCACAGCAAGTGCCTGGTGGTCGACGGGTACAACGTGCTGGGCCGTGTGGGGGAAGAAGGCCTGGCCGGAGTGGAGGACCTCGAGGCGCTGCGCAATCAGCTGATGCACGATCTCGCCGAGTACCAGGCGTACACGGGAGAAACCGTCGTGCTGGTCTTTGACGCCCACCACACGGCCGGGCCGGAGCGAGACGAACAGGTGGCCGGTATCCGAGTGATTTTCACAGGATACCAGGAGACGGCGGATGATCGGATTGAGCGGCTTGTCTACGAGCTGCGCGACACAACTCGACACATCACGGTCGCCACTTCGGACTACGCCGAACAGCAGGTGATCTTCGGTGGCGGGGCGCTGCGGATTTCCGCGTCCGGTCTGCTATCCCGGTTGCGCGAGGCCAAGCGGGCCATCCGCAAGGAGACTTCGGAAACGGTGTCGCAAGCGGGGGCACCGACCAGAATTTCCGACAGGATTGGACAGGATGTTGCAAAAATTCTTGAAAAGTGGCGCAGACAGCAATAGATTCCGTTGACCTCGATAGATTACATAATGTATAATGGCGGCAATCTGGACAGCCGATTCGGGGTGATTTCCGATTGACCACACAGGGTAACACCACTACCGTCCGTACCCTCGACGACTGGGCAGACGAGGAGTTAATCGAGGCCGTCCATCAGGGAAATGATGAAGCGCTCGAGTTCCTGATTCACAAATACCGGAATTTTGTAAGAGCGAAGGCCCGTTCGTACTTCTTAATCGGCGCGGACCGCGAAGACATCATTCAAGAAGGCATGATTGGACTCTATAAATCCATTCGCGATTTTCGCGAGGACAAATTGACATCCTTCAAGGCGTTCGCGGAACTGTGCATCACCCGGCAAATCATCACGGCCATTAAGACCGCCACGCGACAGAAACACATCCCTTTGAACTCCTACGTATCACTGGACAAGCCCATCTACGACGAGGATTCGGACCGCACGCTTCTGGACGTCATCTGTGCGGCGCGAGTCAGTGACCCGGAGGAACTCGTCATCCACCAGGAGGAGTTTGACGACATCGAACTGAAAATGGCGGAGCTTCTCAGCGACCTCGAGCGTAAAGTGCTGATGCTGTACCTCGATGGCCGCTCGTACCAGGAGATTGCGGTTGATCTTGACCGCCACGTGAAGTCGATTGACAACGCCCTGCAGCGCGTCAAACGCAAGCTGGAGAAGTACTTAAATCTGCGCAACGTCGTGGTGTGACTGGGTTCGGACGCACATTGTTTTGGAACATGCCCCAAAAGTTGCCGACTACAAGACATCCATCCCTTCGGTGAGATCCGCTTGGTGAAGTATGACGTCCGCGTTTTCCGGCGATACTGCGGAAGACCGTCGTGGACATCCGGGGCGACGCGTTGCAGGACGCAGGGCCGCGGCAACTCATCTGGGTTGACAGCGGAAGTTCGGTTGTGCTACTCTTTCTTAGTCTATGGGGGCTCAAAGTCCCTCTTTATTTATGATGTGTGGTTGGATGGGGAGGTGCCCTGGATGCGCGTCGTGATTACGCTTGCTTGCGCAGACTGCAAGCAGCGGAACTACACGAGTGTGAAGAACAAGAAGAACGACCCGGACCGAATTGAGGTCAGGAAGTTCTGCCGGTTCTGCAAGACACACACGGTGCACCGAGAGACGCGGTGACCAACGAGGACCAAAGTGGGGTCGGTGTGATGGCGAAGCCGAAACCGAGCGACAAAGTCGCGCAGCCGGCGCGCAAGACCGGCTTGATCCAGTTTCTCCGGGAGAGCGTCCGTGAACTCAAGCGCGTGCGTTGGCCGAATCGGCGTGAAGTCACCACCTATACGGCAGCGGCCTTGATTGTGTGCTTTGCCATGGCGCTGTTGGTCTGGGGGTTTGACCTCGGTGTTTCCAAGGTTTTGTCGCTGATTCACGTGGTCTAATGTTTGCGGTGAGGAGGTGCGGGGCAGACCGCCCTCGACATGGAGCAGCTTGAAAAGCAGTGGTACGTCATCCACACGTATTCCGGCTACGAGAACAAGGTGAAGACGAACCTCGAGAGCCGGGTGCAGAGCATGGGGATGGAGGACAAGATCTTCCGCGTGCTCGTACCGACGGAGGATGAGCTGGAGATCAAGAACGGGAAGAAGCGCGTTGTGCAGCGCAAGGTCTTTCCGGGCTATGTCTTGGTCGAGATGATTATGACCGACGACTCGTGGTACGTCGTGCGGAACACACCGGGGGTCACAGGGTTTGTCGGCTCCGCCGGCGGCGGTTCCAAGCCGGTTCCGTTGATGCCCTCAGAGGTGCACGCCATCATCCGGCAAATGGGTGGAGAGGAAATGCCCGTGCGCGTCGACTTCTCCGTTGGGGAAGTGGTTCGCGTGGTGGATGGCCCGTTCGCCGACATGGTCGGCAACATCGAAGAGATCAGTGCAGACCAGCAGAAACTGAAGATCCTTGTCTCGATGTTTGGTCGTGAAACACCCTTGGAAATGGACTTCTCGCAGGTCGAGAAGCTCACCTGACCATGCAGACTTCGGGTCTGCGCACGGTGCGTCTAACGCGCATCGGCCGCACGAACCCGTTTTCTGGGGCGAACAGACATTGGCTTAGGTGCTCTGCGTGCGTCTGCAGTCCGCCGCAGCCGTCTCTTCGCCATACATGTCGCAGTGCGGCCGACGTGTTCGCCTGCGCAGTGGGAGGGCTTTGCCCGTACACCACATCATGACGCAAGGGAGGTGGATGTGTTGCCGAAGAAGATTGTGAAGGTCGTCAAACTGCAGATTCCTGCAGGCAAGGCAACCCCGGCGCCCCCGGTTGGACCGGCACTTGGACAGGCGCAAGTCGGTAACATCATGGGATTTTGCAAAGAGTTCAACGCACGCACGGCGGACCAGGTGGGGCTTGTCATTCCGGTTGTGCTCTACGTGTACGAAGACCGTTCCTATACATTTGACCTGAAGACGCCGCCGGCTGCGGTCTTGCTGAAGAAGGCTGCGGGCATTGAGAGCGGTTCTGCAGAGCCGAACAAGAAGAAGGTCGCGACCGTAAAGCGCAGCAAGGTCCGCGAAATTGCGGAGCAGAAGATGGTCGACCTGAACGCGGCGTCCATTGAGGCTGCGATGCGCATGGTGGAAGGTACGGCCCGCAGCATGGGCATTGTTGTGGAGGACTGACGCAAACCTGTGTCAGGATCCTGTGGGAGGCTGTCTGTTGGTACAGCCGCAAAACCACACGGAGGTGAAAGGATTGGCGCGTTTGACCAAACGCCAAGCCGAGGCGCTGAAAGTCGTCGACCGGGCGAAAGTGTACGAGCCGGTCGAGGCTATGCAAACGCTGAAGCAAGTGGCGTCCGCAAAGTTTGATGAGACGGTGGAGGCGGCGATTCGCCTCGGCGTCGACCCGCGCAAGCAAGATCAGCAGATCCGCGGCGCGGTCGTGTTGCCGCACGGAACGGGTAAGACCGCTCGCGTGCTGGTCTTTGCGAAGGGTGAGAAGGCCAAGGAAGCGGAGACGGCTGGGGCGGATTTTGTCGGCGACGACGACTACATCCAGAAGGTCTCGCAAGGCTGGCTGGACTTTGACGTCGTCGTTGCAACGCCAGACATGATGGGGGCAGTAGGGCGCTTGGGCCGCATCCTGGGCCCGCGCGGGTTGATGCCGAACCCGAAGACCGGTACGGTGACGTTCGATGTCGCCCGCGCTGTGTCCGAGATCAAGTCTGGTAAGATTGAGTACCGGTTGGACCGGGACGGAAACGTTCACGCGCCCATCGGTAAGGTCTCGTTTACGGCGGAACAGTTGGCGGAGAACCTCGCGACGTTGGTGGACGCGCTTCGCAAAGCGAAGCCGGCTGCGGCGAAGGGGCAGTACTTCCGCAACGCATCTGTCAGCTCCACGATGGGGCCGGGTCTGCACGTGAACGTGCAGCGGATGGAGGCGTCGGCTGAATGATTTGCCAGGTCGGGGCGCTTGACCAGCGCCTCGGCTGTGCAGTATGCTAGATAAGCATTTCAGGATGAACCGTAGACAGTAGGTCCTTCGGGATAATGGGTGACCGCCTACCGAGGTTCGCGGACGGATGATTGTGCGCCGCGTCCCTGTCTCGGGGATGCGGCGTTTTCGTTGCCGCGGGTTCATCCGCCAAGGAGGTGTGTCATCAGCATGAGCGCGATTGAGGAGAAGCAGCAACTGGTCGAGGAGATTGCCGAGCGACTGAGCAGCGCCAAGGCCACCATCGTCACGGATTACCGCGGCCTGACGGTTGCGGAGGTGACGGAACTGCGCAAGCAGCTTCGGGAAGCTGGCGTCGAGTATCACGTGTACAAAAACACGATGACTCGGCGCGCTGCAGAAAAAGCCGCCGTGCAGGGCCTCGACGACCTGTTGACAGGTCCGAACGCGATTGCGTTCGGGTTGGAAGACCCTGTGACCCCGGCGAAGGTGCTCTTCAACTTTGCCAAGGCGCACAAGGCGCTGGAGCTGAAAGGCGGCATTGTGGAAGGGCGCGTGGTGTCTGCGGCGGAAGTGGCCAGTCTGGCGACGCTGCCGTCTCGTGAGGGATTGCTGTCGATGCTGCTGAGCGTACTGCAAGCGCCGATGCGGAACTTCGCGTACGCTGTCAAGCAGGTTGCGGAGTCGCGGGCGGAGTAACAGCGAGTGGCGTCACCCGGATTGGAAGGGTGCGCGGTAAATTGGATTGGAGGGATTGAACGTGGCGGATATCGCAGGGATCATCGAATCGATTAAGGGTATGTCTGTTCTGGAACTGAATGACTTGGTGAAGGCCATCGAAGAGGAGTTTGGTGTGACGGCGGCCGCGCCGGTGGCGGTTGTCGGCGGTGCAGCAGCCGGTGCGGGTGAAGAGGCGGCGGAACAGACGGAGTTCGACGTCATCCTGACCAACGCGGGCGCGTCGAAGATTGGCGTCATCAAGGTTGTGCGCGAGATCACGGGCCTTGGCCTGAAGGAAGCGAAGGACCTGGTGGACAACGCTCCGAAGCCCATCAAGGAAAAGGTCAACAAGGAAGAGGCGGACGCCATCAAGGCGAAGTTGGAAGAGGCCGGAGCGTCTGTGGAAGTCAAGTAACGCGGTTGACTCGGCAAAGGCACGCGAGGGCGCGTGCCTTTTTTCCGTCCCCGGGGTGGATGCGTATCTCCGCGCTGGGCGGCGGGCCGCAGGCCGTTGCCGTGGTGGAGGGGATTGCGATTGTCGGACCACTACTTCGCGAACCAGCCAGACGTTCCAAGCCACCCGCGCGTGGTGCGGTTTGACATCGGCGGCCGAGCATTTGCACTGATGACGGACGCGGGTGTGTTCTCCAAGTCCGGGCTCGACTTCGGGACGCGTGTGTTGTTGGAGACGGTCCAAGTGGTCCCGCCCGACGGCCGTTTCGTGGATCTGGGTTGCGGCTATGGACCAGTTGGCGTGGTGTTGGGGACGCTCTACCCGGCGTCCGCGTGGACCATGGTGGATGTGAATGCGCGAGCCGTCGAACTGGCCAGGGCCAACGTGGAGCGCCACGGGGTGGCGGCGCAGGTGGTGCAGGCGGACGGCGTGAAGGGGCTTGGACTGCGGGAGGTGGACGGAGTCTTCCTGAATCCGCCCATCCGCGCCGGAAAAACCGTGGTCTATCGACTGTTCGCGGAAAGTGCCGAGGTGCTCCGAGAAGGCGGCGCGTTGTGGGTGGTCATCCACAAGAAGCACGGCGCCGCCAGCGCGCAACGTGAACTGGAACTCCGGTTTCGATCCGTGGAGCTCGCAGACCGCAAGTCCGGTTACCACGTCTTTCGCTGTCGCGCGTGACCGTTCGTCGTGTCTGGACTATCCATTGACAGTTGACACGAGTAGACCGTTGTGATAAAGTAAACAAATGCAAAATCCAACGTATCGGACGGGGATGAATAAAGTTATTGCGGATTGGGTATAGGTGAATATTACGTTTATGTGAAAATGTGGTTCCAAGCAACCTCATTTCTTTTTTGTTTGATCACATATCGAAACATCATCAGCGTGAGGGGTGACGCATTTGCAGGGACACATGGTCAAGTACGGGTGGCGTCAGCGCCGCTCCTACTCGCGCATTCACGAAGTACTCGACCTGCCGAACCTCATCGAGATCCAGCAGAAGTCTTACGAGTGGTTCTTGCGGGAAGGGCTTCGGGAAATGTTCGCGGACATCTCGCCCATTCAGGACTTCACAGGGAACCTCGTGCTGGAGTTTGTCGACTACAGTCTGGGTGACCCGAAGTACGATGTCGAGGAGTCCAAGGAGCGCGATGTCACGTACTCTGCGCCGCTGCGTGTCAAGGTGCGCCTGCTGAACAAGGAAACCGGCGAAGTCAAGGAACAGGAAGTGTTCATGGGCGATTTCCCGCTGATGACGTCGACCGGCACCTTCATCATCAACGGTGCTGAGCGGGTGATTGTCAGCCAGTTGGTCCGTTCCCCGAGCGTGTATTTTAACAGCAAGATCGACAAGAATGGCAAAAAGACCTTTGCGGCAACCGTCATCCCCAACCGCGGTGCGTGGCTGGAATTTGAGACGGACGCGAAGGATGTCGTGTACGTCCGCATCGACCGCACCCGCAAGCTGCCCATCACCGTTTTGCTTCGGGCGCTCGGCCTCGGAACGGACGCCGAGATCATCAACCTGCTCGGCGAGGATGAGTATCTTCAAAACACCTTAGACAAAGATACCACAGATTCGACGGAACGCGCGTTGGTGGAGATTTATGAACGCTTGCGTCCGGGTGAGCCTCCGACCATTGAGAATGCGCGCGCCCTGCTCGCATCCCGGTTTTTCGACCCGAAGCGGTACGACCTCGCGAACGTGGGCCGCTACAAGATCAACAAAAAGCTGCACATCAAGAACCGATTGCTCAACCAGCGGTTGGCGGAGACGTTGGTGGATGTCGATACCGGCGAAATCATCGCTGAGGCGGGTCAGATCATCGACCGCCGTCTGCTTGACAAGATCATTCCTGCGTTGGAAGGGAATGTGGGTCGGTTCAGCGTTCGCGCAACGCCGGAATTGACGGGGGAAGACGACATTCCTCTGCAGATGGTGAAGATCTTCAGTCCGACGGAGGATGGGCGGGTTCTGAACGTGATCGGCAACGGCGTGGTGCCGCGCAGCATCAAGCACATCCTGCCCTCCGACATCCTGGCATCGGTCAGTTATTTCTTCAACCTGTTGCACGGCGTGGGGACGACGGACGACATTGACCATCTCGGGAACCGCCGGCTGCGTTCGGTTGGTGAACTGCTTCAGAACCAGTTTCGCATCGGGTTGTCCCGGATGGAACGGGTGGTTCGTGAGCGCATGTCCATCCAGGACGCGAGCGCCATCACGCCGCAGGCACTCATCAACATTCGACCGGTGATTGCCTCCATCAAGGAGTTCTTCGGGTCCAGCCAGTTGTCGCAGTTTATGGACCAGACCAACCCGCTTGCCGAACTCACGCACAAGCGCCGTCTGTCGGCTCTCGGCCCGGGCGGTTTGACGCGGGAACGCGCCGGGTTTGAAGTCCGCGACGTGCACTACTCGCACTATGGCCGGATGTGTCCGATTGAGACGCCGGAAGGCCCGAATATCGGGCTTATCAACTCGCTGTCGACCTACGCCCGAATCAACGAGTACGGGTTCATTGAGACGCCGTACCGGCGGGTCGATCCCGATACGGGCGAGGTCACTTCCCACATCGACTACCTGACGGCGGACGAAGAGGAGAATTACATCGTCGCCCAGGCGAACGCGGAGTTGACGGAGGACAACCGGCTCGCGAGTGAGGAGGTCGTCGCTCGGTATCGCGGCGACACCCTGATGGTGCCGCGCGAGCGGATCGACTATATGGACGTCTCGCCGAAGCAGGTCGTCTCGGTGGCGACGGCGATGATCCCCTTCCTCGAAAACGACGACGCGAACCGTGCGCTGATGGGCTCGAACATGCAGCGTCAGGCGGTGCCGCTGTTGGTTCCGCAAGCGCCGGTCGTGGGTACGGGCATGGAGCATCAGGCAGCGAAGGATTCGGGCGTGTGCGTCGTCGCCAAGCGCGGTGGCGTCGTGGAACGGGTTACGGCGCGGGAAATTTGGGTGCGCACCTACCACGAGGTCGACGGAAAGCGCGTCAAGGGCGACCTCGACAAATACCGGTTGTTGAAGTTTCTGCGTTCGAACCAGAACACCTGCGTGAACCAGCGGCCGATTGTGCACGAAGGTCAAGAGGTGCGAGCGGGCGACATTTTGAGTGACGGTCCGGCGACGGAGATGGGTGAGCTCGCTCTCGGCCGCAACGTGCTCGTCGCGTTTATGACCTGGGAAGGATACAACTACGAAGACGCCATCCTGCTGTCCGAGAAGGTCGTCAAAGAGGATGTGTACACCTCCCTGCACATCGAGGAACATGAGCTGGAAGCGCGGGACACCAAGCTCGGGCCGGAAGAGATCACGCGAGACATCCCGAACGTCGGCGAGGACGCCCTGCGCAACCTGGACGAGCGCGGCATCATCCGGATTGGCGCCGAGATTCAAACGGGCGACATCCTAGTTGGTAAGGTGACGCCGAAGGGTGTTACCGAGCTGACAGCTGAGGAACGATTGCTGCACGCAATCTTCGGCGAGAAGGCCCGTGAAGTTCGGGATACGTCGCTTCGCGTCCCCCACGGTGGCGCCGGCATCGTCGTCGATGTGAAGGTGTTCACGCGGGAGAACGGAGATGAGTTGCCGGCTGGGGTGAATCAGCTTGTGCGCGTGTACATCGCGCAAAAGCGGAAGATCTCCGAAGGTGACAAGATGGCTGGCCGTCACGGGAACAAGGGCGTCGTCGCGCGCATCCTGCCCGAAGAGGACATGCCCTTTATGGAAGATGGGACACCGGTAGAGATTGTGCTGAACCCTTTGGGTGTGCCGTCGCGTATGAACATCGGTCAGGTGCTGGAAACCCACCTTGGGATGGCGGCGCGTGCACTCGGCATACACATCGCCACGCCGGTGTTCGACGGGGCGCGAGCAGAGGATGTGTTTTCGACCCTCGAGGAAGCAGGCTATGCGCGGGACGGGAAGCACAAGCTGTTTGACGGGCGTACCGGCGAGCCCTTCGACAACCGCGTGACGGTGGGCTACGTCTACATGATGAAGCTGCACCACTTGGTCGACGACAAAATCCACGCTCGTTCCACCGGCCCGTACTCCCTCGTCACGCAGCAGCCGCTCGGTGGGAAGGCGCAGTTCGGCGGGCAACGGTTCGGTGAGATGGAAGTGTGGGCGCTGGAAGCGTACGGTGCAGCGTATACGTTGCAGGAGATCTTGACTGTCAAGTCCGACGACGTCGTCGGGCGTGTCAAGACATACGAAGCGATTGTCAAGGGCGAAAACGTTCCGGAACCAGGTGTGCCGGAGTCGTTCAAGGTGTTGATCAAGGAGCTGCAGAGCCTTGGTATGGACGTCAAGATTCTGAGCGAAGACGAACAGGAGATCGTCATGCGGGAGAGTGACGATGACGACGATACCGGGGAGAAGCTGAACCTCAACCTCGAAAGCCGCGAAATCGGAGACTGACGCGCCGCGTGACTGCGTGTCCGTAAAGGGAGGATGCTCCTTGTTGGATGTCAACAACTTTGAGTTTATGAAGATCGGGCTGGCATCGCCGGAGAAGATCCGTTCCTGGTCGCATGGTGAGGTAAAGAAGCCAGAGACCATCAACTACCGAACGCTTCGGCCGGAGAAAGACGGGCTGTTCTGCGAGCGCATCTTCGGACCGCAACGGGACTGGGAGTGCCACTGCGGCAAGTACAAGCGCGTCCGGTACAAGGGTGTCGTCTGTGATCGGTGCGGCGTCGAGGTCACGCGCTCGAAGGTTCGCCGGGAGCGCATGGGGCACATCGAATTGGCGGCCCCGGTCTCTCATATCTGGTACTTCAAGGGCATCCCGAGCCGCATGGGCCTGGTCCTCGACATGTCCCCACGCGCGCTGGAGGAGGTCATCTACTTCGCGTCCTACGTGGTGACCGAACCGGGCGACACACCGCTCGAGAAGAAACAACTGTTGAGTGAGAAGGAGTACCGCTCTTACCGAGAGAAGTACGGTTATGCGTTTGAAGCGGGAATGGGCGCGGAAGCGGTCAAGAAGCTGCTGCTCGACATCAACCTGGACCGCGAAGTGGAAACGCTCAAGGAAGAACTGCGGACGGCGCAAGGCCAGCGGCGCAACCGCGTGATTAAGCGTCTGGAGGTGCTGGAAGCATTCCGGGCTTCGGGCAACGAGCCGAGTTGGATGATCTTGGAGGCCTTGCCGGTCATCCCGCCCGACCTTCGGCCCATGGTGCAGCTGGACGGCGGACGCTTTGCGACGTCTGACCTGAACGACCTGTACCGCCGTGTCATCAACCGGAACAACCGCCTGAAGCGGCTGCTTGACTTGGGCGCTCCAGATATCATCGTTCAGAACGAAAAGCGCATGCTCCAGGAGGCTGTGGACGCCCTGATTGACAACGGTCGGCGCGGCCGCCCGGTCACGGGGCCCGGAAACCGTCCTCTGAAGTCGCTGTCGCACATGTTGAAGGGCAAGCAGGGCCGGTTCCGCCAGAACCTGCTTGGGAAACGCGTCGACTACTCGGGACGTTCTGTCATCGTGGTTGGGCCGGAATTGAAGATCTACCAGTGCGGGCTCCCCAAAGAGATGGCGCTCGAGCTGTTCAAGCCATTCGTCATGAAGGAACTGGTCGCCCGGGGGTTGGCGCACAACATCAAGAGTGCGAAGCGCAAGGTGGAGCGGGTCTCCCCGGAGGTGTGGGATGTCCTTGAGGACGTGATTAAAGAGCACCCGGTATTGCTCAACCGTGCTCCGACGCTGCACCGCCTGGGGATTCAGGCGTTTGAGCCGATTCTCGTGGAAGGCCGGGCCATCAAGTTGCACCCGATGGTGTGTACGGCCTACAATGCGGACTTTGACGGAGACCAGATGGCGGTACACGTGCCACTGTCGGCCGAGGCGCAGGCGGAAGCGCGCCTCCTGATGTTGGCGGCGCACAACATCTTGAACCCGAAGGACGGAAAGCCGGTCGTCACACCGACCCAGGACATGGTGCTTGGGCCGTACTACCTTACCATCGAACGGGCGGGGGCCAAGGGTGAGGGCCGCGTCTTTGCGGACCCCGATGAGGTCCGGTTGTGTCTCCAGCGGCGCGAGATTGAGATGCACGCACGCATCGCGTTGCCGGCACGGTCGCTGAACAAGACCTCGTTCACGGAACGGCAGCGTCAGGCGTTCCTCATCACGACGCCAGGCAAGCTGATCTTCAACGAGATCTTCCCGGAGGATTTCCCGTACCTCCACTCCGGGTCGAAGCAAAACCTGTTTGAAGGGACCCCGGACGAGGCATTCATTTTTGAGAAGGGCGTGAACTTGCCGGAGCGCATTACCTCGAGCAAGAGCCCGAAGCCGATTATCAAGAAGGACCTCGGGAACATCTTGGCGGAGTGCTTTGAGCGGTACGGCACGACGAAGACTGCGGAGATCTTGGACCGCGTCAAGGCGCTCGGGTTCCACTATTCGTGCCAGGCAGGTATCACCATCTCGGTGGCGGATATCATCGTGCCAGAGGAAAAGGCCACCATCCTCGCGGAGGCGGATAAGAAGGATCATAAGTTGGTGCAGCAGTACCGGCGCGGTTTGATTACGGAGGAAGAGAAGTACATCTCGTTCAGCCAGATCTGGAGCGAAGCGAAGGAGAAGCTCTCCGATACGCTGATGAAGAGCATGGACGAGTTGAACCCGATTTACATGATGGCCACCTCCGGCGCTCGCGGTAGTCAATCGCAGATCACTCAGCTGGCCGGGATGCGCGGCCTGATGGCAAACCCGTCCGGACAGATCATCCAGCTGCCCATTAAATCGAACTTCCGCGAAGGCTTGACCGTGTTGGAGTACTTCATCTCCACCCACGGTGCGCGCAAGGGCCTTGCCGATACGGCGCTGCGGACGGCGGACTCTGGTTACCTGACGCGCCGCCTCGTGGACGTGGCTCAAGATACCATCGTCCGCGAAATCGATTGTGGTACCGATAAGGGCCTGCGCGTGTCGCAAATCCGCGACGGGCGCGAGGTGATTGAAGACCTGTACGACCGCTTGGAGGGACGCGTTGCGTTCCAGGACGTGTTCCATCCCGAGACAGGCGAGAAGATTGTCGGCAAGAACGAGCTGATTGATGCCGCCGCTGCGCAGCAGATTGTGTCCGCAGGCATCAAAGAGGTGTACATTCGCTCCGTGCTCACCTGCCGCACACGGCACGGGGTGTGCGTGCAGTGTTACGGCCGGAACCTGGCGACCGGCAAAATGGTGGAGATTGGCGAGGCCGTGGGTATCATCGCCGCACAGTCCATCGGCGAACCGGGTACGCAGCTGACGATGCGCACCTTCCACACCGGTGGTGTGGCCGGCGACGATATCACGCAAGGTCTGCCGCGTATCCAGGAACTGTTTGAGGCCCGCAATCCGAAAGGCCAGGCCGTGATTACGGAATTCGACGGCGAGGTCACGGACATCCGGGAGACCAAGGACAAGCGTGAGATTGAAGTGACGGGCGAGAGCGAGACGAAGGTGTACGCCATTCCGTACGGGTCTCGCGTTCGGGTCTCAGTCGGGCAGAAGGTCGAGGCCGGAGACGAACTTACAGAGGGCTCGGTCGACCCGAAGGAGATGCTCCGCGTCAAGGGGCTGGGCGGCGTGCAGATCTACCTGCTTCGCGAGGTCCAGCGCGTGTACCGCTTGCAGGGCGTGGATATCAACGACAAGCACGTTGAAGTGATGATCCGCCAGATGCTCCGCAAGGTGCGCATCCTCGACGCAGGGGACACGGATCTCCTGCCCGGGACGTACGCCGACTTGTACGAGTACGAGGAGGCCAACCGCAAGGTGTTGCTTCAGGGCTTGGAACCGGCCGTCGCTCGGCCCGCGTTGCTCGGCATCACCAAGGCGTCCTTGGAGACCGACTCCTTCCTGTCCGCCGCGTCCTTTCAGGAGACCACGCGCGTGCTGACAGAGGCGGCCATCAAAGGCAAGGTGGACCAGCTCCTCGGCCTGAAGGAGAACGTCATCATCGGCAAGCTGATTCCTGCCGGCACGGGCATGTCGCGCTATCGGCACCTTGAGGTTGTGAGCGACGATGATCCGGTCGAGGCGTCCGCTGCCTTGGACGAATCTCCGGAAGAGACGGTCTCTGTGAGCGAATGACATGGCCGAGCGCGGATTGCACCGGGGACCTGCACCCCGGTGCGCGCCCGGCGGGCCGTCCGCCCACATCAGAGGTGGGCATTCGACCGCGCACAGTTTGGTTGACAGCCGGAATCGCGCGGTGATAGAATCTCTGAGTGTGCCTTCAGAGCAAGTTGTTTTTCGGTAGCGGGGAGGCTGCTGCGATGTCGTTAGATCGCATACGCCTAGCCAGGAAACGGACGATTGGGACCAACCAGACCGTGAAGGCCTTACAGCAGAACCAAGTGACGTCCGTCTACGTTGCAAGGGACGCAGAAGCCCGTATCGTGGAACCGGTATTGGGTCTGGCTCGGCTCAGAGGGTTGGACGTGATTTGGGTGGATACCATGAAGCAATTGGGTAAGGCGTGCGGCATCGAAGTCGGTGCGGCTGCGGCCGCCATCCTGGAGGACTGAAACCACCTGCCCGCTCAGTGAGAGGCATCGTTTTTGACTGTCTGCCCATGAACCACCAGGATGCGTGGACATAGAGGACAGCGGTGTAGCGAGATTTTGAAAGGAGGTGCGGCGGGATGCCGACCATCAACCAGCTGGTCCGTAAGGGCCGGAAGCCGGTCGTTAAGAAGTCGACAGCACCGGCGCTGCAAAAGGGGTACAACAGCTTCCGGAAGGAGGAGACCGACCTTCCGGCGCCGCAGAAGCGCGGCGTGTGCACCCGCGTGGGCACGCTGACCCCGAAGAAGCCGAACTCGGCGCTCCGTAAGTACGCGCGTGTGCGTTTGACAAACCAGATTGAGGTTACAGCCTACATTCCAGGCATTGGGCACAATCTGCAGGAGCACTCCGTCGTGTTGGTTCGCGGCGGCCGCGTGAAGGACCTTCCGGGCGTGCGGTACCACATTGTGCGCGGCGCACTCGACACCGCCGGCGTGAAAGATCGGCAACAGGGCCGCTCGAAGTACGGCGCAAAGCGGCCAAAGGCGAAGTAAGTTCCCTCGGCGCGTTCGCCCGGATGTTTCCTTGGAGTGGTGGCAATGCGTCGCCGCTTGCTGCGCATGGCCCAAGTCGGTTGCGTGGACAGGCATCTACAAGGGCGGGTATGGACGCGCGGTGGCCTGTGGTTTCGTATCGCCCTCCGTTTCTGGTGTGTTTTGTGGGAGATGTCCGCCTCTGTTGCGGACTGGGATTTCGAAAGGAGGCTGTCTGGATGCCCAGAAAGGGTCCAGTGCCCAAGCGGGACGTTATGCCAGACCCGCTGTATGGGAACAAGATGGTGACGCGGTTGATTAACAAGGTCATGTTGGACGGGAAGCGGGGCACTGCACAGCGCATCGTGTACAACGCGTTCGAAAACATTCGTGAGCGCACGGGCAAGGACCCGATGGAAGTGTTCGAGGAAGCGATGCGCAACGTGATGCCGGTGCTCGAAGTGAAGGCTCGTCGCGTCGGCGGATCGAACTACCAAGTGCCGGTTGAGGTGCGCAGCGAACGGCGCATCACCCTCGGGTTGCGGTGGTTGGTCAACTACGCCCGCCTTCGTGGCGAGAAGACGATGGTCGAGCGGCTGGCGAACGAGTTGCTCGACGCCTCCAACAACATGGGCGGGGCCGTTAAGAAGAAGGAAGACACGCACCGGATGGCGGAAGCCAACAAGGCGTTCGCGCATTACCGGTGGTAGGACCCGCGGGTGTCGGACAGCTTGGTGACAGGAAGGAGGGCGCTTCTTGGCGCGTCAGTTTAGTCTAGAAAACACGCGCAACATCGGGATCATTGCGCACATCGATGCCGGCAAGACGACGACCACAGAACGGGTGTTGTTCTACACCGGCCGCGTGCACAAGATCGGCGAGGTCCATGACGGCGCGGCGACGATGGACTGGATGGCCCAGGAACAGGAGCGGGGCATCACCATCACCTCGGCTGCGACCACGGCGCAGTGGAAGGGTCACCGCATCAACATCATTGACACGCCTGGCCACGTGGATTTCACGGTCGAAGTGGAACGCTCGCTGCGCGTGCTCGATGGTGCGGTTGGCGTGTTCGACGCGAAAGGTGGCGTGGAGCCGCAGTCGGAGACGGTCTGGCGGCAGGCGGACAAGTACCACGTTCCGCGCATTGCGTACGTCAACAAGATGGATATCATCGGCGCGGATTTCCTGATGTGCGTAGAGCAGATGCGGACCCGGCTCGGTGCCAAGGCGGTCCCGATTCAGTTGCCGATTGGCGCTGAGGACACGTTTGTTGGGATGGTGGACCTGGTCGAGAATCGAGCCATCATCTACACGGACGACCTCGGAACGACCTCGGAAGCGCGAGAGATTCCGGACGATATGAAGGACCTTGCGGAACAGTACCGCACCCAGCTCATTGAAGCGGCGGCTGAAGTCGACGAGGACCTGATGATGAAGTATCTCGAGGGTGAAGAGATCACAGTTCCTGAGCTGAAGGCGGCGATTCGGAAGGGGACGTGTACGGTCCAATTGTTCCCTGTCTTGTGCGGGTCATCGTACCGCAACAAGGGCGTACAGCCGATGCTGGACGCTGTGGTGGACTACCTGCCTTCGCCGGTGGACGTGCCGCCTATCAAGGGCGTGACCCTCGACGGCGAGCCCACCGAGCGCCGGTCGTCAGACGACGAGCCCTTCTCGGCCCTCGCGTTCAAAATCATGACGGACCCGTTCGTCGGGAAGCTGAGCTTCTTCCGTGTCTACTCCGGGACCCTCAGCAGCGGTTCGTATGTGATGAACTCGACGAAAGGCAAACGCGAGCGCATGGGCCGTATCGTGGAGATGCACGCCAACCACCGCGAAGAGCGCGACATGGTGTACGCCGGCGATATCGCGGCTGGCGTCGGCCTGAAGGATACCACGACGGGCGATACGCTGTGTGATGAGAAACACCAGGTGATCCTCGAGTCGATGGAGTTCCCAGATCCGGTGATTGACATCTCCGTTGAGCCGAAGACGAAGGCAGATCAGGATAAGCTGGGCGTCGCGCTGAGCAAGTTGACGGAAGAAGACCCGACGTTCAAGACGTTCACGGACCCGGAGACGGGCCAAACCATCATCTCCGGGATGGGTGAGCTCCACCTCGAGATCATCGTCGACCGGCTGCAGCGCGAGTTCAAGGTGGATATCAACACCGGCAAACCGCAGGTCGCGTACAAAGAGGCCATCACCCAAGAGGTCGAACAGGAAGCCAAGTTCGTTCGCCAGTCGGGTGGGCGTGGGCAATACGGCCACGTCAAGGTTATCCTCTCGCCGCTGGAGCGGGGCGCTGGTTACGTCTTCGAAAACAAGATTGTCGGCGGTGCCATTCCGAAGGAGTACATCCCGGCAGTCGATGAAGGTGTCCGCGAGGCACTGCAAAACGGTGTGCTGGCCGGCTACCCGATGCTGGATGTCAAGTGCACCTTGATTGACGGCTCCTACCATGACGTCGACTCTTCGGAGATGGCGTTCAAGATTGCCGGATCGATGGCGCTGAAACAAGGCGCTGTCAAAGCGGGTCCGGTGTTGCTCGAACCCATCATGAAAGTCGAGGTCACGGTTGCCGAAGAGTATATGGGCGACATCATGGGGGATATCAACTCCCGCCGCGGCCGTATCGAAGGTATGGAGCCGCGTGCCAACGCTCAGGTGATTCGGGCGTACGTCCCGCTGTCCGAGATGTTCGGCTACTCGACGAACCTCCGGTCGCGGACGCAGGGGCGTGGGACCTTCTCGATGGTGTTTCACTCCTACGAGGAAGTCCCGAAGGGCATTGCTCAAGAAATCATCGCCAAGAACAAGGGCGAGTAAGACAAGGAGTGAGTGTACATGGCAAAAGCGAAATTTGACCGCTCTCTGCCGCACGTCAATGTTGGGACCATTGGGCACGTCGACCACGGGAAGACGACGCTGACCGCTGCCATCACGGCGGTGCAGGCCAACAAGGGGAAGGCCCAGCTGCAGAAGTACGACGAGATTGACAAGGCGCCGGAGGAGCGCGAGCGCGGTATTACGATTAATACGGCGCACGTCGAGTACACCACCGAGAACCGCCACTACGCGCACGTGGACTGCCCGGGCCACGCGGACTATGTCAAGAACATGATCACCGGTGCTGCGCAGATGGACGGCGCTATTCTCGTCGTGTCCGCTGCGGACGGCCCGATGCCGCAGACCCGCGAACACATCCTGCTGTCGCGTCAGGTCGGCGTGCCGTACATCGTGGTATTCCTGAACAAGTGCGACATGGTGGACGACGAGGAGCTGCTTGAACTCGTCGAAATGGAAGTGCGCGAATTGCTGTCCGAGTACGAGTTCCCTGGCGACGAGATTCCGGTCATTCGCGGATCGGCTTTGAAGGCGCTGGAGGGAGATCCGGAGTACGTGAAGAAGATTGAAGAACTCCTGGAGGCGGTCGACAGCTACATTCCGACCCCGGAGCGCGACACCGACAAGCCATTCCTGATGCCGGTGGAGGATGTCTTCACCATCACGGGTCGTGGTACCGTCGCCACGGGTCGCGTGGAGCGTGGCACGCTGAAGGTGGGCGACGAAGTGGAAATCGTCGGACTGGTCGAGGAGAGCCGCAAGACGGTTGCGACCGGTATCGAGATGTTCCGCAAGTTGCTGGACCAGGCGCAGGCTGGCGACAACATCGGCGCACTGCTGCGCGGTGTGGAACGCAAGGACGTGGAGCGCGGGCAGGTATTGGTGAAGCCGGGCTCCATCAAGCCGCACACCGTGTTTAAGGCTGAGGTGTACGTCCTGACGAAGGAAGAAGGCGGTCGTCACACGCCGTTCTTCAACGGCTACCGTCCGCAGTTCTACTTCCGGACGACCGACGTGACCGGTGTGGTGAAGCTGCCGGAGGGCACCGAGATGGTGATGCCTGGCGACAACATCACGATGGACGTCGAGCTGATTGCCCCCATCGCTCTGGAAGAAGGTACCCGGTTCGCCATTCGCGAGGGTGGCCGCACGGTTGGCGCCGGCGTGGTCAGCTCCATCGCGAAGTAACGCGAGCGACGGATTCGTCCGCGGGAGAGAGTTACGGGAAACAGGGAACGGGAACGTTCTCTGTTTCCTTATTTTTCGCCGCTTGAGGAAATGGGATTGTGCCTTGTGTTCGTGCGTTCTGTCTAGTATAATTTCGACTGTTGGTCTCTGACAGCGATGAGGCGGAAGGTTGCTCACGTGTCCTTGCCATATGGGCACCACTGAGGTAGTTTCCGTGGAGTATGTCCAAGAATTGGGCGATGGCACGTCGCGTACGACGCGGCCGCCCTGATGTGAGGGGGGAAAGCATATGGCAAAGCAGAAGATCCGGATTCGTCTTAAGGCGTTTGATCACCAGGTCTTGGACCAATCTGCGGAACGCATCGTGGAGACCGCGAAGCGTGCCGGCGCACACGTCGCGGGCCCTATTCCGCTCCCGACGGAGAAGAGCGTGTACACCATTCTGCGCGCACCGCACAAGTACAAGGACTCGCGCGAGCAGTTCGAGATGCGGACGCACAAGCGGCTGATTGACATCGTCAATCCAACGCCGCAAACGGTGGATGCGCTGATGCGCTTGGACCTTCCGTCCGGTGTGGACATCGAAATCAAACTGTGAGAGCGGCGCATCGGCCCGTCTGTCGGCTGGCGTCGTGTTTTGGTCAACTTGCTCGGTTTTAAGGAGGTGTGCGTATGAAAGGGATCCTCGGTCGGAAGCTGGGGATGACCCAGGTCTTTGCGGAGGACGGAACGGTTATCCCGGTGACGGTCATTGAAGCCGGTCCGTGCATCGTTTTGCAGAAGAAACAGCTGGAGAGCGACGGTTACGAAGCCGTCCAGATTGGGTTTGCGGACAAGAAACCGAAGCGCGCGACGAAGGCGGAACAAGGCCACGCACAGAAGGCGAATACCGGCGCGAAGAAATATGTGCGCGAGTTGCGTGGTGTGAACCTCGCGGAGTATGAGGTCGGCCAGCAGCTGGGGCCGGATGTTTTTGCGGAAGGCGACGTCGTCGACGTGATTGGTACGTCGAAAGGTAAGGGCTATGCGGGTCCGATTAAGCGACACAATCAATCGCGCGGACCGATGGCACACGGCTCGAAGTATCACCGCGGCGTCGGCTCGCTGGGTGCCATTGCCCCGAACCGCGTGTTCAAGGGGCAGACGATGGCCGGCCGGATGGGCGGCGAGCGCGTGACCGTGCAGAACTTGCAGGTCGTGCGGGTGGACACCGAGCGAAACCTTCTGTTGATTAAGGGCGCCGTGCCGGGCCCGAAGAACTCGTTTGTCACAGTGCGTTCGGCTGTGAAGGCGGGTCACTGAGACTGCGAAGGGAAGGAGGACGAAGCATGCCGAAAGTACCGGTCGTAAACATGAATGGCGAACAGGTCGGTGAGATTGAGCTCAGTGAGCGCGTGTTCGCTGCGCCGGTTCGCGAGGACCTCATGCATCAGGTCGTGCTGAGCCACCTCGCTGCGCGGCGGAGTGGCACGCATAAGGTGAAGAACCGGTCGGAAGTGTCTGGTGGTGGACGCAAACCGTGGCGCCAGAAGGGCACTGGACGGGCGCGCCAGGGCAGCACGCGAGCACCCCAGTGGAAGGGCGGGGGTGTCGTCTTTGGACCGACGCCGCGCACATACGAACTGAAGGTCAATAAGAAGGTGCGACGCCAAGCCCTGTACAGCGCTTTGTCGAGCAAACTGGACGAAGGCAAGATTGTGGTGTTGGACAACCTCCAACTTCCGGAAGCGAAGACGAAACACATGGCTGCGTTGTTACAGAAGTTGCAGGTTGGCCGGGCGCTGTTCGTGGATGCTGAACGTCAGGAGACGGCATGGCGCTCTGCTCGGAACATCGCGGGCTTGACCTACGTTCCCGCGAACGCCATCAACGTGTATGAGATTCTGCGCCACGACCAACTGGTGCTGACACGCGATGCGGTCGCGAAGGTCGAGGAGGTGTTCGCGTAATGGATCCGCGGGACCTGATTAAGCGGCCGGTCATCACGGAGCGGTCGACGGAACTGATGGAGAACGGCAAGTATGTATTCGAAGTCGACCGTCGCGCTAACAAGACGGAGATTCGCCAGGCCGTCGAGAAGCTGTTCGGCGTCAAGGTGTTGAAGGTCAACACGATGCGTACGCCGGGCAAGAAGAAGCGCGTTGGGCGGTTCGTCGGCTACACCTCGGAGCGCAAGAAGGCCATCGTGACGCTGGCACCGGGGTCGAAGGAGATTAAGCTGTTCAACAGCTGACGTCGAGTCCATGAACTACAAAGGAGGTTTCCGCGTTGGGCATCAAAAAGTATCGCCCGACTTCTCCGGGGCGTCGGTTCATGTCGGTCTCGACGTTTGAGGAGATCACGACCGACACGCCCGAAAAGTCGCTGTTGGCGCCGCTCTCGAAGCGCGCTGGCCGCAATCACCAGGGCAAGATCACAGTCCGCCACCACGGTGGGGGGCATAAGCGGCAGTACCGGATCATCGATTTTAAGCGCAACAAGGACGGGGTGCCGGCCAAGGTCGCGACGATTGAGTACGACCCCAACCGTTCGGCTCGAATTGCGCTGTTGCACTACGTCGACGGAGAGAAGCGGTATATTCTGGCACCGCACGGTCTGAAGGTTGGGGACCGCGTGGTGTCGGGACCGGACGCGGATATCCGGGTTGGCAATGCGTTGCCGCTCGCGAACATCCCGGTTGGTACGGTGGTCCACAACATCGAGTTGAAACCTGGCAAGGGCGGCCAGCTGGCGCGCGCTGCAGGCGCATCGGCTCAGTTGATGGCGAAAGATGGCGAGTACGCAACCCTGCGCCTCGCATCCGGTGAGATGCGGCTCGTGCGCAGTGAGTGCAGGGCCACCATTGGCCAGGTCGGGAACCTTGACCACGAGAACGTCAACATCGGCAAAGCTGGACGATCTCGCTGGCTGGGCAAGCGGCCAACGGTTCGCGGCGTGGTCATGAACCCTGTCGACCACCCGCACGGTGGTGGCGAAGGTAAAGCGCCTGTTGGCCGCAAGTCTCCGATGTCACCTTGGGGGCAGCCGACGCTCGGCAAGAAGACGCGCAAGAAGAACCACCCGACGGACAAGTATATCGTTCGCCGTCGCAAGAAGTGACGAGTTGGTCTGGGGTGGGCTCGTCAGAATGAGCCACGGTCGGCGCGTGAAGGTGCACGGATGGCGCGGCCGGTACGCCGGAACGCGAATGTGCAGCGCGCCGGTCCGGCAGCGTGTTCGAGAGGAGGGTATTGCATGAGTCGGTCTCTGAAGAAGGGCCCGTTTGTGGATGGCCACCTGATGAAAAAGGTGGAGGAATTGAACAAGAACGGTGAGAAGCGCGTCATCAAGACGTGGTCGCGCCGGTCGACGATTTTCCCGCAGTTTGTCGGACACACGTTTGGCGTGCACGACGGCCGCAAGCACGTGCCGGTTTACGTGACGGAGGATATGGTCGGTCACAAGCTCGGCGAGTTTGCGCCGACGCGTACGTACAAGGGGCACGCTGGAGACGAAAAGGGCTCCCGCGCCCGGTAATCGATTCACATAGGAAGGAGGGCTACCGATGGAGGCAACGCAGACGCGGGCTCGAGCGAAGTACATCCGGATTGCGCCGCGCAAGGTGCGCCTGGTGGTCGACCTGATTCGTGGGAAGAACGTCGGCGAAGCGCTGGCGATTTTGAAACTGACGCCGCGCGGAGCTTCTCCGGTGGTGGAGAAGGTGCTGCGGTCGGCCATCGCGAACGCGGAGAACAACCACAATATGGACGTGGAGCGCCTGTTTGTGAAAGAGATCTCCGTGGATCCGGGTCCGACCCTGAAACGGTTCCACCCTCGGGCACAGGGCCGGGCGTACAGCATCATGAAGCGGACCAGCCACATCACGGTCGTGGTGGCGGAAAGGTAAGGAGGGATTACGGGGAATGGGTCAAAAGGTGAACCCTGTTGGTTTGCGTATCGGCATCATTCGCGACTGGGAGTCGAAGTGGTTTGCGAACAAGAAGGACTACCAGGAGTTGTTGCACGAAGACCTGCGGATTCGCGACTTCGTCTCGAATCGGCTGAAGGACGCTGCGGTCGCCTCCATCGACATCGAGCGGGCCGCAAACCGCATCAACGTGGTCATTCACACGGCGAAGCCGGGTATGGTCATCGGCAAAGGTGGTTCTGAGGTCGATGCGCTGCGGAACCAATTGAACGCGTTGACCGGCAAGCGAGTGCACATTTCCATCTCCGAGATTAAATCGCCAGATCTCAGTGCGCGCTTGGTCGCGGAGAACATCGCCAGCCAACTCGCCCGGCGCGTGTCGTTCCGGCGCGCAATGAAACAGGCGATTCAGCGGACGATGCGCAACGGCGCGAAAGGCGTCCGGGTGCAGGTGTCGGGCCGTCTCGGTGGCGCAGAAATTGCGCGGACGGAAGGCTACTCCGAGGGTACCGTGCCACTGCACACCCTGCGGGCAGACATCGACTACGCGCTGGCGGAGGCGCACACCACCTATGGTCGAATCGGCGTGAAGGTGTGGATCTACCGCGGCGAGATTTTGCCGCAGCGGGCGCGGAAGGCGACTGAAGAAGGAGGCAACTAATCATGTTGATGCCGAAGCGTGTGAAGCACCGCAAGGAGCACCGCGGTCGCATGACCGGTGCCTCGAAGGGCGGCAACGAGGTGGCTTTCGGGCAGTTCGGCCTGCAGGCGTTGGAAGCCGCCTGGGTCACCAATCGCCAGATTGAGGCGGCACGTATTGCGATGACGCGTTACATGCGTAGAGGCGGCAAGGTTTGGATCAAGATCTTTCCGAGCAAGCCGGTGACGCAGAAGCCCGCGGAGACGCGCATGGGCAGCGGTAAGGGTTCGCCGGAGAAGTGGGTCGCGGTCGTCAAACCGGGTCGCATCCTGTTTGAGATTGATGGGGTGAGCGAGGAGGTCGCTCGGGAGGCGATGCGCCTCGCGGCACACAAGCTGCCCATCAAGACCAAGTTTGTAGTTCGCGATGAAACGGGTGGTGTAGCCGATGAAAGCCAGTGAGTTGCGTGTTCTCTCGACGGAGGAGATTGAGAGCCGCGTCGACCAGTTGAAGGACGAGTTGTTCAACCTTCGCTTCCAGCTTGCCACGGGTCAGTTGGAGAACCCGATGCGGATTCGCCAGGTCCGCAAGGACATCGCGCGCGCCAAGACAATTTTGAAGCAGCGGGAATTGGGTATCGGTTAACTGCAGGAAGGAGGTCGTGTGATTGGAACGGAACTACCGGAAGGTCCGTGTCGGCAAGGTCGTCAGCGACAAGATGGATAAGACCATCGTTGTAGCAGTCGAGGAGCACGTGAAGCACCGCCTGTACGGTAAGACGATTCGTCGTACCGTGAAGTTCAAGGCGCATGACGAGACGAACAGCGCGAAGGTGGGCGACACCGTCCGCATTATGGAGACGAGGCCGCTGTCGAAGGAGAAGCGTTGGCGTTTGGTCGAGATCATCGAGAAGGCGGTCGTCATTTAATCGTTCCCGTTTGAGAGGAGGCATTCCGAATGATTCAACCGCAAACGAGGTTGACTGTGGCCGACAACACGGGGGCGAAGGAAATTATGTGCTTCCGTGTGCTCGGTGGATCGAACCGCAAGACGGCGAACATCGGCGATATCATCGTCGCGTCCGTGAAGAGTGCAACACCCGGTGGCGTTGTCAAGAAAGGGGACGTCGTCAAGGCGGTGGTGGTGCGAAGCAGGCGGGGGCTTCGTCGCAAGGATGGCTCGTACATCCGGTTTGACGAGAACGCGGCGGTCATCATCCGGGAAGACAAGAGCCCACGCGGTACGCGTATTTTTGGACCGGTAGCGCGTGAACTGCGCGAGCGCGACTTTATGAAGATCATCTCGCTGGCGCCGGAAGTGCTGTAAGCCGGGCCTTTAGAGGGGGTGCACAGGTTGGCAAAGTTGTCGGTGAAGAAAGGTGACAAGGTGGTCGTCATCGCGGGCAAGGACAAATCGAAGACCGGTGAGGTCCTGCGCGTGTTTCCGAAAGAACAGCGGGTGCTGGTGAGCGGGGTCAACATCGTGAAGCGGCACACGAAGCCGAGTATGCAGAACCAGGATGGCGGCATCCTCGAGAAAGAGGCGCCCATCCACGTGTCGAACGTTCTGCTCGCTGACCCGAAAACCGGTGAGCCGACGCGCATCGGATACAAGTTCCTCGAGGACGGCACGAAGGTGCGATATGCCAAAAAGTCTGGCGAAGTGATTGATAAGTAGCCAGGTGAAGGGAGAAATCGCTGTGGCGCGTTTGTTGGATCTGTACCAAACGCAGGTCGTGGGTGAACTCATGAAGCAGTTCAACTACACGACGGTGATGCAAGTGCCGCGGATAGAGAAGGTCGTGGTGAACCTCGGCCTCGGGGAAGCGGTGCAAAACCCGAAGGCGATTGACAGCGCGGTGGCGGATGTCACAGCCATCACGGGTCAAAAGCCTGTCGTGACGCGGGCGAAGAAGTCCATTGCGCAGTTCCGCGTCCGTCAGGGGATGCCGATTGGTGTGAAGGTGACGCTGCGCGGCGAGCGCATGTATCACTTCCTTGATAAATTGATGAATGTCGCGCTGCCGCGCGTGCGGGACTTCCGCGGCGTATCTCCGAAGGCGTTCGACGGGCGCGGGAACTACACACTCGGCCTGCGCGAGCAGCTCATCTTCCCGGAGATTGAGTACGACAAGGTGGACAAGGTTCGGGGCATGGAAGTTGTGGTTGTCACGACGGCCAAATCGGACGAAGAGGCGCGTGCCTTGCTTGCGTTGATGGGCATGCCGTTCCGGAAATAAAGTCGAGCTGGGCCATCGCGCCAGCCGGCCGACCCGGCGAAGAACGCCGGTATCAGAAGATGGGAGGAGCGATCTCGTGGCGAAGAAATCGATGATTGCGAAGGCCGCGCGCAAGCCGAAGTTTGCCGTTCGCGCCTACACGCGTTGCCGCATCTGCGGACGTCCGCACTCGGTGCTGCGCAAGTTCGGCATTTGCCGCATCTGCTTCCGCAACTTGGCCTACAAGGGGCAGTTGCCCGGCGTGAAAAAGGCGAGCTGGTAACAGGCGCACGTGAAGGGAGGTTTTCCTGAATGGTAATGACAGATCCGATTGCGGACATGCTCACCCGTATCCGCAACGCGAACTTGGTCGGTCACGAGAAGGTCGAAGTTCCTGGGTCGAACATCAAGCGAGCGATTGCTGAGATTCTGAAGCGCGAAGGGTTTGTTCGCGACGCGGAGTTCATCGCAGACGACAAGCAGGGCATCATTCGCTTGTTCCTGAAGTACGGCAAGGGGCAGGAGCGCGTCATCACCGGTTTGAAGCGAATCAGCAAGCCGGGCATGCGCGTGTACGTGCAAAGTGATAACATCCCCCGCGTGCTCGGCGGCTTGGGGATTGCCATCCTGTCCACGTCGAAAGGCATGATGACGGACAAGGAAGCGCGCCAAGCCGGCGTCGGCGGCGAGGTTCTCTGCTACGTCTGGTAAGACAACGGATGACAGAACGGGGGTGGACACATGTCTCGTATCGGTAGAAAGCCGATTGTAATTCCGAGTGGCGTAGAGGTGACGGTGGACGGCGCGAACGTCCGCGTGAAGGGGCCGAAGGGTTCACTCGAGCGGAAGTTCCATCCGGATATGCGAATTGTCGTGGACAATGGCCAGGTGGTCGTGGAGCGTCCGAGCGACGAGAAGTTGCACCGCAGTCTTCATGGAACGACGCGGAGCGTGCTCGCGAACATGGTGGAAGGCGTGAGCAACGGGTTTGCGAAGAACCTGGACCTGGTCGGCGTCGGTTACCGTGCGGCGAAGTCCGGCGACAAGGTGACACTGTCCCTCAGCTTTTCGCACCCGGTGGTGCTGGAGAAGGAAGAGGGCATTGAGGTCGAGGTGCCGAGCCCGACGAAACTGATTATCCGCGGCATCGACAAGGAATTGGTCGGAGCGTACGCCGCTCGCGTCCGCTCGATTCGGAAGCCGGAGCCATACAAGGGCAAGGGCATCAAGTACGAGAATGAGCGGATTCGTCGGAAGGTCGGCAAGACTGGTAAGAAGTAATCCGTTCACGGAGAAAGGGAGTGCATCGGCTTGATTACAAAGGAAGACCGGAATCTGGCCAGGAAACGCCGGCATCTTCGTGTGCGGAGCCGCATCGAAGGCACGGCACAGCGCCCTCGCCTGAACGTGTTCCGCTCGAACAAGCACATCTACGCGCAGGTGATTGACGATATCACCGGCCGTACGTTGGTGCAGGCTTCCACGCTTGACAAGGAACTGCGCGAGGGCTTGGGCAATGGTGGAAATGTGGAGGCTGCCCGTAAGGTGGGCGAATTGGTTGCGAAGCGGGCGCTCGAGAAGGGCGTGTCGACCGTCGTTTTCGACCGTGGTGGCTACCTCTACCACGGGCGGGTACAGGCGCTGGCGGACGCAGCTCGCGAGGCGGGCTTGCAATTCTAATTGAGAGGAAGGTGTCTCTGTGCGCATAGATCCGAATCAGCTCGAACTGACGGAACGCGTGGTTCATGTGAACCGCGTGGCCAAGGTTGTGAAGGGTGGTCGGCGATTCTCCTTCTCGGCACTCGTGGTCGTGGGCGACGGCAATGGGTATGTCGGCGCTGGCCTGGGCAAGGCTC
The DNA here is from genome assembly GCA_023511295.1 of Alicyclobacillus sp. Lineage (GTDB taxonomy): Bacteria > Bacillota > Bacilli > Alicyclobacillales > Alicyclobacillaceae > JAIMBT01. The sequence continues at coordinate 41,654 of JAIMBT010000026.1, forward strand.
AGGAGGTGCCGGATGCGATTCGCAAGGGTATCGAGGATGCCAAGAAGAATCTGATTCACGTGCCGATGAAACGGACCTCCATCCCGCACGAAGCGCTCGGCCACTTCGGCGCTGGTCAGGTGTTGGTGAAGCCGGCTCCGCAGGGCTCTGGTGTGATTGCTGGCGGCCCGGTCCGCGCCGTGCTCGAGTTGGCCGGGATTAAGGATATTGCGACGAAGTCCCTCGGTTCGAACAATCCCATCAACATGGTGCACGCGACCCTCGATGCACTGCGTCAGCTGAAACGGGCGGATGAGGTTGCGCGCCTGCGCGGTAAGAGCGTCGAAGAGATCTTGGGGTAAGGAGGGGTACCGTTGGCGCAGAAGCTTGCGATTACGCTAAAGCATAGCCCAATTGGCCGACCCGAGGCTCAGCGGCGCACCGTCGTTGCGCTCGGCCTGCGCCGTCTGCAACAGACGGTGGTCCGCGAGGATACACCAGTGATTCGCGGCATGGTCAATCGGGTGAAGCATCTCGTGGAAGTTCAGCCGGTATACGCGGAGTAAGCTTGAGGAGGTGACAGCATGCAGATTCACGAGTTGAAGTCGCCCGCCGGAGCCCGGCGCGGTCGCAAACGGGTAGGACGGGGGACGAGTTCCGGACACGGGAAGACCTCGACCCGCGGTCATAAGGGCCAGTGGGCGCGGTCTGGCGGCGGTGTGCGGCCTGGCTTTGAAGGTGGGCAGACACCGCTGTTCAAGCGGATTCCGAAGCGGGGCTTTACCAATGCCCGGTTTAAAAAGGTGTACGCGACGGTCAACGTCGGAGATCTGAACGAGTTGCCGGCCGGTACCGAGGTCACGCCGGAGCTTTTGTTGGAGCAGCGCCTGGTGCGCGAACTGCTGGACGGCGTCAAGATCCTCGGAAACGGGGAACTCACGGTGGCGCTGAAGGTCCAGGCTCACGCGTTCTCGGGTAGTGCGAAGGAGAAGATTCAGGCAGCAGGCGGGACTGCTGAGGTGATTTGAGGTGTGGGGCAGCGTTGCAAACCTGTGGCGTCTGAAACACCTGCGTAACCGGATCCTGTTCACGCTGATGGTCATTGCCGTGTACCGCATCGGAACGTACTTCCCTGTTCCCGGTGTGGACACGGCCAAGCTGATGGCGAGCGGGGGCAACAACGCCTTGTGGAACCTGCTGAACATGTTCTCGGGCGGCGCGTTCTACAAGTTCTCGATTTTCGCCATGAGTGTCACGCCCTACATCACGGCGTCTATCGTCGTCCAACTCTTGCAGTCGGGCGTGATTCCGCGCCTGGAGGAGTGGCAGAAAGAGGGCGAGTCGGGGCGGCAAAAGCTGACGCAGTTGACCCGTTATCTCACCGTCGGCTTAGGCGTGTTGCAGGCCGCGGGCCTGACGTACACGTTTGCGCGCCAGGGTTACCTGTACACCGGCGGGTGGTGGACGTACGCCGTGATTGTCATCGCACTCACGGCGGGCGACACGCTGCTCATGTGGTTTGGGGAGATGATCACGGAAAAAGGTGTCGGGAACGGGATTTCCGTTATCATCTTCACCAGCATCATCTCGCGGATGGGCCAATTCGGCCAACAGGTCTACCAGAGCTGGTTCTACGCACACCCGGACCAACTGTTCCTGAACATCCTGAAGACACTCCTGCTGCTCGCTGGTGTGGTCCTCATCTTCGCCTGCATCGTGTTTGTCCAGCAGGCGGAGCGCAAAATCCCGGTTCAGTACGCGAAGCGGGTCGTCGGTCGGACCGTCTATTCGGGTCAGCAGACGCACATTCCGCTGAAGGTAAACGCAGCAGGCGTGATTCCTGTGATCTTCGCGGTCTCGCTGTTGATTCTGCCGTACACGGTGGCGTCGTACTTCCCGACGCGCGCATGGGCGGAAGGCATCATGCGATACCTGTATCCGAACTCGGTGTGGTATGTGGTGCTCGAAGTCGTGCTCATCATCGCGTTCACGTTCTTCTACACGCACGTGCAGATCAACCCGCAGCAGCTCGCGGAACAGCTGCAGAAGCACGCCGGGTATATCCCGGGGGTTCGCCCGGGGTACGACACAGAGCAGTACATCATCAAGGTCGTCAACCGGATTACCGTGTTCGGGTCGCTGTTTCTTGGGATTATCTCCGTGCTGCCGTTCCTGTTGTTGTCAGGCACCAGTCTTAACAACGCGGTGAACCTCACGGGTACGTCGCTGCTCATCATCGTCGGCGTCGCGCTGCAGACGTTGCAGCAGCTGGAAGGGCAACTGTTGCAACGCAACTACCGAGGCTTCATCCGCTAATCGTCAGAGGAGGAACGCGCATGCAGGTCATCATGCTGGGGCTGCCTGGTGCTGGTAAGGGTACGCAGGCGACGCGCATCGCAGAGGCGTTTCACGTTCCGCACATTTCAACGGGTGACATGTTCCGCGCTGCCATCGGAGCGGGGACGCCCTTGGGGTTGGAAGTGAAGGGATACCTGGATGCCGGGCGCCTGGTTCCGGACAGCCTGACGATACAAGTGGTGAAGGAGCGGCTCGGTCAGTCGGATGCTCGGACGGGGTTTGTGCTGGACGGGTTTCCGCGGACGCTACCGCAGGCCGAGGCGTTGGAAGACTTGCTGCGCGAGCTGGACTTGCCGTTGCAGTACGCGCTGTACATCCACGTCCCGCGCACGGTGCTGATGGCGCGGTTGACCGGTCGGCGACTGTGCAGGAATTGCGGCGCAACATATCATATTGTGTTCCAGCCGCCAAAGCACGAAGGGCGTTGCGACCGGTGTGGCGGGCCGCTGTACCAACGGAGCGACGACTCGGAGGAAGCTGTCAAGACGAGACTGGAACAGTACGCGCAGACCGAGCCGTTGGTGGAGTTCTACCGCAAGCGGGGCATCCTGCGTCAGATTGACGGCGAGCGAGCACCGGAGGCCGTTTACGCAGACATCGAGTCGTTATTGACGGCTTCGCGCAGTTGAGGTGACGCGCGTGGCAAATGTCCCGACGTTACCGGAAATCGGTCGGATTGTCGAGGTGACGCGCGGCCGAGACCAGGGCTTGGTCGCGGTGGTGGTGGGTCAGGTGGCGGATCGGTTTGTGTATATTGCGGATGGCTTGAAGCGCCCGATAGCCAAGCCGAAGAAGAAAAACGTGCTGCACGTTCGCAGCACGCGCCAGCTGGCCGCTGAGGTCGCAGATCAGATTGCGCGAACCGGCGCCCCGACGGATGCTCAGCTTCGCTTTGCGGTGAATCAGTACCTCGCCAGTCTGGCGTCTGCCGGAACCGACAGTGAGGAAGGAGTGCGGATGGATGGCCAAGGACGATGTGATTGAGGTCGAAGGCAGGGTCATTGAGCCGCTGCCGAACGCGATGTTCCGTGTGGAACTGGAAAACGGCCATAAGATTCTCGCGCACGTGTCCGGCAAGATTCGGATGCACTATATCAAAATCTTGCCGGGAGACCGGGTGACGGTGGAACTCTCACCCTATGACCTGAGCCGTGGCAGAATTACGTATCGGTACAAGTAACTGAATCTGGCATTTACGACATGCATCCGGTATGATACCGGGAGTGAGGAGGGGTGTGACGTGAAGGTACGTCCGTCCGTCAAGCCAATCTGTGAGAAGTGCAAGGTCATTCGCAGAAAGGGCAACGTCATGGTCATCTGCGAGAATCCGAAGCACAAACAGCGCCAGGGTTAAGCGCTGTTTTGTGGTGTCGGCGCCCATCTCTTCGGGTGGTATGGTCACGAAACAGCGCGGCTGCCCAACTTGGGTCTGTTTCGTGTTACAAATACAACGCCAGTTCGCTGGCAGCATCAAGACCCGCAGAGCGGGTTGACATTACGGAGGTGGATCCGCTTCATGGCTCGTATTGCAGGCGTTGACTTGCCTCGCGACAAGCGGGTGGAAATTGGGCTGACTTATATCTTCGGGATTGGCCGTACGACTGCGAACAAGATCCTTCAGGCGACCGGTATCAACCCGGACACGCGCGTTCGCGACCTGACCGAGGACGAAGTCATCCGACTTCGCGACTATATCGACAAGAACTACAAGGTCGAGGGTGACTTGCGCCGCGAGATTGCACTGAACATCAAGCGGCTGATGGAGATTGGGTCGTATCGCGGCATTCGCCACCGTCGCGGACTGCCCGTTCGCGGACAGCGCACGAAGACGAACGCGCGTACGCGGAAGGGCCCCCGCCGCACGGTTGCCGGTAAGAAGAAGTAATCGGATGGATGCTCCGCTGGTCCGCAGGCGCGCCGTGTCTACGGCGGTGTTCTGCGTCGGCTGGGGAGGAACAGATCTGCAATAAGGGAGGAATTCGCGCATGGCGAGAACCCAGCGCAAGGGTGCAACTGCGACTCGTACGCGCCGTCGTGATCGCAAGAACGTCGAAGCAGGCGTGGCACATATCCGCTCCACGTTTAATAACACCATCGTCACCATCACGGACACCGCAGGTAACGTCATCTCGTGGTCGTCCGCGGGCAATGTCGGCTTCAAGGGCTCCCGCAAGAGCACGCCGTTCGCAGCTCAGATGGCTGCGGAGGCCGCCGCGCGGACCGCACAGGAACACGGCATGAAGACGGTGGAAGTGACCGTGAAGGGACCCGGCGCGGGCCGCGAGGCGGCTATCCGCTCGCTCCAGGCCGCAGGCCTCGAGGTCAGCGGTATTCAGGACGTCACGCCCATCCCGCACAACGGCTGCCGGCCTCCGAAGCGCCGCCGCGTCTGAGTGGTTCGCGCGCGGGGTGGACAGGCCGCTGCGATACCGTTCATCGCTGGCGCGGCCAACGGGACTGTCCAACCCAGGCGAACGATGAGCCGAGCGGTAGCTTGACGGGAGCGTCAACGGCTTTCCGATGTTGAATGGTTTTCACTGGTATAGAATTTATTGGAGGTGTCAACACTAGAATGGCAAGATATACCGATTCAGTATGCCGACTCTGCCGTCGCGAGGGCATCAAGCTCTACCTGAAGGGTGAGCGCTGCTTCAGCGATAAGTGCGCGGTGGACCGTCGGCCATTCCCGCCTGGCCAGCACGGCCAGGGCCGTCGTCGCAATTCGGAATACGGCCTGCAGCTGCGCGAGAAGCAGAAGGCGCGGCGTTACTACGGCGTCTTGGAGAAGCAGTTTGAGGCCTACTACGACGAAGCGGCTCGCCGTCAGGGTGTCACGGGTGACAACCTGCTGCAGCTCCTCGAGTCCCGCTTGGACAACGTCGTCTACCGCCTCGGCTTCGCTGCCTCCCGTCCGGAGGCGCGCCAGCTGGTTCGCCACGGGCACTTCCTGGTCAACGGCCGCCGGGTGGACATCCCGTCGTACCTGACCAAACCTGGTGACGTCATTGCCATCCGCGAGAAGAGCCAGGGGATTGAGCGTATCAAGTACCTCCTGGAGAACGCGGAATCCCGCACCATCCCGGCCTGGCTATCGCTGGACGCGGCGAACAAGAGCGGCACCATCCTCCGTCAGCCCGCGCGTGACGAGATTGACACGCCGGTGGCAGAGCAGATGATTGTTGAGTATTACTCGCGCTAAGCGTAGCGAGGAGGGGTACGGATGATCGAAATAGAGAAGCCGAACATCGAGGTGGCGGAATCCTCGGAGCGGTACGGGAAGTTCGTGGTCGAACCGCTGGAACGCGGATATGGCACGACACTGGGAAACTCGCTGCGGAGGATTCTGCTCTCCTCGATTCCCGGCGCGGCTGTGCGTTCGGTGAAGATTGAAGGCGTCTTGCACGAGTTCTCGACCATCCCCGGCGTTGTGGAAGACACGACGGAGCTGGTGTTGAACCTGAAGCGCCTGGCGCTGAAGATTCACGCCGAGGACGAAAAGACGTTGGTCATCGACGCAGAGGGACCGGGAACTGTGACGGCTGCAGATATCCGGGCCGACTCGGACGTGGACATCATGAATCCGGATTTGCACATCGCGACGCTGAGCGAGGGCGGCCGCCTGTACGTGGAGATGGTCGCCGGCCGCGGGCGGGGCTATGTGTCAGCGGATCGAAACAAAACGGAGAACCAGGAGATTGGGGTCATCCCCATCGACTCCTTGTACTCGCCGGTGACGCGGGTCAACTTCCAGGTGGAGAACACGCGTGTCGGGCAGGTGACCGACTACGATAAGCTCACCCTCGAAGTTTGGACCGACGGCAGTGTCACGCCCGAAGAATCCGTGAGCATCGGGGCCAAGATCTTGACCGAGCACCTGATGCTGTTCGTCGGGTTGAACGAGCAGGGTAAGGACACCGATATCATGGTGGAGAAAGAGGACGCGACGAACGACCGGTCGCTCGACATGCCCATTGAGGAACTCGACTTGTCGGTTCGCTCCTACAACTGTCTGAAACGCGCCGGTATCAACACGGTGGGAGAGCTGTGCTCCCGGACAGAAGAGGAAATGATGAAGGTCCGCAACTTGGGCCGCAAGTCGTTGGAAGAGGTCGTCGAGAAGCTCAGCGCCCTCGGACTGTCCCTTCGGGAAGAGGAGTAACCCCGGCTTCGCGGGTCATTGTACAGGAGGGGAATGGAAGTGTCGTACCGTAAACTGGGCCGCACATCGAGCGCCCGAAAGGCCGTCTTCCGCAGCCTGGTCACAGATCTGATTCTCTACGAGCGGATTCAGACCACGGAAGCGAAGGCGAAGGAGTTGCGCAAGATTGCGGATAAGATGATCACCTTGGCGAAGCGCGGCGACCTGCATGCGCGCCGCCAGGTCGCAGCGTTTGTCCGCCGCGAGCAGGTGAGCGAAGAGGCGAACCAGGACGCGATTCAGAAGCTGTTTTCGGAGCTCGCGCCACGGTTCCAAGATCGCAACGGCGGGTATACGCGGCTCATCAAGATTGGACCTCGTCGCGGCGATGCAGCGCCGATGGTCCTCATTGAACTGGTCTAAACACTCGCGCATCCCAGCGCTTCGGCCGGCGCAAGCAGACAACGGGCAGCTGCCCCGTGTGGTGATGGTGAGTGCCGAGAATCAAGCTGGAAATCGCATATGACGGGACCGACTTCCACGGGTTTGCCAAACAACGCGGCCTGCGCACGGTGCAGGGCGTGTTGGAGGAGACGCTGGCGCGAATTCTCAAGTGCTCCGTGGAAGTCTACGGATCTGGGCGCACGGACGCCGGCGTGCACGCGCGCGCTCAAGTGGTCCACTTCGACGTCCCGTACGGTCCTCCCGCAGACAAGTACGTGTACATGCTCCGACGCGGCCTGCCGCGCGACGTCGTGGCCGTGCGAGCAGAGCAGGTTCCGGACAGCTTTCACGCCCGTTTCTCGGTCCGCCGGAAGACGTATCGGTACACCGTTCAGACGGCGCCGGTGCCGGACATCTTCACGCAGCGCTACAGTTGGCACGAGCCGCTGGCGCTCGACATCGGACGGATGCGAGCAGAAGCCGTTCATCTCGTGGGAGAACACGACTTTACGAGCTTCTGCGCAGCGGCAACACCGGTCGAGGACAAGCGCCGGACACTCTACCGGGTGGATGTGGTGCAGGACGGCAGCTACGTGCACATCTGGTGCACGGGGAACGGCTTTCTGCAGTATATGGTTCGCATCATCGCCGGGACCTTGGTGGACGCCGGAGCCGGGCGCCTTCGGATGTCGGTGCGCGACATCCTCGCCGCTTGCGACCGAACGCGGGCGGGGCGGACCGCACCGCCGTGGGGCCTCGCTCTGTGGGCGGTGGACTACGGGACAGTGGATGACGCAATTCGCCCTTGATCCGCTCCTTGTGCTGTAATATGATATACATTAGTGTTTTTTCACCACAGCCCCGTTACAACTGTGATGAAAACATGTGATTCAGGAGGGACTCCCATGCGGACGACGTACATGGCGAAGCCAAACGCCGTGGAACGGAAATGGTACGTGATCGACGTTGCAGGGCAACGCGTGGGACGTGTCGCGACTCTGATTGCTTCCATTCTGCGGGGGAAGCATAAACCCGAGTTCACGCCGCACGTAGACACAGGCGACTTCGTTGTCGTAGTGAACGCCGATAAAGTGGTATTCAGCGGAAACAAGCTCCAAAAGAAGATATACCGCCGTCACACCGGCCACCCGGGCGGGCTGAAAGAGGTTCGCGCGGTTGACTTGCTCCAGACGCACCCGGAGCGCATCCTCTATACGGCCGTGAAGGGCATGCTGCCGCACAACACCTTGGGTCGGCAGCAGCTTACGAAGTTGAAGATCTACGCGGGTGAGAACCATCCGCATCAAGCTCAGCAGCCCATTCCCTGGGATCTCGCGAGCAACTAACGGAGGAGGGAATCTGCCATGGCGCAACTTCAGTATCTTGGCACCGGACGCCGGAAGCACTCCGTTGCTCGTGTGCGGTTGCTCCCGGGCGACGGGAAGATTGTCATCAATCACCGTGACTTGAACGACTACTTCGGCCTTGAAACGCTGCGCTTGATTGTGAAGCAGCCGCTGCTCCTCACGGAGACCGCCAACCGCTATGATGTGCACGTAAACGTCTACGGCGGCGGCATCTCCGGACAAGCCGGTGCAATTCGCCACGGCATTGCGCGGGCGCTGCTGAAGGTTGACCCGGCGCTGCGCTTGCCGCTCAAGAAGGCCGGCTTCCTGACGCGCGATGCTCGCATGAAAGAACGCAAGAAGTACGGTTTGAAGGCCGCCCGCCGGGCACCGCAGTTCTCCAAGCGGTAACCGTCCGAGAGTGGTTCTCGGGCGTCGCCGGGTACCGCGACCGACGGTCGCCAATCGCATATGGGTGTGGGCCAGTCGCCTCGGGCGGCTGGTCTTTTTTCGCGTGGATGCATGTTCCCAGCGCCTGGACGCACACTGACGATGAATCCACCGGCCTTCGGGATGGAATGGAGGGAGCGGTACATGCATACGTTTCAGTGCATACGCAGATGGCTGGCGACAGTGGCGGTGACGGCATCTCTCGGCTGGGCCGGCTGGGTGCCGAACGCGCGCGCGGTCGAACCCGGGTTGGTGGGACGGTGCATCGTGATTGACGCGGGACACGGCGGCCCAGACTCCGGCGCTCGGGGGGTGGGCGGTCTGCACGAGAAGGACATCACCCTGCCGGTGGCACTGCGACTGGGCGGGCTGCTCCAACAAGCAGGGGCACGGGTGTACTACACCCGTACCACGGACGACGACCTCGCGTCGGAAGAGGATCGGCGCTTGCGGCGGCGCCAGCACATGGACCTCACCTTGCGCGCGCGCACCGCGAAGCGCGTTCACGCGGATGCGTTCATCAGCATCCACTGCAACGCGGACCCAGGCCCGGCGTGGCACGGCGCGCAGACCCTGTACCAGCGTGGAAACCCGCAGGGCGAGGCGCTGGCGAAGCACATCCAACAGCGCTACCGGGCACTGCTGCTCCCGACAGGCCGGGAGGCGGATGACACGTCGACCTTGTTCGTGCTGAAACACGTGCCCGGCGCTGCGGTGATTGCGGAGATTGGGTTTGTGTCCAACCCAGAAGAGGCGTCCGCCCTGAAGCGACCGTCGTACCAAAACCTTGTCGCGACCGCCACGTACCTCGGCGTCCTCGACTACTTCGGCGAGGTGGGTTCGGTGGCTCCACCTGTGCCCGAAGGCGCAAGGCAACGGCCGTAGCGCCGGATTCCGCGACGGCACGCGAAGAGGTGGGCGCCGGGAAAGGGAGGATGGGCCGTGAAGCGGCGATTTCGCGCCAGCGGGGCGATGACACCTCGCCAGCGCCGACTCGTGCGCATGGCATGGGGATTGTGGGGGGCCAGCGTCCTCGTCTTTTTCATCTGGATTGGCGGGCCGGGGCCGACCCCCAAGGCGTCGTTGGCGACCGCTGTCACGCGCAGCGACAACCCTGGACTGCACCTCTGGAACAGCGGGGTCGACTGGCACCAGCGCCCCGTGTTCCAGTTGCAGGACAGCGGTCCCGCACTGACCCGAGTCAACCTGTACAGTTGGGCCAACCATCCGTTGACCGTGTTGTATGTCGGGCCGGTCCCTCCGTCTGACCTCTCCGCCTGTGCGCCGCTCGGCGACCCTCCCTACACCTTGCCAAGCGGCGACAGCCTCTGGTTTGTCGCTGATGCAGACATTGGAAATCCGATCACGGTCACCTGGCAAGACGGCAGCCAGACTCTCTACACCACGCTGACGCCGACCGAGTCCCCAGCGGTCTCACCGACCGCGCAAGGCGCCTGACGGCACCTTCGCTGCATCCGGCCAGAGGCTGGGTCCACGCCAATTGGCTCCCTCGGCTCCGGGATGGTACACTGATGGAGGTGTGACAGCGGACCCAGTGTCCGCCGTCGGCAGATTGGACCGGACTTTGGGAAGGGGGCACCACCGTGGTCACGCGGGAAGACGTCTTGACAGCACTCCGGGACGTGGAAGATCCGGAGGTTCATCGGAGCATCGTCGAACTGGACATGGTGAAGGACGTATCGGTCGACGGCGGCCAAGTCCGCGTCCTGGTCGCCTTGACCATCCGCGGCTGCCCGCTGCAGACGACGATTGAACGGGAGATTCAACAGCGTCTCTCCGCCCTGGACGGCGTCGAGACGGTGGAGGTACAGCTGACCACCATGTCGGACGAGGAGCGAGCGAAGTTCGCGGCAACCGTGCGCGGCCGCCCGTCCCCTCAGGGACAGCCGGCGGTGTTACAGAACACAACGACGCAGTTCCTGGCCGTTGCGTCGGGAAAGGGCGGCGTCGGGAAGTCGACCGTCACTGCCAACCTGGCTGTGGCGCTGGCCGAATTGGGCCTGCGGGTGGGCGTCGTGGACGCCGACATCTACGGTTTCAGCCTGCCGTCCATTTTCGGCGTGCACGACAGCCGGCCGACGGTGATTGACGACCTCATCATTCCGGTCGACGTCGCGGGCGTCCGGCTCATTTCGATGCACTTCTTCGTTCCGCAGAACAACCCGGTGGTCTGGCGCGGCCCGATGCTCGGTAAGATGCTCCGCAACTTCTTTGCGGAAGTTCACTGGGGCGATTTGGACGTCATGTTGCTGGACTTGCCGCCCGGCACCGGCGACATCGCGCTCGACGTACATCAGCTGCTGCCGAAGAGCAAGGAGTTGATTGTGACCACGCCGCAGGAAAACGCCGCCCAGGTGGCGGTCCGTGCGGGCGTGATGGGCAAGCGGACGCAACACGAGATTGTCGGCGTCGTGGAGAACATGGCGTACTTCGAATGCCCGGGGTGCGGCGAGCGCACGTACTTGTTCGGGCGGGGCGGCGGTGAGCAGGTTGCAGCGGCACTGGACAGCCCATTGCTCGCACAAATCCCGATTGGCTCGATGGACGGGTCGACCGGACTGTTCACCTCCGATTCTCCGCAGGGCCGCGCGTATCGCGAACTCGCCCATACCGTAGCCAACCGGCTGTCCCTGACTCAGCGGACCGCCGCGACGAAGTAAACCGCAAGCCCTGTGCAAACAGCGAGCAGGCGCCCCGCATGCCGGAGGCGGCCTGCTCGTCCTCTGTCCGCAAACACCGCATGGGCCACGCCTTAGCTCCCTTCACTTCCTTGTTCGGAGCCGCTCGATCCGCTGCTCCCCCCGCCCTGCTTCTGTTGACCGGACTGCCCACCGGCGGACTGCATCTGCTCGGCGACGGCCTGTTTCAGGGCGTCTTGGAACTGCATGCGGAAGCTCGGCGTCTTCAGCGCGTCCGTCATCACCTGCATAATCTGCCCGCGAAAACTCGGCGTCTGCATCAGGTCTTGGAGCTGTTTCGTGAACTCCGGGGACTTCAGCAGTATCAGCATATCCTTCTGGTAGGACGGGTCCTTCATCAACTGCTTCTGGTGTTCAATCAGCTGCGGCGCAATCGCCTTCGCGAGGGCGTCCGCAAACTGCGGATCCTGTAACTGCTGAGCGAGCAGCGATTTGTCCTTGCCCGACGTCAGGGCCTGTTCCATCGCTTGGCTGACGTCCGTCTGGTTGACCAGAAACTGCGCGCGCAGGCTCTTGTCCTGCAGGACTTCGGCCAGCGCCTGTTTGCCGTCCGCCGAGTGCAGGATATCAATCACCATCTGCTTGGTCGTGCCGTAATCGGGCTGGCCGGCCGCTGCAGCGTCGGCCGCCCCGCTTGCGCCGCATCCGACCAACAAGACGGGCATCAACATCGCCCACAGGAACCGAGTCCGTCTGCTCAAGGCATCTCACCTCCGGCTGCACGTCGAGTTTAGGATGAGTCTCGCCACCCGCGCTTATTCGCCTGGCAAGCTGTCTGAAAACGTTTGTACGGGCGTAGACCCTGCGCTATGATGGTGCTACAGGG
>JAIMBT010000027.1 GCA_023511295.1 Alicyclobacillus sp.
GTCCGCGAGCCCGGGTCCGCCAGCACAGGCGGGCGAAACGGCAAACAGGCCTCACATCCGACCACGGGTGTGAGGCCTGTCTGGTATGCGGATGCACAACGGATGCACATGGGCAGTTGCCCGCTCGAATCGGCGATACGCGATGATGGTCTGTCGTTCCGAGCCGACGATAGCATTCACTCCTTCGCTCCACGTTGATTCCCCAAGCGACGAAGTCAAAACCGACTAACGACAAACCGCCCAAAACCAGATACACTGGGACTGGAATCGTACCATCAGAGGACAGCACCTCAGAGCGTCGATGCATCAGGGAACCAAAATCCTCAGGGAAGGTGATGCGGGTGGCACCGATGGACCCCCAGGCGGCGAGCGGGATTGATGTACAGGAGCGCGTCCGCGAGTCGATACGACGGTTGATGGAGCATCAGCCGGTGCGCGAAGCGCTGGCGTTCTTGCAGGCGGATAATGACCAGACGACGCAGGACCAGGTGATGTTGACGGAGATTCCAGCGCCTCCGTTTCACGAAGACGAGCGCGGTGCACGGTACCAGGAGATGCTGGAGGAGCTCGGGTTAAACAACCCGCGAGTTGACGATGAGGGGAACGTCCTGAGCGAGTGGTTGGGAACGGAGGAAGACGGTCCGGCGGTGTTTGTGGGGGGGCACCTGGACACGGTGTTTCCGCCGGAGACCGATGTCACGGTACACGTCCGAGATGGGGTGTACTTTGCGCCCGGGATTGCGGACAACGGACGTGGGTTGGCGGCGACGCTGTCGTTGGCGCGGGCCTTTCGGCATGCGCAACTGCGAACGGTGGGAACGGTTGTGTTCGGCGCCACCGTCGGCGAGGAGGGCCTCGGCGACCTGCGCGGGGTGAAGGCGTTGTTTCGAAATCAGGCAGGGAACGTCGCCTCCGATTTCGCGGATGGGGCAACGGGCCTGTCCGTCGATGGGTCCGAGGCTCCGGCGGCCGGCTTGACGCTGCGCGAGTCCGAAGCGGGCATCGCTCGCCCGGTGCTTGACGGGTTCATCTCCATAGAACCCGGCGAAGCCAGCCGTGCGACGTACCTCGGCACTGGCAGTCACCGCTACCGCGTGATCTTCCGCGGGCCAGGGGGGCACAGCTTCGGAGCCTTCGGAATTCCGAGTGCCATCCATGCGCTCGGGCGGGCCATCGCAAAGATTGCAGACATCGAGGTGCCTTCGGAGCCGCGTACGACCTTTACCGTGGGAGAGATCCGCGGCGGGACGTCGGTCAACACCATTGCGGCGGAGGCCACGATGATGGTGGACATGCGCTCCAATTCGGAAGAGGCGCTTTTGGAGCTGGAACGGCAGGTGTTGGCGGCCATTCGCGCTGCGGTGGTCGAGGAGAACGAGCGCTGGGACAGCAAGGCGATGGAAGTTGAGATTGCATTGGTCGGCGACAGGCCCGCCGGGAGCCAGCCGGACGACGCGGTTATCGTGCAGACGGCGGTGGAGGCAGCGAAGGCGCTCGGGTTTGCACCGGTGCTCGAGGAGGCGAAGAGCACGGACGCAAACGTACCCATCAGCCTCGGCGTGCCAGCGTTGACCCTCGGCGGAGGGGGAGACGCGGGCGGGATGCATACCCTCGGTGAGTGGTTCAACCCGAACGGCGCCTACACGGGCGTGCAGAAGATCCTCCTGACACTCCTCGCGTTGGTCGGGGTTGAGGGCGTGTCCGACCCGCTGCTGCCCAAACGTGCCTCAGCTAGATTATGATAGGAACAAGTGGCAGACATCATCGAAATGGGCGGAAAGAGCCCAATCATCTCTCAATGTGAAGGAGTCGTCAACATGGCGAACGCAGCACCGGTACAGAATCCTATGGTCACCGTCTCGCGCGGCGGGATTGTTGAGAGTTTTCACCACGGCGTGGTCTCCATCGTCGATGGTGCCGGCAAGCAGATTGCACACTACGGCGACACTCGCCTTGTCACGTTCGCGCGCAGCTCGGCGAAGCCCATTCAGGCCATCCCAGTGGTCGAATCGGGTGCTCTCGAAGCGTTCGGCCTAGAGGAGGCCGACTTGGCGCTGTTCTGTGCGTCGCACAGCAGCGAATTGCAGCACACCGACCGCGTGGCAAAGGTCCTTGAGCGCATTGGCCTCGACGAATCCTACCTAAAATGCGGCGGGCACATCCCGCACAGCATGGAGACCTACGACCGGCTGATTCGCGAGGGCAAGCGGCCGACGTCGCTGTACAGCAACTGCTCCGGCAAACACTCGGGAATGCTCACCTACTGCCAGCAGACCGGCACAGACCCGAACACGTACCACCTCCCGGAGCACCCGCTGCAGCAGCGTATTCTCGAGATTTTGTCCGAGCTCACCGAGGTGCCCGCCGCGGATATCGTGCTCGGTACCGACGGGTGCGGTGTGCCGTGCTTTGCACTGCCGGTCGAAAACTGGGCGCGCGCGATGGCGAAGTTCACGGTCCCAGAGACGCAGTCGCACGGGGAAGCGATGCGGCGCATTGTCCAAGCGATGGGACGCTACCCGGCGTTGGTCGGTGGAACGGGCCGCTTTGACACGGACCTCATGACCGCGACGAACGGGCGGATTGTCGCGAAGGGCGGTGCGGAAGGGTTCATCATCGTGATCGACACAGAGCACCAGTGGGGGCTGGCGGCGAAGATGAAGGACGGCAATGCCCGCGGTATCGCGCCCGTCGTCATCCAAGCCCTGTTGCAGATGGACGCGCTCAGCCAGAAGGAGCGGACGCTGCTTGGCCGCTACGAGCGGCCGGAACTGCGGAACACGCGCGACGAGGTGATTGGGCACATCACGGCCGAATTCGAGCTGGTCCGCGACTGAACGAGGAGGGTTGGCGGTGATTCGAATCACGCGTGTGACGTCGCTGGCGGACTGTGATCGGTGTCGGGAGATTGCGGCAGCGGTGTGGGGGAGCGACGCGGCGTGTTCGACTCCCCAGATGTCCGTCCACGCAGCATATGGCGGCGTCGTTCTGCTCGCGTGGGACGACGACAAACCGGTCGGTTTTCTGTTCAGCTTCCCCGCCCAGTACCTGGGCTCGTTCGTGCTCTGGTCGCACGAGACGGCGGTACTGCCGGCGTACCTCCACCAGGGCATCGGCACGGAGCTGAAGCGGACGCAGCGCCGGTACGCGGCGGAGATGGGGTACGACCAGATTGCTTGGACGTACGATCCGCTCGTGGCCCGCAACGCTCACTTCAACCTGAACAAGCTCGGGGCGCGCATCTCGGAATACAAAATCAACGCGTACGGCGTGGACGACACAGATCTCGTCAACCAGGGCGTGGAGACGGACCGTTTCATTGCGGTTTGGGACACGGGCCGCTCAGGGCTGGCGGGGAGCGCTGGGATGCTCCATCCCGGCCCCGTCCGGCCCTGGCAGGCGCTGATGGTGGGTGAGGACGGAAATCCACACCCGGTGGACCAGCAGGTTTGGCCGGCGGTGGACGGCGTTGAGGCCCCGGCTGCGGCAACCGACATCCCGCTCTCGTTCGAGTCGCTGCCCCGGGCTCAGCGGATTGCGTGGCGGACGGCCTTTCGCGACGTCGGGCTGGCTCTGTTTCAGCGGGGACTCGTGCCGACGGACTTTCTCCGGACGGACGGTGCGGGTCGATATCTCTGGTCGCCCCGCTCCTAAAGGCCGGTGCGGGTGTGTGCGCACCGGAACCGTGCACCGCGGCGGGTCAGAACAGCGGATGTGCGCAGTTCTCAACATATTCACGCGTGGCGACGCGGCCCGTTCAGCGACATGGACGAGAGGGCGGGTCGCGGGTCCCGCGCATGGACGGAAGGAGTGGCGAGATTGCAGGTGCGCAAGCTGACTTTACGGAAGCTTTCGGCGATGATGCGGGAGCCCTTTGAGACGTCGTTCGGCCGCGAAGAATTGAAGGAACTGGTGCTGGTCGAGGTGGAGACTGCGGCGGGGGCGGTCGGGTTCGGCGAGTGTGTCGCGATGACGGGTCCGTTCTACAGTTCGGAGACCACAGAAACTGCGTGGCACATCCTTCGCAGCTACCTCGTCCCGTTGCTGCGCGATTGGGAGGCATTGACGCCTGCGGACCTGCGTCAGTTGCCGGAACGGTTCAAGAGCATCCGCGGCCATCAGATGGCCAAGGCGGCGCTGGAGATGGCGCTGTGGGACGCATTCGCGGCCGAGACGCGCACACCGCTGCACCGCCTGCTCGGCGGTACACGGTCGGAGATCCCCGTCGGCATCAGCGTCGGCATTCAGGCGGACATCCCGGCGTTGCTGCGGAAGATAGAAGGGTACCTCGCACAGGGATTCCAGCGGGTGAAGGTCAAGATCAAACCGGGGTGGGACGTCGACGTGATTGCGGCCATCCGCAGCGAGTTCGGCGACATCCCGCTGATGGCGGATGCCAACAGCGCGTACAGCCTCGGCGACATCGACCGCCTGCGCCGCCTCGACGAGCACAGGCTGATGATGATTGAACAGCCGCTCGCGTACGACGACGTGATTGACCACGTCCAGCTGCAACAGCAGTTACAGACCCCCATCTGCCTCGACGAGAGCATCCACAGCGCCGCGGACGCGCGCAAGGCGATTGAACTCGGGGCCTGCCGCATCATCAACCTCAAGGTCGGCCGTGTCGGCGGCTTCGCGGAGTCGCTGAAGCTGCATGACGTTTGTCGGGACAACGGGATTGGGCTGTGGTGCGGCGGCATGTTGGAGACGGGGATTGGCCGCCTGCACAACATCGCCCTGACGGCACTCCCGGGGTTCAACCTACCGGGGGATACGGCGCCGAGTGCGCGCTACTTCGAGGAAGACCTGATTGACCCGGCCGTATCCTTCTCCCGCCCGGGCTTCCTCGCTGTGGAGGACCTGTGTGGCGTCGCTGAGCGGGTGCGGCGCGACCGGATGGAGCGGTGGACTCGAGTCAGCGAGGTGGTGAAACCGACGGAGGTGAAGTGAGGATATGTCGTGGTGGATTTGGCTGATTGCGGCCATCGTCATCGGGGTGATTGAGCTCTCGACGGTGACCTTTGTGTTGCTGTGGTTCGCCGTCGCTGCGGGCATCACCACGGTGCTGTCGTTGGTGGTCACAAACCCGTGGTGGCAGTTTGCGCTGTTTGCGGTGATTGGGCTCGCGCTGTACTTCGCGACACGGCCGCTGGCCCGCCGGTGGAGGCAGCGGCCGTCGTACCCCGAGCGTACGGAGACGATGGTTGGGAAAGCGGGCGTCGTGGTCACCGGAGAAGAGGCGGGCGGCTTTGCCACGGTCCGAATCGACGGTGAACTGTGGAGCGCGCGCAGCGACGAGCGCTTGCTTCCGGGGGACCCGGTCGTGGTGACGGCCGCGTCGACCACGGTGGTAACGGTTCGGCGTGCGGGGGAGGGTACTTCGTCCTAGCGCCTTTGCGCCTGCAGCAGCATGGAGTCGAAGAGAGAAAGAGCACATCGCAGTTCCGAAAGGGTGAATGCCGTGTTTGCAACCATTGTTGTCATCGTCCTCATCATCCTGGTGATCTTGGTCATTCTGCGCGGAATTCGCATCATCCCGCAGCAGCGCGTGGCCATCGTTGAGCGGCTGGGGCGCTACCACGCGACCCTCAGCGCTGGCGTCAACCTCATCATCCCGTTCATCGACCGCGTGGCCCGTATCCTCGACCTGCGGACGCAGCAGGTGGTCGTGCCGCCGCAGATGGTCATCACGAAAGACAACGTGCAGATCCAGATTGACACCGTTTTCTTTTACACGGTGGTGGAGCCGAAGATGGCGACGTACAACATCGCGAACGTGGTCCAGGGTATCCAAAACATCACGGCGGCGAACATTCGCCAGGTGGTCGGCCATATGGAACTCGATGAGACCCTGTCCGGGCGCGATAAAATCAGCCTGGCCCTGCGCTCCGCCTTGGACGAAGTGACGGAGTCCTGGGGTGTCCGGATTGATCGCGTCGAGATTGTCGATATCAAACCGCCCAAGGAGATCCAGGATGCGATGGAGAAGCAGATGAAGGCTGAACGCGAAAAGCGCGCGTCCATCCTGCAAGCGGAAGGGTTGCGACAAGCCGCCATCCTGAAAGCCGAAGGCGATAAACAGAGCAACATCCTCGAGGCGGAAGGTATGAAGGAAGCGAAGATCCGCGAGGCAGAAGGACTCCGTCAGGCGCAACAGTTGGAGGCGGAGGGCCGTGCCCGGGCCATCCAGCTGGTTGCTCAGGCGGAGAAGCAGCGGATTGAGATGCTTCGCGCGGCCGGCCTCGACGCGAACGTGTTGACGTACCAGTCATTCGAAGCACTGCAGGGCATGGCACAGGGGCCTGCGACGACGCTGTTCGTCCCGTCGGAGGCGGTCGCCGTCTTAGGGGCGCTCGGGGCGCTGAAGACGACTGCGGACAAAGCGGGTGCGGGCTCGGTGGTCGACCGGCTGCTGGGCAGCGCGCCGGACGCAATCACACGGGAGCTGGGTGACGGTGGTGGCCGCAGTGAGACGGGCCGCTCGGGCGGTACGGGCGACATCGGGCGGAACGGCACATCGACCGGCGGAAGTGAACGGCCGCGCGGGTCGGACGGCCTGTGATGCAGCGGGGCGTGGATGCCACCGCGTGGGTGGAGGGGGCCCTGGCCATCCCGCGCGTACGGATTGCCTCGACGCATTGGGAGAAGTTCCGCGGCCTCATGCTGGAGAGGGAACTGGCGCCAGACGAGGCGCTGTTGCTCCAGCGCTGCAATTCCGTGCACACCTGCTTTATGAAGATTCCCATTGATGTCCTGTTTCTGAGTCTGGACGGGACCGTCTGCCACGTCCTTGAGGAGATGCGCCCGTGGCGTTTCTCGCCCGTCGTGCGCCGTGCTCGGCACGTGCTGGAGTGCTGCAGCGGCACGGCGCACCGGCTGCAGATAACGGTGGGGACACGCGTGCGTGTCGTTCACACGGTCGATGCTGTGCAGGAGCGGATTGAGGTCGTGAAGCCGGACACCTTCTCCGGTTGAGTGTTGCCAGCCAGAGCGTGAACATCTCGACACAGCGTACGCGTTGTCAGAGAGGAGGGTGGACCGATGACGAGCCAGATTCGGGTGTTTTCGATGCTGCATCAACCGCTGCTTGAACTGGGCTTGGCGCAGGCGTTGGAAGGCGTGCCGGGATGCGCGTTCCGCTCGGGCATCCGGGACGCGGACGAGCTGGCGGACGTTCTCGGTTCCATTTCGGATGCGTCCGAGTCGGATAGCCCGCGACCCGTGCTGGTGCTCGGATACGACGCAGATCACGAGGCGATGCGCCGGGTGGTGCAACACTTACGCAACCGCTTCCGAGGTCTGCGCCTCCTCGTATTCCTGCCGGTGGTGGCCGACCGCGACGTCGTCGTCGCCGCGATGCGGTGGGGCGCGGACGCGTACCTGCTGCATACAGCGACGCAGGAGTCGCTCGCGCAGGCCATCGTCGAACTGGCGCGTGGGCGGTCGTACCTGGAGACCCGCGTGACGCCGGTCGTGCTCGAGGAAATGCGCCGCCCCGTACACGCCTTGGTTGCAGCGACGGTTGACAGGCCGTTGACGGAGCGAGATCGGATGCTCCTGCAACTCGCGGCCGACGGACTCAGCAATCAGCAGATTGCCGGGGTCCTCGGGATTGCGGAGAAAACGGTGCGAAACGCTTGGTCGCAGCTGTTCGAGCGGATTGGCATGACGGACCGAACCCAGGCCGTCATGTGGGCCATCCGCAGCGGCCACGTGGAGCTGCGCTAGCGGCCTCTCCTGGCTCTCCTTCTCTCTCACCCACCTGCGTCGAATCTCCGCGAAAAGTCGGGACAAAGGTCCTACAAAAATCGGGACAAAAGCCCCTGGAGCGCCAGGACATGCCCTCTTATCATGGCAGTAGACCGATGACATCAGACGGGGTCAACAAAGGCAAACCTCGGGAAACCGGGGGACGCAAAGCCATGGGTCTACGGCTGCGAACGCAGCTACGATTGCCAGGTTGCTGAAACCGAGGGTAAGGGCGCTTGGGTGGTGAGGGTGGACGGTCCGAGTGACTCGTCCGGACAAAATCGCTCCACGTCGGCGGCAACCCGGGGAACCATTCCACGGGAGGGGTCGAACATGCAGAGGGCTTGGAAGTTCCTGCAGCGGATGGCGAAACAGGAGCAAGGTCAAAGTTTGGTGGAATACGGTCTCATCATCGCGTTGATTGCCGTGGCGGTTGTGATGGCCCTGGTGTTGCTCGGAGGACACATCTCCAACCTGTTCACCAGTGTGACCAACAATCTCTAGTCTGGTCGAGGGTGTCCTGCTCGGTTTCGGGCAGGACACCGCCTGTTCTCGGAGGTTTGCGCGATGCGTCGGCACAGAACGCGCGATTTGGACTTGCGGTGGACGAACGGCCGGGAAGCGCGCTCCGAAGCCGGACAGGCGCTGGTGGAGTTTGCGCTGGTGCTGCCGGTGTTGCTCGTCCTGCTCCTTGGCATCGCCGATTTCGGTCGAATCTTGCTCGCGCAGTACGCCGTTGCACACGCGGCCCGAGACGCAGCACGTGAAGCGAGTGTCTCGGATAGCACTTCCAACGTGGGTGTGTGGATTGCGAAGGACACTGCGAGCCTGGGGCAGGCCGTCCACTGGACCGTCAATCCCGCTGCCGAACTGGAATCCGGGCAGTCCGTCACCGTCACGGTGAGCACGCAGGTTCCGTTGTTTGACCCCATCTTAGCGGCATTTCTCGGCGGACAGTACAGTCCGTCCGCTACGGTGAGCTTTCGGGTGGAGTAGGTGGCGCGGGTGAAACGAACGCATCGGCGTGGGCGATTCCGCTTGGGAGACGAGCGCGGGAGCGTGTTGGTGTTCACAGCACTCAGTATGGTCGCCGTCTGTGGCTTTGCTGCTCTGGCGGTCGATGCGGGTGTGCTGATGGCGGAACAACAGAAACTGCAGGACGCAGCCGACGCTGCCGCGCTGGCCGGGGCGGCGAGCTTGCTTCAAGGTGCGTCGGACGCGGTGAACGCTGCGCTCCAGTACGCTGCAGGCGATGCCCCGGCGGGCGCGTTCAGCGCGTTCGCGAACGAACAAACGGAAACGGTCCGCGTATCGGGCACTCAGTCGCTGCCGCTGTGGTTTGCGCGCGTCGTGGGCGTGTCATCCGGGGTGGTTCACGCAGCGGCCACGGCGGAGATAGGCCCTGTCCAGAGCTTGGCGGGCGTTGTTCCGATTGCCGTCCCGAACAGCGTGTTTACCTACGGGCAGACGGTGGTGCTGAGCGAGGGCGCGGGTTCAGGTCAATCCGGGAACTACGGGTTTCTCGATTTCAGCGGCCAAGGCGCCAATGGTTTGGAGTCGGACCTGGAGCACGGCTATTCGTTCGCGCTGTCTGTCGGCCAGTCGGTCGCGACGAAACCGGGCGTGATGTCCGGGCCGGTGGCGCAAGCCATCCAGTACCGCCTCGACGCTGCAGCCGCAGATCCCAACAGCGGATCGATCTCGACGGTCACCGACGGCAGTCCGCGGGTGATGCTGGTGCCGATTGTGAACACGCTGGACGTCAGCGGGAAGAAGGACGTCACCATCCTCGGTTTTGCCGCATTCTACCTGGACGGCCTCGAGGGGAACGGCGGACATCAGGAGATTGTCGGCCAGTTCATCCAACTGGTCACGAACGGCACCGTCGGGTCAGGGAGCAACTACGGAACGTATGGCGTGCGGCTCATCTCGTAGTGCCGCGGACAGGAAGCGGCTGCCGTCCGGCGGACCGAAGGAGAATCGGGGAGGGCTGCATGTGGCGCGCAGGACCCAGTGGTTGCTGCTGGCGGTGGCCATCTTGCTGGGCTGGCTGGCGAGCGTGCTCATCGTCGCGTCGCTGAAGCATGCGGAGCAGCGAGATCGCCAACCGACCGCGCCCGTAGTATTCGTCGCCAAGCGGCTGGCCGGACACCAGCTGATTGATGCGAGTGACGTCACCGTCAAGGCCATGCCGCGTGACGCCGTACCTCCCGGTGCCATGTCCTCCGTTTCGCAGGTGGTCGGGCGGTTGACGGCCGGGGATTGGTTTGCCGGGGAACCGGTGCTCTCCAGCATGCTGGTCACCAGCGCGTCGCAGGCGGGGTTCTCGCTCGCGATTCCGGCAGGCGAGCGCGCGTTTACCTTACCGGATGACCCTGTGTCGGGCGTCGATCACCTGATATCTCCTGGGGATCACGTGGACGTCGTGGTCACTTACACAGACGCCACATCGAAACAGCTGCGCGTGGTGACGGTTCTGCAGGATGTGCTGGTGCTGTACGTGGATGAGACGCCGCAGCCTGCAGAGACGACAGCGGCGGCCGAATCAACCGGCGGTGCCAATGGGAGCACGGGGGCCGCCGTAGGCAATCCGGGCACGCGGACGCAACCGACCGATACCATCACCTTGGCGCTGACGCCGGAGCAGGTGCAGACACTGGCCTACGCACACGGCGCGGGAGAGATTCAACTTGTGCTGCGGAACC
This sequence comes from Alicyclobacillus sp., assembly GCA_023511295.1. GTDB lineage: Bacteria > Bacillota > Bacilli > Alicyclobacillales > Alicyclobacillaceae > JAIMBT01. Next base: position 10,458 of record JAIMBT010000027.1, read on the forward strand.
CCGCCGACACGAATACGGAAACCCTCGCGCCTCTGCAGCACATGCCGCAGTAGCCCGATGTCCCGCAGAACAGAGGAGGCAACGAGTTGGCGAGCACCATCAAAGTGATGATTGTGGACGATTCGGACGAGGTCCGCGAGTCTCTGCGGATGCTTCTCGGCACGCTTGAGGTGGTGGAGGTGCTGGCAGAAGCGCGCAACGGCGAGGAAGCGCTCCGCCGACTCGAGGTGGCCCATCCGGACATTGTCCTCATGGATCTGAACATGCCCGTCATGGACGGGGTTGAAGCGACGGAACGCATCAGTGCCGCGTTCCCGCACGTTGCGGTGATTGTCCTGTCTGTGCAGGACGACGTCGAGTACGTGCGCAGGTCCATGCGGGCAGGGGCTCGGGACTACCTTTTCAAGCCCGTCACGGCGGACGGATTGCTGCAGGCCATGCATGAGGTGCACGCGTCGTCCACACGGAGAACATCTCAGAATACGGTGGCCCTGCTCGCCGACCGGTTCACCCGCCAGACACGGGTGGTGGCGTGCGTCAGCGCAAAAGGCGGAGTCGGCAAGACGACCGTGGCGGTCAACACGGCGGCGGCACTGGCGGATCAGGGCAGGCGTGTAGCCTTCGTGGACTGCGACCTGCAGTTCGGCGACGCAGCGCTGATGTTGAACGCGAAGCCAGATCGGACACTGGCGGACCTGTGTCACGACGCGGCGGAGATTGACGGGGAGCTCGTCGAGGGGTACATGCTGCAGGTATCGACCAACTTGTGGCTGCTTCCGGCACCGCTGCGTCCGGAAGCAGCGGAATATGTGTCCCCGGGGCACCTGCGCCTGGTCCTGCAGGCGCTGCGCAGGCGATTCGACTTTGTTGTGGTGGATACGGCCCCCGTGGCCAACGATGCATTTTTCGCGGTGCTCGAGTCGTCGGACGATGTCCTTTGTATCAGTACGCAAAACGTCGCAGTGTTGAAGAACAACCGCCTGCTGCTGGACCTCTTGGAGCAAGTGGGTGCCGAACTGGAGGCGCCGGTGCGGCACGTTCTGACCCGCGCGTCGTCTGCGCGAGGGGGCATTCGCGTGCGAGACGTGGAGCAGGTGTTGAACGGTCCGGTGTTCGCCGAGATTGACAACGACTACCCGTTTGTCGAGGGGTCCATCAACGAAGGAGTGCCGTTCGTATGGTCTCATCGGGGTCATCGGCTGTCGAAGCAGGTGTTTGTCCTCGCAGCGAAACTGGAGGAGGAGACGGGGCATCGGCTGCATCGCCGAAGTCCCCTGCGGCGGCTCGCTCCCCGATAGGATGCGCCGCCTCCGCGGGCACGCGGAAACGGGATGGAGGTGCGGGCATTGTCCCTGCTTCGCCGAATTGAACAGGAACAGCGTCGGAGGACCAACGCGGAGGCGGCAACACGGCTTGGCGAGCGGGGGACGGCGGTGTCGCGCCCGGACAGCGTTCCCGGTGCAGGCCACGGGCTGCGTGCGACAGCTCACACTCGGACAGACCCACAGGCCGCCCAGTTCAGCGCCTGGAAGGTGCAGCTGCATCAGCAGTTGGTGCAGGTGCTCTTCGATGATCCCGATGGTCCAGAAGGTGGTCTCGAGGCGGCCATCCAAAGGGTCGTGGACGCATCGGCCCTGCCGCTGGCCAGACACGACCGAGAGCGCATGATTCGCGAGCTGCGCGCGGAAACCGATGGGTATGGGCCGATTGACCCACTGTTGGCCGACCCGGCGGTATCAGAGGTCATGGTCAACGGGCCGAAACAGGTGTATGTCGAACGGGAGGGTCGCCTGGAACAGACCGCGATTGAATTCTTGAACGACGCCCACGTGATGCGGGTGATTGAGAAGATGGTCGCCCCCCTCGGCCGCCGGGTCGACGAAGCGTCCCCGATGGTGGACGCGCGACTGCCGGACGGTTCACGTATCAATGCCATCATTCCACCGCTGGCTGTGAACGGACCGACCCTCACCATCCGCAAGTTTGCCCGCGATCCGTTCCAAGTTGCCGATCTCGTCCGGTTCGGCACACTGTCCGAGTCGATGGCAGCGTTTCTCGAAGCGTGCGTCGCGGCCCGCCTCAACGTGGTTGTCTCCGGCGGCACCGGCAGCGGCAAGTCGACCACATTGAACGTGCTGTCCTCCTTCATCCCGGCACACGAACGCGTCGTGACGATTGAGGATGCGGCCGAGCTGCAGCTCCGACAAGCCCACGTCGTCACCCTTGAGACACGCCCGCCGAACATCGAAGGGCGCGGCGGCGTGACCATCCGAGACCTCGTGAGAAACAGTCTGCGAATGCGACCGGATCGGATTGTCGTCGGCGAGGTGCGCGGCGGGGAGGCGCTCGACATGCTGCAGGCGATGAATACCGGGCACGACGGCTCGCTCACGACTGCACACGCCAACACGCCGCGGGACTGCCTCCGACGCTTGGAGGTGATGGTCCTAATGGCAGGGATGGATCTACCCCTGCGCGCGGTTCGCGAGCAGATTGCGTCGGCGGTCGACTTGATTGTGCAACAGGCACGTTTGCGGGACGGTAGCCGGAAGGTTGTCCAGATCTCGGAAGTGCTCGGGATGGAAGGGGACCAAATTCTCCTGCAAGACCTTTTCACCTTCCAAGAACGTGGGCAGGACGCCTCCGGCCGCGTGGTCGGCGAACACGTTGCGACCGGGATTGTGCCGTCCTTCCTGAAGCGGATGGACAGCTTGGGGGTGGCCATCGACTACGGTTGGTTCCGCCCGCAAGCCGCCGAGGGGGCCGGTTCATGGCGTTGATTGGATGGGTCACAGGATTGGCCGTCTGTTGCTTCGCGATGGCCCTTCTCCTCCCCGTCGGCAGCCGAGCCGAGCGGATTCAGACGCGGGTGTCCACGTGGGCCGGCAGGCCTCAGAACGGCTATCCGTACGGAACGGAAGGTGACCGATGGGGTGGCTTGCCGTCCGATGGATCCCGTTCCGCCCCCACGACGGGAGGGCGGACGGGGCGGGGCATGCTCCACTTGCTGTTGCGGGTTCGCCGCCCATCCGCTTCGGGGGAGCGCACGAAACGCGCAGCCAAGGGGGCGTTCGGAGAGAATGCCCACTGGCACACGCTGGAGGTGTGGCTGCGCCGGGCTGGCGTAGCTGCAACCCCGCTCGACGTCGCTGTGCGCTGGTTTGTCGTCACAGCCTGTTTGACGGTGGTCGCCTCGCTGACGCCGCTTGGCGTGGGGTCGCTGTTGCTGCCACCGCTGTCGTTTCTCGTGGCGGTCCTCTACCTGCGGGCTCGGATGGCGCGTCAACTCCAACGATTCGAAGGGGCTGTGTCGGAACTGCTGGTCATCGTCGTGAATGCTCTGCGTGCGGGCCACTCGCTGATGCAGGCCATCCACCTCTGTGCCGAACAATCGGACGGACCCATGCAGGTTGAACTGCGGCGGGCCGAGCGTGAACTGCAGATGGGCGCTGCGGTGGAAGCCGCCCTGGAAGGAACGGCAGCCCGCGTGGGCAGTCAAGACTTTGCCCTGATTGCAACAGCCGTCGGTATCCAGCGACAGGTCGGTGGAAACCTGGCGGAAGTGTTGGAGCGCATTTCGGAGACGATTACCGACCGCATCCGGCTTCGCCGCGAGGTGCGTGCGTTGACCGCACAAGGCCGGTTGTCTGCAGCCATCTTCATGGGACTGCCGGCGGCGGTGGGAGGATTCCTGTACCTGCTCAACCCGCCCTATATTCGCGTCTTGTTCACGTCGGCAGTCGGCCTGGGATTGCTGGTCTGTGCGTGCGCGGGGCAGGTGGTGGGATTCTTGCTGATTCGGCGCATTGTGCGGGTGGAGTAGGGCGAAGTCCGGGCGTCGCAGGGGAAGAACCGTCCAAACAAAGGAGGGGTCAGCGTGGCCATCGCGCTGTTTCTGATTTGCTCAACCGGATGTTACCTCGGGCTCCGCGCGTGGTTCGCGCCGCGCCTCGGGATGCAGCGTCGGTTGGAGAACGTCTCCGAGTGGGGAAGCCCTGAACGTGGACACACCGCGACTCAAACAGACCGCCCATCCATCGTGCGACGCCTGGCCCGCGCGACCGGCCATTTGCTCGGACGACGGGGCGGTGTAAGCGGATGGTCGCGCATTCAGCGCAAACTGGCCCAAGCGGGCTCCCCATTCGGGATGACATCGAGGGAATGGGTGGGGGTGCGAACCCTCCTTCTGGTCGCAGCTGCCCTCTCTGCCAGCGTCACCGTCGCCGCCGGGTCCGGGCGCGGGGCTGCGTGGTTCCTCGCCGTGTGCCTCGTGGGCTTCGCGTGGATTGCACCGGATTTCTGGTTGTCGCACCGGGTGCAGGAGCGACAACGGCAGGTGATGCGCGACTTGCCGAACGCACTCGACCTGTTGACGGTCAGTGTGGAGGCTGGGTTGGGCTTCGACCAGGCCCTGGACCGACTGGCACAACACGTCAACGGACCGCTGGCGGAGGAGTTCGCACGCTGCCTGCGGGAGATGCAAATGGGCAGTGCCCGGGCGGCTGCGCTGCAGCGCCTGGCAGACCGGATGGGGGTGGATGCAATCCGCCACTTCATCGCAGCGGTGGTTCAGTCCGAGACACTGGGTGTCGGGATTGCGCAGGTTCTCCGCGTGCAGGCGGCTGAGGTCCGACGCCGTCGCCGGATGGATGCACAGGAGCGCGCGATGAAGGCACCCGTCCAAATGCTCTTTCCACTCATCTTATTTGTGTTCCCCGCCCTCTTCATCGTCGTGCTGGGGCCGGCCATGTTGCAGATGCTGCAGGTGTTCCACGGCTAGACCCCGCGCGTTCTTCGATTGTTCCCTTCTGTCACGCCTCCCTTCACGCTCCACTCACGCCTCGGTTGTGGGTTTTTCGTGAACGAACAGGATTTTTGGCGGTAGGTGTCGAAAGTCACGCAGGACCGCACCGCCCTAGGTCTGTCAATGGCCGCACCGGTGAATCCGGGACGGGGCCGGTTTGTAGTAGAACAACCAGCGCGGATTGACCGCGAGCCATCGCGTGGAGGGACGGAGTGCGACGATGATTGAAATGCAAGACGTCTGGAAGGAGTACCCCAACGGTACGCCGGCGCTCAACGGTGTCTCGGTCCAGATTGGAAAGTCGGAGTTCGTCTATGTTGTGGGTCCGAGTGGCGCTGGCAAGTCCACGTTCATCAAGCTGATGTATCGAGAGGAGCGCCCGACGCGCGGGCACATCTTCGTCAATGGGTTCAACATAGAGCGCCTGAAACACCGCAAGATCCCCCTGCTGCGGCGCAGTATCGGCGTCGTCTTTCAGGACTTTAAACTACTCCCCAACCTGACCGCGGCGGAGAACGTCGCCTTCGCCCAAGAGGTGATTGGTGTCCCCGTCCGGCAGACGCGGCGCCGGGTGCGCGAAGCGCTGGAGTGGGTCGGGCTGGCGGACAAGGCGGACGTGCTGCCGTCCCACCTGTCGGGCGGTGAGCAGCAACGCATCGCCATCGCCCGGGCACTGGTCAACAACCCGCAGGTCATCATCGCGGATGAGCCCACCGGCAACTTGGACCCGGAGTCGTCGTGGGGCATTATGAAGCTGTTCCAGCGTATTAACGACCGCGGCACAACCGTGGTCATGGCCACGCACAACCGCGAGATTGTCAACACCATGCGCAAGCGCGTGATTGCCATTGAGCGCGGGCAAATCGTCCGCGACGAAGCGAAGGGAACGTACGGGTATGAGGATTAGACTGTTCCGGCACTTCCGCGAGGGAATCAAGAACCTGGTCCGCAACGGGTGGATGACGTTTGCGTCCGTCGCATCGGTCGGCATCACCTTGCTCATCCTCGGTGTGACGTTGGTGATTGCGCTGAACGCTCAGCAGATGTCGAGCTACGTGGCCGGCCAACTGCAGATCAACGCCTTCTTCAAGATGTCCGCGACACCGGCCGCTGAGCAGCAGACTTTAGCGCAAATCAAGGCCTTACCGGGCATCAAGTCGGTGCAGTTCGTCTCGAGGGAGCAAGGTTTGAAAGATTTGCAAAAGACACTGGGCGCCCAGTACAATACCATCATGGATGGCATCTCCCTGAAGAACACCCTGCCGGACAAAGCGGTCATTGAAGCGGTGGACCCGCGGCAGACAGTGCAGATTGGGGAGGAAATCAGCCAATTGCCGACCATTGACCACATCCAGGACGGTCAACAGTTTGTGGATAAGCTGTTCCGCTTCCTCGATGTGGTTCGCAACATCGGCTTGGCGTTTGTCGTCGGCTTGATTGTGACGGCGATGTTCCTCATCTCGAACACCATCAAGCTCACCATCTTCTCGCGCAGGCGCGAGATTGAGATTATGAAACTCGTCGGTGCCACCAACTGGTTTATTCGCTGGCCGTTTCTCACCGAGGGTGTGCTGATTGGCGCCATCGGTGCCGCGATTCCGTTTGCGGCGATTTGGGCCGCGTACCACTGGATGTATGTACACGTCGGCGGTGCGTTTCTCGGTTTGGTGTTTCCGCTCATGGCGGTGTCGGTTGTGACCGCCAAACTCGCCTGGATCTTATTCGGCGTCGGGCTGTTCATCGGCGTTTGGGGCGGTATCATGTCGGTACGACGGTTCCTGCGCGTGTGAATCGCGCGTCAATCGGTGGTTTCGGTTACACAGTGGGAAGGAGGGGTGCACGTGAATCGAGGCACCTCTTTTCGCGTCATCGCAAGCACGCTGGTGCTGGGGCTTGTCATCGGTTCTGGCGGTACCCTGCTGGGGTTGAAGGCAGCCAATATCGCGCTGGTCCCCGGCACCGGTTCGGCAGCGTTCCAGAAGTTCTTTTCGGCGTACGACGACCTGCACAACCAGTACTACAAGCCGGAATCGAATGCCACCCTGCTCGACGGTGCCATCGTCGGCATGACCCAGTCGCTGGGAGATCCGTTTACGGAGTATTTCACGCCGAGCGGCGCACAGCAGTTCAATGAGATGTTGTCGAGTTCATTCGTCGGCATCGGCGTCACGATTCAGCAGGCGGACAACGGGGCGGAGATTGTGTCGGTCTTGAACAACTCTCCTGCGAAGCAGGCGGGTCTTCACCCGCGCGACGTGATTGTCCAGGTGAACGGCAAAAACGTCGAGAAGATGACCGTGCAACAGATCAGCAACTTGGTCGTGGGGCCGGTTGGCAGTACGGTCACCATCGGCGTGCTCCGCCCGGGTGACGCGGATATCCTGCACTTCACGATGAAGCGCGCCAAGGTTGAGAAACCCTCGGTCGTGACGAAGATGATGGACCACCACGTCGGCTACATGCAGATCTCGGTCGTTGCATCGAACACGGCAACGGAAGTCCAGCAGGGCCTCGCGGCGCTGAAACAGCAGGGCATGCGTTCGTTGGTATTAGATCTGCGTGGGAACCCGGGCGGCTACCTCGATGTGGCCGTGCAGATTGCCAGCGACTTCATTCCACAGGGGAAAGTCGTGGTGCAGACGGAAGATCGGCACGGGCGGATCGACAAGATCACCTCGAAGGGGCCCGGCTCAAACCTACCGGTTGTCGTTTTGATGGATGAGGACACCGCCAGCGCTGCCGAGATCTTGTCTGGCGCCCTGCACGAGGACGACGGTGCACCGCTGGTGGGGACGCGCTCGTACGGTAAAGGCACCGTGCAGGTGACACAGTCGTACAGCGACGGAAGTTCCCTGAAGTTCACGATTCAGAAGTGGCTGACTCCGGACGGAGAATGGATTAACAAGAAGGGGCTGACCCCGACCTATCCAGTTCAGCTTCCCTCGTATACGAGTCTGCCGACCTTGGCCAGCCAGACGTTGCCCCTGCAGGCCGGTGAGAACGACAAGGCCGTTCAGGTGTTGCAGCAGACGCTTGCTGCGCTCGGTTACACGGTGGACCGCACGGACGGGTACTTCGACGCCAGCACGGCGGCAGCCGTCCGGCAGGCCCAAAGCAAGGCTGGCCTCCCGACGACCGGGGTGGTTGATGCGAAGACCGCGGCGGCCATCGACGACGCGTTCGCCAAGTTGCTCTCGAATTCCGACACGCAACTGCAGGCGGCTGTAAAAATCGCCATCCAGCGCCAAACATCTCCGTGACCTCTGGCAGGACACGGGGGAATCGATGTCGAATAGCAGTCTGTACGGTGTACAGGCTGTTTTTGTTTTGCGAAAGGACGGTGGACGCCGAACATGCAGTGGCACGCGTTGTGGCTGTCCGTCGTCACAGTGCTTCGAGATCTATTTCTGAATCCGGTGTGGTACGCCGGCTTCGGATTGGCGTTTTGGGACCTTCGGCGAACGTCCGGATTGGAGCGGCGGATGTTTGGGCTGCGCGCGACCCGGCCTCTTCGCCGCACGCTGTTGCGGGGGGTGCAGGGCCTCGCGGCGGGCGTGGTGTTGTCCGCGTTGCTCGTCGGTACCGGCGTGGTGGTCCAAGTGTGGGAAGTCGCTGCGTTGTCTGTGTTGAGCTTGGTTCTGGCTTGCATCCGCCTGCGCTTTCTCTCACCCGTGTACGCGGGGGCCTTGCTGATGACGGCGTCGTTTGCAGCCAGGGCGGGGCACCCGCGATGGGGTGGGGTGTGGGGGGCAGTGGTCCACCACCTCGGCGGATTCCGGACAGGTGCCTGGATGACGGTGCTGGCCGGCAGCCTGCTGGCGGAGACGGCATTGGTGTGGTGGACGGCTCGCCATGGGACGTCGCCGATGGTCGTTCAGAGCAAGCGTGGACGCGGGATTGGAGCGCTCTGGCTGCAACTGGCTTTTGTCGTTCCGGTGGTGATTCCGACCGTCGGCGCGATGTGGCCCGCGCCTGCCTATGCCTCGGGAGCTTTGCACGGCCTGTGGTTATCTGGCGCAGCGCTCTTTTCGCTCCTCGGTTTGCCGCTTCTTGCCGGGACCAGTGGCGTGTTCTACGCGCTGCCACCTCAACAGTACATCCGGCAATGGGCCGGGCTGAACGTTGTCTGTGCAGCCGTACTGCTGGCTGGCATGGCGGCGCACCGATTCGCAGGGTGGCCGTCGCTCTGGTGGCTGCTCTGGCTGGTGGTCGGTGTCCGGGAATGGCAACGCGCGTGGACCGGATGGCAGCAGTCGCGTCGGGACCCGCTGTTTGCCCCCACAGAAGAGGGCGTGACGGTCCTCAGCGTCCTTCCCGGCAGTCTGGCCGAGACGCTTGACTTGCAACCCGGCGAACGCGTGATGGAGGTCAACGGCATCGCGGTGCACTCCCCGTACGACGTGCACTTCGCGTTGAACCAGAATCCTGCGTATGTCCGGCTGCGGGTATTGGACAGGCGCGGTGAACCGCGGTTGACGGGCCATACCGTCTACGAGGGGGAGCGCGTGCAGTTGGGACTGGTGTTTGCCCCGGACGAGGTGCGGCGCGACGGCCTCGCGCGTCCCCGCTTTGGGCTGCTGGAGAGCTTGTACGCGGAACAGCTCGCTCGGCGGCAGCCGTACCAGCCGACCGACTCGACTTCAAACGCCTCCTCGCTGAACGAAGAGGTGGCGGCGGCTTCCGAGCCGCGTGAGCCTTCGTGATAGGTGGTGTGACCCGTGGACATCGCAACGATTGGCGGAATCTTACTGGCAGTCGTCAGCCTGGTCGTCGGCTTTACCCTGGACGGTGGCAGCATCACCGCGCTCATCAATCCGTCAGCCCTCATCCTGGTGATTGGCGGAACCCTCGGCGCAACCATGGTGACCGTGGGCCTTGGCGAGTTTCTGGGCCTCTTCAAATACGTGAAGATTGCGCTGCTCCAAAAGAAACAGGACCCGTTGCAGACCGTGGACATGTTGATTGACCTGGCGTCCGTGGCGCGGCGGGAGGGCATCCTGGCTTTAGAGGAACGCTTGGAGTCGACCGACGACGCATTCCTGCGCAACGCCCTGCAACTCGTCGTCGACGGCGTGGACATGGAACTCGTGCAGGAGTACCTGGACACCGAGATCACGTACATATCCGAACGTCATAAAGCGGCAGCGAAGTTGTTCGAGGCGGCGGGCGGGTTTGCGCCGACCATGGGAATCATCGGAACGGTGATGGGGCTCGTACACGTCCTGGGAAGCCTGACGAACATCGACAAACTGGGGCCGTTGATTGCCACCGCCTTTACGGCGACGCTGTACGGCGTCGCCAGCGCCAACGTCCTGTGGTTGCCGATTGCCGCAAAGCTGCGGTACCGGAGTGAGCGGGAGATTCTCATGCTGGAAATGGTCAGTGAGGGCGTGCTGTCCATCCAAGCGGGCGAAAACCCGAACATCCTGAGCCAAAAGTTGCGCGCCTTCCTGCCGCCGTCCCAGCGCGTGCGGGCAGCCAAGTCGGAACGGGGTGAAGCTGGTGTCGAGACGGCGCGGACGTAGACGCGGGAGTGGCGATGACGAGGCGCACAACAACGAGCGTTGGCTCATCACCTACTCGGACTTAATCACGCTGCTCATGATCTTCTTCGTCATCATGTACGCGATGTCGAAGGTCGACGTCGCAAAGTTCATGACCCTGACGGAGTCCCTCGCGGCGGCGCTCAACCATTCCCAGGAGATTCCGCTGAAGGACCTCGGAAAGACCGGATTGGTGGTCCCAGCAAACCCGACGGACAACGGCGACAAGACCCAGCAGCCGCCTGCGTCCACGCCGCACACAACGCAGAACGACGCAGCGCTCGACAACCTGTACAACCAGGTGAAGCAGTACATCGAAGCGCACCACTTGGAAGGCAATGTCACCATCGTGAACGAGACGCGCGGGGTGCAGATCACGCTGCGCGACGTCGTCCTGTTCGACACAGGTCAGGCCACCATCCGCCCGGACGCACAGGCGCTGCTGAAGGGTTTGGTCCCCTTCCTGCAGTCGCTGAACAACCCGATTGTCATTGAGGGCTACACGGACAACGTGCCCATCTCCACGCCTCAGTACCCGTCCAACTGGGAACTTTCGTCCGCCCGCGCCATCGGCGTGGTCCGCTTCCTCATCTCGTGCGGCATCAGCCCTCCGCGACTGTCAGGTGTCGGGTACGGGCAGTACCACCCGGTGGTCCCGAATGACACGCCGGAGCATCGCCAGGAGAACCGGCGAATCAACATCGTGATTCTGCGTCAAAGCGGAAGCTCTGACGCCGGGTGACAGGAGGAAGAACTGTGGATCTCGGTCGGCCATTGCCCATCATGCACAGTACATTCGCCGGTGACGGGTTGGCGGGGTTGGTGGCCCAGGTTTATGACGTTCCGCGCGTCCGCGCGTGCAACCTGCTGTCCCGAGGCCTGAACGACACCTATCGGGTCGCCACCGCCGGTCCAACCTTCATCCTTCGCGTCTACCGGACACCGTGGCGCACGCACCGTGACGTACTGTACGAACTCGAAGCCATCTCGATGCTTCACGAGGGCGGCCTCGCGGTCGCGGCGCCGATTCGGACGCGTTCCGGCGACTGGGCCGTCCAGGTGGCGGCTCCCGAAGGGACACGGGACGTGGTGCTGTTCTCGTACGCGCCAGGCGAGGTACCGCGTTTGAACCCGGAAATCAGTCAAGCCTACGGGCGCCTGGCCGCGCGCATGCACAGCCTCACCGCACGGTTCGAGACCGCATATGCACGGACACCGCTGGATCTCCGCCATCTCATCACACAGCCTCTGGAACAGATCCGCCGTGTCATGCCGCGGTACAGCGATGCTTTGCCGTACGTTGAACAGTGGGCGGAGTGCATCCTTCGCGACCTGCCAACCTCGAAACTGGACTGGGGTTTCTGTCACGGTGACCTCCACGACTGGAATGTGCACATGAAGGACAGCGTTTTAACGCTGTTCGACTTCGACTGTTGCGGGCCCGGTTTCCGCGCCTACGACCTCGCCGTGTTCCTATGGAACCTCACCGTCAACTATCCAACCGGCATCGACGAGAACTGGTCCGCCTTCTTGGCTGGCTACTCAGCCGTGCGGCCGGTGGATGCGGTGGACGTCGCCGCCACGAAACTGCTGGTCGCCGCGCGCCGGTTTTGGTTGGCGGGTCTCTATCTCACGAACGAAGATGTATGGGGTGCCGGACTGGTCAATCGTGGGTTCTTCCGGTCCTTCGTCGAGCAACTGCAGAGTGACGAGACGAGGTGCCGGTGAGGTTGGCCGGGACCGCCTCGACGCCGAATCCCGCATCTCCCACCGCACTCCCCGATGTCACGCCATTGGCAACCATGCGAACACTTGTTCTCCGTGCGCTGTGGTGGTAACATAAAAAGGTGCACCATGGAACGGCCCCGGGTGGATGTGTGTTCCACTTTCGCTCCTGCCACGCCGGTCGCGCGGCCGGGGCTTGGGGACAGACGACGAGGAGGTGCTCCGGTGTCTGCGGAGGACGGCAAGTTCGAACTGGTCTCAGATTACCAACCTCAGGGGGACCAACCCCAGGCGATTGCGGAACTGGTCGACGGCGTTCGGAGCGGCCTGCGGCACCAGACTCTGCTCGGCGTAACGGGTTCAGGCAAGACGTTCACCATGGCCAACCTGATTGCGCAGATCAACCGGCCGACGCTGGTGATTGCGCACAACAAGACGCTGGCGGCGCAGTTGGCCGCGGAGTTCAAGGAGTTCTTTCCCCGCAACGCGGTGGAGTACTTCGTCAGTTACTACGATTACTACCAACCGGAGGCGTACATCCCGTCGACGGATACCTATATTGAAAAGGACGCGAAGATCAACGACGAGATCGACAAGCTGCGCCACTCAGCGACCGCATCCTTGCTGGAGCGCAACGACGTCCTCGTGGTTGCCAGCGTCTCGGCCATCTACGGTTTAGGAAACCCAGAGGAGTACCGAGATCACGTGTTGTCCCTGCGCCCCGGGATGGAACGCAGCCGCGACAGCATCCTGCGGAGACTGGTGGACATGCAGTACGAGCGCAACGACATCAACTTCACCCGCGGGACGTTTCGCGTGCGGGGCGACGTTGTGGAGATCTTCCCCGCGTCCCGGGGTGAGCAGGCCATCCGCGTCGAGATGTTCGGCGATGAGATTGACCGAATCACCGAGATTGACGTGCTGACCGGGGAGATTGTCGGTTATCGGGACCACGTGGGCATCTATCCGGCCTCCCACTTCGTGACCTCGCGGCCTCGCTTGGAAGCGGCTATCACTCGGATTCAGGCGGAACTTCGGGAGCGGCTGGAGGAACTGCGCGAAGCGGGCAAACTGCTCGAGGCGCAGCGGCTTGAACAGCGCACGAACTACGATATCGAGATGATGCGCGAGATTGGCTTTTGCTCCGGGATTGAGAACTACTCGCGGCACCTCGAAGGGCGAGGGGCAGGAGAGCCGCCGAATACGCTGCTCGACTACTTCCCAGAGGGGTTCCTCACCATCATCGACGAATCCCACGTCACGCTGCCGCAGATTCGCGGAATGTACGGCGGCGACCGGACGCGAAAGCAGACGCTGATTGAGCACGGATTCCGGCTGCCCTCTGCTGCAGACAACCGCCCGCTGACCTTCACCGAGTTCGAGGGGAAGATTGGTCAAGTGGTGTATGTGTCCGCGACGCCGGGACCATACGAATTGGAACATCAACAGCGGCAGGTGGAACAGATCATTCGGCCGACCGGGCTCCTCGACCCAGAGATCTTCGTGCGCCCGATTCAGGGTCAGATTGACGACCTGGTGGGCGAGATCAACGTGCGGGTGAAGCGTTCGGAACGCGTGTTGGTCACGACCTTGACCAAGAAGATGGCGGAGGACCTCACGGACTACCTCAAGGAGCTCGGCATGAAGGTGCGCTACATGCACTCGGACGTGAAGACCATGGAGCGGATGGTCATCCTCCGCGACCTTCGACTCGGGGTGTTCGACGTGTTGGTCGGCATCAACCTGCTGCGCGAGGGACTGGACCTTCCCGAGGTGTCCTTGGTTGCGATTCTGGACGCGGACAAGGAGGGCTTCCTGCGCGCGGAGCGATCCCTGATTCAGACCATCGGACGCGCGGCGCGCAACGCCAACGGTCAGGTCATTATGTACGCAGATCAGATCACCGAGTCGATGCGCGTCGCAATCGAGGAGACGGCGCGGCGGCGGGCGAAGCAGCAGGCGTTCAACGAGGCCCACGGTATCACGCCGGCGACGATTCAAAAGGCGGTGCGCGATGTGATTGAGGCGACGCGCGCGGCCGAGAGCGCGTCGGACACGCTGACGGTGGTTCAGCAGGCAGAGAAACTGTCAGACCGGGAAAAACGAGACCTGGTCGCCAAGCTTCAGCAGGAGATGAAGGAGGCGGCGAAGGCCTTGCAGTTCGAGCGGGCAGCCGAGTTGCGCGACCTGATTATGGAACTGTCTGCGTCCTAAACCGCCCGACGGTCACATTCGGGGAGACTTTCAAACTTCCCCGGCGACGCCCGCCCGGAGGTCGGAGCGCCGCCGCGGATGGGGTCTCAGTAGGTGAGGTTCACAGGGGAGGTCCCGGTCGTTTGGTTCCCGGTGGTTTGCTGCGTGCCACTGGCCGCACCGGAGCCGGCAGAAGTCCCGTTGTCGGTCGAAGTGCCAGTGGCACCACTCGCCGCGCCGTCGCCTGATGGGCTCGATGTGCCGCTGTTGCCAGTGGCGGTGCCGCTGCTGCCACTCGCCGACCCACCGCCGCTCGCCGACCCGTCCAAACTGCTCACATTGTCCACTTGCCAGATGCCCTGTGCGGAAGGCACCAGGGTCCAGTCGTTGTCGGCGCTGATGTAGCGGAGGTCGCCGTTGGTGTAAGAAATGGTATCAACTTCCGTCGTTGGGATGTCGATTTCCGACGTTGTCGCCTGCATGTCGCTGAGGTTTGCGTGAAACAGGGTGAGCTGTAGCTTGCGGATGTCGTTCTGTTGCACCACCGCCGACCAAGGGTTGCTCTGGTTGTACTGTTCCGATGCCGCCAAAAAGCCGCTGGTGATATACCCTTCGTGGAACAGCGTCTCGAGCGGGGCGTTCGGGTCGGAGTTGGCATTGAGGTTGGTGGACAACGCGTCCGCATACTGAATCACGGCATCGTACGGCTTACCCACGTAATTGAGCGAGGTCTGGAGATCCCACGTGGTCCCGTCCCACGTGTCGGTCACGCCGACCCGGCTGAGCACCTGCTCCAGGTACCAGATGGGCAGGTAGGTCGTCTGAACGCCAGACGCAGGGTCGACGGCGACTATAGCGTCCACCTTTTGAAGGGGTGTGCCGTTGAGCGTGATGGTCACGTTCCCGGTTCCGATGTGGACGTTGCCCAGGTTCGGTTGCATGTAGGTCGGCGTTTGCAAGGCCCATGTGTGACCATCCCACTTCGCGGCGAGGGTGATGCCCAGCTTGTTCAACACCTGATTTAGGTAGAAGATGGGCATGTAGGTCGTACCGCTGCGAACCAGGCCTGCGGGCTTATTCACCGACAATCCGTTCAGTTCAATGTTTTTCGCATTCGCGGGGGACGTCGCGGCAAATGCGGGCGTGCTGAGGACACCCACCACGACGCTGACCACGCCCGCTGCCACTGCTGCGCGAGCCTTCGACATAGAAACGCCGCCTTTCGGAATCGATTGTCTGAAACAATAGGTTAGAAGAACGAGCAGAACGGGAAACACGTTACTGTACCCTGCGGTCGCAAGCAATCGGCGGTTGCTTCATGAACTGACGACGGATGGACGCGTTGGGAGATAGCCCCTGCGCGACCACGACGGGGTTCCATGCCTTGCCTCGAGCAGGGGTGTGGTATGATCCGGCTGCATTCACCGGATTGAATCGGGTTTCTACATTTCATTCTGTGGAGGTGGCCGCACATGGCTCACGACCGGATTGTGGTGAAAGGCGCGCGAGCACACAACCTGAAAAACATCGACGTGGTGATTCCACGCGACCGGTTCGTCGTTCTGACCGGCCTCAGCGGGTCCGGCAAGTCGTCGCTCGCGTTCGACACCATCTATGCGGAGGGACAGCGCCGATACGTCGAGTCTCTGTCCGCCTACGCGCGGCAGTTTCTCGGCCAGATGGACAAGCCGGACGTGGATGCCATCGAGGGCCTGTCACCGGCCATCTCCATCGACCAGAAGACGACGAGCCGCAACCCCCGCTCGACGGTCGGCACCGTGACGGAGATCTACGATTACCTGCGCCTCTTGTACGCGCGGATTGGGCACCCGTTCTGTCCGAACTGCAACATTCCCATCAGTTCACAGACCGTCGAGCAGATGGTCGACCGGATTTTGGAGTATCCGGAGGGAACGCGGATTCAGGTGCTGGCCCCGCTCGTCCGAGGGCGAAAGGGCGAGCACAAGGGCGTCCTCGAGGACATCAAGAAGAACGGCTACGTGCGGATGCGGGTGGACGGCGAGGTGCGCGAGGTCGCTGAGGCCATCTCATTGGAGAAGAACAAGAAGCACACCATCGAGATTGTCGTCGACCGGATTGTGGTGCGCGGCGAAATCGGGTCGCGCCTCGCCGATTCGCTGGAGACGGCCTTGGGGCTGTCCGGTGGGCTCGTCTCCATCGACGTGATTGGGCAGGAGGAGTTGCTGTTCAGCCAGAACTTCGCGTGCCCAAACTGCGGCTTCAGTGTGGGGGAGCTGGCCCCGCGAATGTTCTCTTTCAACAGCCCGTTTGGGGCGTGCGAGGCGTGCACGGGACTCGGGGTCCAGATGGAGGTCGACGAGGACTTGGTCATCCCGGACTGGACCAAGTCCATCGATGAAGGCGCGGTGGTGCCGTGGATGGGAACGACGTCGACCTACTACCCGCAGTTGCTGAAGGCAGCCTGCCGACATTTCGGCATCCCGACCGACGTGCCGCTCACCGAGATCGAAAAGGAACAGCTGGACAAGATCCTGTACGGGACTGGAGAGAAGATTCGGTTCACGTTCGAGAACGACTTCGGCCAGACGAAGACGGCGGAGTTGCCGTACGAAGGGGTCATTCCGAACCTGCGCCGCCGCCACCGCGAGACGGTGTCGGATTCCATCCGGGAGTTCATCGAGGAGTTCATGGGAACGCAGCCTTGTCCGAAGTGTCGCGGTCGGCGGCTGCGGCCCGAGAGCTTGGCTGTCCGGGTGGGCGACCTGAACATCTCCGAGTTCACAGACCTGGCGGTCCGAGACGCGCTGGACCACATCAGCGGGCTGCAGCTGAGTGAGAAGGAGGCGACCATCGCCCGCCTGATTCTCAAGGAGATTCAAGCTCGCCTCGGGTTCCTCCGCGACGTGGGGTTGGACTACCTAACCCTGTCCCGGGCGGCCGGCACCCTGTCGGGTGGCGAGGCACAGCGCATCCGCCTGGCCACCCAGATCGGTTCGAGCCTGATGGGGGTCCTCTACATCCTGGACGAGCCGTCCATCGGTCTGCACCAACGCGACAACGAACGGCTCATCCGGACATTGCAGCACATGCGCGACCTCGGCAACACCCTGATTGTCGTGGAGCACGACGAGGACACGATGCTGACGGCGGATTACATCATCGACATGGGGCCCGGTGCCGGTGTGCACGGCGGCGAAGTCGTCAGTCAGGGGACGCCGGAGGAGATTATGGCGGACCCGAAGTCGCTCACGGGCCAGTACCTGTCGGGGCGTCGATTCATCCCGGTGCCGGCGACGCGGCGGACGTCGGATGGGCGCAAACTGCGAGTGAAGAAGGCGCGAGAAAACAACTTGAAGAACGTGACGGTGGACATTCCGCTCGGTGTGTTCACCTGTGTCACCGGTGTGAGCGGGTCTGGAAAGTCTACGCTGGTCAACGAGATCATCTACAAGACCCTGGCGCGCGACCTGAACCGGGCGCGCGTACGTCCGGGCGCGTCGGACGGGATGGAGGGCCTCGAACACCTGGACAAGGTGGTCGATATCGACCAGTCGCCGATTGGCCGTACGCCGCGTTCCAACCCGGCGACCTACACCGGTGTGTTTGACGACATCCGCGACCTCTTTGCGACGACCAATGAGGCCAAGATGCGCGGTTATAAGAAGGGCCGGTTCAGCTTCAACGTCCGCGGTGGCCGCTGCGAGGCTTGCAAGGGCGACGGCATCATCAAGATTGAGATGCACTTCCTGCCGGATGTCTACGTGCCGTGCGAAGTCTGCAAGGGCAAGCGGTACAACCGCGAAACCTTGGAAGTAAAGTACAAGGGAAAGAGCATCGCGGACGTGCTCGATATGACGATTGAGGACGCGTTGGCATTCTTTGAAAACATCCCGCGCATCACGCGACGCTTGCAGACGCTCGTGGACGTCGGCCTCGGGTACATGAAGGTGGGGCAGCCGGCGACGACGCTGTCGGGCGGGGAGGCGCAGCGGATTAAGCTTGCGTCGGAGCTGCACCGGCGCACGACGGGGCGGACCCTGTACATCCTCGACGAGCCGACGACCGGTCTGCACGTCGCCGACATTGAGCGGCTGCTGGCGGTGTTGCACCGGCTGGTGGACGGCGGCGACAGCGTGCTCGTGATTGAACACAACCTCGACGTGATTAAGACGGCGGACCACCTGATTGACCTCGGCCCGGAAGGAGGCGAGGCAGGCGGTCGCGTGATTGCGACGGGCACACCGGAGGACCTGACGCGTGTGGCCGCGTCCTACACCGGCCGCTTCCTGAAACCCATCCTGGTGCGGGACAAGGCCCGCGCCGAAGGGTACGCGCTTGCCGCGTCGCCGTCGATGGCGACCCTGGCCGCGGAGCGCAAGGCAACGCTCGAGACGGAGCCCGCGCGCGAGTCACGGCGCGCCTGACAGGAGGTGAGCGGATGCAGGTACATCCTCCGTGGAGGGAGGCGTTGGACGCCTTCACCCGCGCGTTTGGCGTGTCGCCCCGCATTGTGGACGGCCCCTGCCAGCCGAGGGTAGGTGCTGCCGTTGCGGCCGACCTCGCCGCTGCATCAGATCCCCTTCGGTCCGCTGATCTCGGTGGCGCCCCGCCGCACGGCCCGGGCATTGGCTGCGCCGCTCGGCGAGAGCCTGGCGCGTGGTGGTGCGAGGGCGATCTGTGGTTCGTACAGTTGGATTGGGATACATCCGCAGCCTTTCCCGGCCTCCCGGCGGACCCTGCCGTGCGGTCGCTCCTCAGTTTGGCGCTGCGGGGCTCGGTGCAACCGCGTTGGCAGGAGATCCTGGTCCAACAGGCTCTGAACGGACTCCGCGCAGCAGCGCAGGGCGACTGGGAACGGACCCGGCGGACCCTCGCCGACGCTCGCGACGCGGTTCGGATACAGATTCCGACCGACGCCCTGCGGATGCCGGGGGCCTTTGTCTGGGTGGAGTTCCACCTCGGCGCCGAGCAATCCGTCGGCACGCTCCGCCCTGAGCTACGCTCCCTGGTCGAGGAGGTTGCCGAAACATCGCCAGACTTCCGGCTCATCGGCTGGGCAGAGACGCCGGCGGTCCTGGGGTTCGTGACGGCCGATGCATCCGCGGCTGTGGACGGGGACGAGACGGAGGTGGACTCGGATGGCGGCCCGTCTCCCGAGAACGACGAGCGGATGATTGGAACCATTCGAGTCCGCTCGGTCGTCCAGCAGCTCCTAGCCGCCCTGGAATCAGATGCCCTGTTGGCAGCCCAGGCGTCGGTGGGCCGTGTCGTCGACCGGCTGGAGACATGGCCGGACGGGCTGTGCACGTTGGTCGACGCGTGCTGCCAGCACGTTCGGTTTGCGCCTGGACGATCCGTTTTTGCATGGGGCGAGCGGCCGCTGTTGCAACTCCTGGCGGGGATCGGCAACGAGCGGGTGGCAGCTTTTCTACAGGCGGCCCGGCGCCGCGGAGCGTTGACCCTCGACCCGGACATGGCGGAGACCCTGCAGGGCATGTTGCAGGCCAACCTGAACATCAGCGAGGCGGCGCGGTTGCTGTACCTGCACCGCAACACGCTGATGAACCGGATTGAGCGCATCCGAATGCAAACCGGCTACGACGTTCGGCAGTTCGACGACGCCTTGCTGCTGTGGCTGGCACAGTTGCTGGCGCGAAGCGACAGCGACCGCCTCTCCGGACGCCCGGCTCCCTGAGGGAGGGCAGGGCGAGGTGCCCTGTCGCCGCGATGAAAGCCGTTGCACGTTGCCTGTCGAAGCGCCTGGATGAAAGATTTATACTTCTGGTAGAGAGTTCGACAAGGAGGGCGATGTACATGGCACGCGTGCAGCTGAACAGCATTTGGAAGCGGTATTCTGGAGACGTTGTGGCGGTGAAAGACTTCAACCTGGACATCCAGGACAAGGAGTTCGTGGTGTTCGTCGGGCCCTCTGGGTGCGGCAAGACGACGACGCTGCGGATGATTGCGGGTCTGGAAGACATCAGCTCCGGCGACCTGTACATCGGCGAACGGCGGGTGAACGACGTCGCTCCAAAGGACCGGGACATCGCGATGGTGTTCCAGAACTACGCGCTGTATCCGCACATGACGGTGTACCAGAACATGGCGTTCGGCCTGAAGCTGCGGAAGTTGCCGAAGAGCGAGATTGACCAGCGCGTCCGCGAAGCGGCTCAGATCTTGGATATCGAGCACCTGCTCGACCGCAAGCCAAAAGCGCTCTCCGGCGGTCAGCGCCAGCGCGTCGCGTTGGGGCGGGCGATTGTCCGCGAGCCGCAGGTGTTCCTGATGGATGAGCCGCTGTCCAACCTCGACGCGAAGTTGCGCGTGCAGATGCGCGCGGAGATCCGCAAACTCCACCAGCGGATTCAGACCACCGTCATCTACGTCACGCACGACCAGACGGAGGCGATGACGATGGGGGACCGGATTGTCGTCATGCGTGACGGGGTCATCCAACAGGTGGACACGCCGCAACAGGTGTACAACTTCCCAGTGAACATGTTCGTCGCAGGCTTCATCGGGTCTCCGGCCATGAACTTCATCAAGGGCGAGCTCGTTCAGGAGAGCGACGCCGTTTTCTTCCGCGCCCCGCAGGTCAACATCCGGCTGCAGGAAGGGCGTTATGCCGCACTGCGCCAGGCGGGTGTGATTGGGAAAGAAGTGGTGCTCGGGGTGCGCCCGGAAGACCTGCACAACGAGGAGATGTACCTCAACACCTACCCGGATGCGGTGTTAAATGCGCGCGTGGAGGTCGCGGAGAACATGGGGTCCGAGGTCTATGCGCACGTCAACGTCGGCGGTCAGACCATCATCTCGCGCGTGAATTCGAGGTACCATCTGACACCAGGCGAGGAGTTGAAATTGGCGGTGGACCTGAACAAGGCGCACATCTTTGACGCGGCGTCGGAGGTTGCGGTTCCGCACAGTACGGCGGAAGCTGTCGCGGCGAAATGAGTACGGAGCGGTCTGTCAGCGTCCGCGAGCTGATGGAGGGTCTGAACTTGACGCTGTTCACGCCCGACGCTGACCTGGAGCGCCCCATCACGACCGTGGACATCAACCGGCCAGGCCTTGCGCTGGCCGGTTACCTCCGTTACCACGCCGCGGACCGGATTCAGCTGCTCGGGCGCTCGGAGTTGTCGTTCCTGCGCGGGATGGACGCGCGTGAACAGGCGCTGCGGCTGTTCGCCTTCTGCTCCTACGAGCAGACTCCGTGCGTCGTGGTCGCGCGGGGCGAGACGCCGCCGGACGCGCTGTTTCGGGAAGCGGCGATGCGGAGGCTGCCGATTCTCGGCAGCCACATGGTGACAACGCGCGCCGCGGCCATCCTCTCGAGTTTTCTCGAGGAGCGCCTTGCTCCCGAGACGCTGGTGCACGGTGTGCTCGTCGACGTGTATGGAATCGGCATCTTGATCACCGGATCGAGCGGGATTGGTAAGAGTGAGACAGCGCTCGAGCTGATTAAACGCGGCCATCGATTGGTCGCGGACGACGCGGTGGTCATTCGCCAGGTGTCGGACGATACGCTGGTCGGGAGCCCTCCGCCGCTGCTGCAGTACTTGCTTGAGATTCGCGGCCTCGGTGTCCTCAACGCCATGACGCTGTTCGGCGCTGGCGCGGTGCGGACGCACAAGAAGGTCGTGATGGTCGTCCACCTGGAGGCGTGGCAGGAGGATATGGCGTACGACCGGCTCGGGATTGACGAGGAAACCATCCGCATCCTGGACCTCGACCTCCCGCTGCTGACCATCCCGGTCCGCCCCGGCCGCAACCTCGCGGTCATCATCGAGGTGGCAGCCATGAACCACCGGCTGAAGCGCATCGGCTTCAATGCGGCGCAGACCTTCTCCGAGCAGTTGGCGCGCGCTATCCGCGATGAAGCCTCCGGAACGGACACACCCGGTGTGTAAGGCGGCCTTGCGGGTGTGCGGAAGGCCGCGCGGCAACCTGTGAACCTTTTGGGGCAATGTCTGATGGTGTCGAAAATAGGGGAGGAAACTCGCCCCCTCTGTCGAACCCGTAACGGGTGACGAGAGAGAGGGGTTTTTTCGGGATGCTGACAGAGCGTCTGCGGCGGGGTCGGTCATCCGCCGCAACGAAGCGCCAGCCAGGCCGACAACCATCCGGGATGCAGACAGGTGCAGTGGTCGCAAAAAATACCGGTTTTCGACAGTGGGTGCGAACCTGCCGGGCGTATTGGCGTACACAATGGTCGGAGGTGCCCGCGGGTCGGCTGTTGGCAGCGACAGCCGCCGCGTGCGCCGTTTTGATGGGCGGCTCCTACATCGCGCTGGACCGCCTGCACCACACGTCCTCGTGGCTGCGGGTGTTCAGCAACGGGTCCTACGTCGGGATGATCCCCGACAATCCCCAAGTGATGGACGCGGTGGCGCGCACCGCGGACGGGTACGGTGTCAACGTGCAGTTCGCGCCGATTCACACACACGTTTCCCCGAACTACGCTTGGCAGTCTGTTGCCAGCCTGCCGACCCGCGCGGTGGCGGTTCGGTACAACGGGCAGGTCGTCGCGTATACCGACTCCCGCACCGATGCGCGGAAGATCCTGCAGACCGTGAAACAGGCGTTGACGCCGCGCGGTCTGCAGCCCGGTGCGAACGTGGCGTTCGTCGGGACGGTCGGAACCGCTGCGACGGTGGTTCCGGTGAGTCAAATCCTTGACCCCGACGCCGCCGTGCGGCTGCTGCTGAACGAAGCGCACGGGCAGCTGGCGGGGCGCTCGGCGAGCCTCCACAGCCTCACGCTGGGCCTCGGCACGGATGCAGGGGCGGCGTCCCAGACGCTGCTGCGCACGGGCAGCGCTTCCTCGGGTTCAGGGTTGGCGCTGACGGGATTTTCCGACGTCATCGGGGGAACCGGGTCCAGCCCGCAACAGGGCCAGGACCGGCCGCTGCCCGCTGCCCTGTTGTCGAGTCCGCCGAAGATTCAGGTGCAAGCGACGGAAACCGTGACACAGTTGGTCTCCATCCCGGCGCCGGTACACTACGTGAAGGACCCGCACCTCGGCGTCGGTGCGGTTTCCGTCGTCAAGCGGGGTCATGCGGGGAAGGCCAGGGAGCACGTGCAGGTCACATTTGTGAACGGCATGAAGGTCGGCGAGCGGGTGCTCGATAGACAGTTGGTCACCCCGCCACAGGCGGAAGTCGCGAAACAGGGCACCAACCCAGGTGTCGCCGCGGGGGCGTGGGTCTGGCCCACCACGCAGACGGACATCACGTCGGGCTTCGGGTGGCGCGACCTCGGGGGACGGTCCGACTTCCACCCCGGGATTGACATCGGGGTGCCCATTGGGACACCGGTCTACGCGACGAACAACGGTGTGGTTGTGGAGGCAGGTTGGAACAGCGGCGGTTACGGGAACTGGGTGATGATTGATAACGGAAATGGCGTGGAGACCATTTTCGGCCACCTGTCCGAGGTGGACGTACACAGCGGACAAATCGTCGCCAAGGGAGATGAGATTGGTCGCTCTGGAGATACCGGCAACTCGACGGGGCCGCACCTGCACTACGAAGTTCGGGTGAACGGGACGCCCGTCTCGCCGTGGAAGTACACCTGAGCCTGGCGTCTGTGGGCGGATGGTGAAGTGCCGGTGAGGACAGAGGAGCGCCCGCTCTCGGAGAGGCCGAGGGCGGGCGCTGTCGTCTTCCTCACATGGCTTCCGGAGCGCGCAATCCCAGCAAGCCGAGTGTGTAGGCGATGAACCGGCGCGTTGCATCGGTCAGGCCGAGGCGGAACGCGCGGGTCTGTGCGTCCGGCGCGGCGAGGATGGGCGCGTCGTGGTAAAACCGGTTGAAGGCGTGGCACACGTCCAGCACCAGGCGGGCCATCAACGACGGATCAAACTGGGCGAGGGCTCGTTCAAACACCTCATTCGCCTTTCCCATCTCCGTCACCAAGGCCCACTCGGAATCGAGCAGTGGACCTTCGGCTGGGGCGAGGTCCGTCGTCAGGTCGGAGGGGAACTCGCTGGCGGCGCGGCGCAGGACGCTACACGCGCGCGCGTGGGTATATTGGACGTATGGGCCCGTTTCGCCGTCGAAGTTGAGGACATCCTCGTAGCGGAAGTCGACGTCGTGCATGCGGTAGTTCTTCAGGTCGTTGAACACGACGGCGCCAATCCCCACCTGTTCTGCCACCCAATCCTTGTCCGGCAGGTCCGGATTCTTTGCCTCGATGATCTGGCGCGTGTCGGCGACGGCCCGGTCGAGCACGTCCTCCAGGTAAACCACCTTACCGCGGCGGGTTGACATCCGCTCGCCGTTGTACTTCATCATCCCAAAGGCGACGTGGCGGCAGTTCGCAGCCCAATCCCGGCCCATGAGTTCCAGAACTTTGAACACCTGCTGGAAATGCAGCGTCTGTTCACCGCCGACCACGTAGAACAAGCGGTTGGCGCCGAGAACGTCGTGGCGGTAGAGGGCGGCTGCCAAGTCGCGCGTCGGGTAGATGGTGGCTCCGTCCGACTTGAGGATGATGCACGGCGGCATGTTCCACTCCGACAGGTCCACGACCAAGGCTCCGTCACTCTCGGTCAGCAGGCCGCGACTTCGCAACTCGTCGACCACCGCGTCCATTTTGTCGTTGTAGAAGCTCTCCCCGAGCGTGAACTCAAACGAGACGCCGAGGCGGTCGTACATCGCCTGAAACACCTTCAGGCTCTCATCGATAAACCATTGCCAGAGGCGGGTTGCCTCCGGGTCACCGTCTTCGAGGCGTTTGAACCACGCTCGCCCCTCGTCGTCCAGTTCCGGGTTGTCCTTCGCCTCCGCGTGGAAGCGCACGTAGAGGTGAAAGAGTTCCTTGACTGGGTCGCGCCGGACGGTCTCCTCGTCGCCCCAGCGCAGGTACGCTGCAATCACCTTGCCGAACTGGGTCCCCCAGTCGCCGAGGTGGTTGACGCCGAGAACCGTCGCGCCGTCCGCCCGGAAGAGGTTGGCCAGTGCGTGCCCAATCACGGTGGAGCGCAGATGCCCGACGCCAAACGGTTTCGCGATGTTCGGTGCCGAGTAGTCGATGGCGACGGTGTCACCGGCGCTGCTTTGGCGTGAGAAGACCGTTTCCGGATGGGCGCTCAGTGCCGAGATGAGGGTTCGTGCGACGCGCCCGCGCGCTACGCGGACATTGACGTAGCCTCCGGTGGCCTGCACACTTTCGAACCGGCCCGTTGCTGCCAGTTGGTCCGCGAGGTCCGCTGCGATGGCGGGGGGCGCCTTGCGCAGCACCTTCGCAAATCGGAAGCAGGGCAGCGCTAAGTCGCCGAGCTCCGGGTTCGGCGGGTACTCAATCAAGGCTGCGACTTCGTCGGCTGCGAGCCCGACCAGTGGGGCCGCGACCTCGGCGATGGCTTGTTTCTCAGTCTGTATCATCCGCGCGCCTCCTGTGTGTGCGCCGAATCGGTCCGGTCCGCTACAGTCGGCGCCGTCGTACGGGCTCGCTTGTGAAGCGGACGGACGCCTACGCGCCCAATTCCAGTGCGTCTATTATAGAGGTTGCCTTTGGTGTGGTCAAAAGGCGCCCCTTTCCGTCCGGATTCTGTTCATTTCGGCAGACGTTGGCAAGCCCTTCATGGACCCATGACCCTGTGATATAATCCACAACAACAGTTCACCCAGCCGGCACTCGCTCAGCGTGCCGCGGGGTGCACGACTCTTTGACCGGAGGCATTGCGATGCAAAGACGGACGTCTTCCCATCCATCCACAGCTTCTGACGTTCGACCGTCACAGCGCCATCCGTCCGACAACGTGATCTCCATGCGGTTGGACGCAGCGTTCTTCTACGAGCGCGGCGTCAAGTTCCTTGAGCGCAACCAACTGCGGAAAGCCGAACAGGCGTTTCGCAAGACGATTGAATACGAGCCGGACAATCCGGTGAATCACTGCAATTTGGCGGGCGTGCTGTCGGAACTCGGCGACTTTGAGGGGTCGAACGAGGTGTTGCTGCACGTTCTGGAGAAGATTGACCCCAACATGGCGGAGTGCCAGTTCTACCTCGCGAACAACTATGCGAACATGGGCCAATTCGATATCGCCGAGGAGTACGTCCTGCGTTACCTGGACGCCGACCCGGATGGCGAGTTCGCGCCGGACGCCGAGGAGATGCTGGACATTCTGCTCGACGAGTTTGGCGGTGGTGAAGCGTTTGCTCGTTGGGAGTCGGAGCGGGCGGAGCGCGAGCGCGCGCAAGCGGCGCAAGACGGCCGGCAGCTGCTGGAAGACGGCCAGTTCGAAGCAGCCGTCGAATGGTTGACCGAGTTGACCCAGCGCAACCCGTCTGATCTCGCTGCGCACAACAACCTCTCGCTCGCGTACTACTACACGGGCCGCTATCAGCGCGCCATCGAGACCGCGCTGCACGTACTCACGGTCGAGCCGGACAACCTGCACGCGCTGTGTAACCTCGCTGTGTTCACGGCACATGTCGGGCCGCTGTCCCGATTGAAGCCGATTGTCGCGCAGTTGACGAAGCTGTTCCCGCTCCACTACGACCACGCGATGAAGGTCGGGACGACGCTGGGCATCATCGGCGAGCACGAGGCCGCGTTCTCGATTTTCTATAAATTGGCGCGCTTTGTAGATCAACCGGAACCGGTGTTGATCCACTCCATTGCTGCGGCAGCCGCGAACATCGGACGATACGCGACGGCGATTCGCTGGTGGAAGCTGTTGGCCCAGTACCCGGAGATGGAAGAGGTGGCGACCTACTACATCGACGCGGTCCGGGAAGCCATTCGCAACCGGGTCCCGCACCTGCGCATCAGCTACCAGTACGATGTGCCGCTGCAAGTGAAGTTTCGCGAGATACGCCAGCGCATGGATCACGGCGACGTCACGGGCTGGCGGCACGACCCACTGTTCCGAGCGTCGCTCTACTGGGGGCTCCGGCACGGCTCGGCGGAGATGCAGCGGTCCGTCATCCGCACCCTCGCAGTGTTGGGGGATGCGGATGCGGAGCGCGGCTTGCGCGGATTTCTCGAGCACCCGGATGTGCCCGAGACCTTGCAGGCGGCGGCTCTGTACGCCCTGCAGCGCATGGGCGCCCAGGGCACCGTGGCCGTTTGGCGTCACGGCGAACTGCGCGAAGTCGCGATGCGGGACGTGCCGAGCGACATCATCCTGTCTGTGGACGAGGTGTGGTTTCAAATTCACGCGGAAGCGCAGGCCTGGCTGTGTAACAACGGGCACACAGCGTTGACGGACGAAGCCAAGCGGGTGTGGATTGGATTCGCCAAACACCTGTTTCAACGCAGCCAGCGTCCCATCGGGAAACCAGAGATCTGGGTCGCCGGGCTGCTCTACACCGTCTTGAAGCACCACAAGGTGCCAGTGCGGCAGCGCGACCTGGCTGAAGCCTTTCATGTGTCGACGTCGTCTATCAGTAAAGCCGCAGGGAGGCTCGGCCGCTTCTTCGTCACCATGCCCTGAAGCGCCACCTGCGCAGCACGCTGACCGTCTGCGTGGCCAGACCGGTCTGTAACGGCCGACAGGGTCGGTTCTGTGCCGGGTCAGACCGCCGGCACGGAACACCACGGTTCTGTCGACACGTGAACTCCACATGTCTGTTACAGTTTCTTAAGACGGCTGTAACACAAATGAAACATCGAGGGTTTACGATATACGTGTATCACATTTGACCCCCTTTGATATACATTTCTTGGGCGCTCGCGAGAGCGCCAACTTTTTTTGTCCGGCGCCGCATGCTATGCTACCCGATAGTGGGGTGACGGACGTGCAGATGATTGTCAACTGCCTGGCCTTTGTCGGTAACCGCTTCGTGTTGCTCCAGAAACCTCGGCGCGGCTGGTGGGTACTGCCCGGCGGCAAGGTGGAGGCGACAGAGGTGTGGCCGGAGGCGGCCGCTCGGGAGCTGACGGAGGAAACCGGTCTCACGGCGAGCGGCCTGGAATTGGTGGGATTGCACCGCCTGTGGCGCGAGGCGCGCGAAGATGCACCGCGCGACCAAGTGATTGTGCAGTTTCACGCCGCCCAGACGGAGGGCCAACTGCTCACCCAGTCGAAGGAAGGCCGCCTGGCGACGTTCGGTCTCGACGAATGGCAGGACCTTCCGATGAACCCGGCGGACAAGATTATGGTCGAACACGCGGTGTTACGCGTTGTTCGGCGTCAGACCGGCATATATATTGGCAAGTTCCGATTTGCAGCGGAAGACAAGCTGCTGGACTGGCAGGTTTCGCTGCACTGAACGCATCAGGAGGAGAGGATACTGTGGGTGACTGGCTCGGCGTCGATATTGGCGGCACACGGGTAAAGACCGCGCTGGTGGATGGCAACGGACAGGTGCTCGCCGCGGACGATTTCGACACCAGTGACCACCCGTCCCCTGAAGCGGTGTGTCGCGAGATTCGCGAAGCCCAGAGCCGCCTCCTCAAGGCGTCGGGTCGAACAGCGTCTTGTGTGGAGGGCGTCGGCGTCGGGCTTCCGGGCTTCCTCAATCCGGACACGGGCGTGGTGGCGGAGGCCATCAACCTTCACTGGTACGACGTCCCGTTCGTATCCATGTTGGAGGAAACACTCGGGTTGCCGGTGGCACTGGAGAACGACGCGAACGTCGCCGCGCTCGGAGAAGCGTGGGTCGGTGCGGGGGCCGGCCACGAGGTCGTGCTGTGCGTCACCGTCGGCACCGGGGTCGGCGGCGGCATTGTCATCGGCGGCCGGCTGCACCGGGGCGCGAACGGGATGGCTGGTGAGATTGGACATCTGGTGGTGCAGCCCGAAGGCGGATTGCCGTGCAACTGCGGACAGTACGGTTGCTTGGAGACGCTGGCGTCCGCCACGGCCATCATTCGCGCGGGAAGGCAGGCGCAGGAGGCGGGCCGGTTGCCTGCTCAGCCGCGCGTCTGCGAAGCGCGGCAGCTGTTCGAGTGGGCAGCGTCCGGGGTCGATGCTGCGCGGGAGATTGTCGACGAAGCGGCAGGGTGGCTTGGCTACGGGCTATCCCTCACCGCCACCGTGCTCAACCCGGATGTGATTGTGGTCGGCGGCGGGGTGTCGAAAGCGGGCGATGCGTTTCTCAATCCGGTCCGGTCCGCGTTCTCTCGCACATCGCTGGGGTTGGTGCAGCAAGCGGCGACCATCCGGTCGGCCCACCTGTCGAACCAAGCGGGGGTGATTGGCGCCGCGCGATTGGCGCAGCAACAGGCGGTCATCCGCGCACAGGCTCTGTGCGCCGCAAACCGAGGCGGAGGGATGCAGGATGGCGGGGCGGATTGAGATTGTCGTCATCACCGGGATGTCCGGGGCCGGGAAAACGGTCGCGATGCAGGCGTTGGAGGACATCGGGTTCTTCTGCGTCGATAACCTGCCACCGGCAGTCGTCCCGAAGTTTGTCGAGGTGATTCAGGCGAGCGGACAAGTGCGCCGCGTGGCCTTGGCCTGCGACCTGCGCGGCGGGGAGCTGTTCCAACCGGCGGCCGATACGGTCGACCAACTGCGCAACACCCCTTTGCTGGAGGTTCAGTTGGTATTCCTCGACGCCAGCGACGCCGTGTTGGTGCGGCGATACAAGGAAACTCGCCGCCGCCACCCGTTTGTCGAGGGCACCCGCCTGCTCGACGGTATCCAAGCGGAACGGGCAGCGCTCGCCCAGGTCCGGCAACAGGCGGACGTGGTGCTCGACACGAGTGACTGGAAACCGGCCCGGTTAAAGCAGGAACTCGCTCAGCGGTTCGCCCGCACACCGTTCTCGCTGCCTGTGCACATCATCTCGTTTGGATTCAAATACGGCATTCCCCTCGACGCGGATATGGTTTTCGACGTACGCTTCTTGCCCAACCCGCACTATGTCGAAAGCCTTCGCCCGTACACCGGCGAGGACACGCCGGTGTACGACTACGTCATGCAGTGGCCGGCGACCCAGGAGTTTTTGCAACGGGCAGAGGAACTGGTGGACTTTTTGATTCCCCAGTACACGAAGGAAGGAAAGAGTCAACTGGTGATTGCCGTCGGGTGCACGGGCGGCAAACACAGGTCGGTCGCTGTCAGCCGGCACATGCTGGAACACCTGCGCGCGCGCGCAGATGCCTACCTCACACACCGTGACAGCGGCCGGGAGGGATGACCGGTGCGCAGGTGGTGGCTGTGGGCGTGGACCATTGGGTGCTTTGGCTGTGGGATTGTGGCCGGGACGCTGGGCATTGCGAAGTGGCAGAACCGCGGCGTCACACTCGGCGTGCTGGTGTTGGTACTCGCTGTTCTGTTGCTCGGCTTCGGCTGGTGGCGGGACATCCGTCGCCAGCGCCGGGCGGTCAAGCAGTTGCAGCGGCGGCCGCGGATTGTCGCGATGGGCGGCGGCACGGGGTTGTCCGTGGTGTTGCGCGGGCTGAAGGCGTTTGATGTCGACCTGACCGCCATCGTCACGGTGGCGGACGACGGCGGGAGTTCTGGCCGCCTGCGGACGGATTTGGCGATGCCGCCACCGGGCGACATCCGCAATTGCCTGGTGGCGCTGGCAGATACAGAGCCTTTGTTGGAACGCCTGTTGCAGTTTCGCTTCCCAGCCGGGGAGGGGTTGGCGGGTCACAGCTTCGGCAACCTGTTCCTCGCGGCCATGACACATATCATGGGCGATTTCGAGTCGGCGATTCGGGAGACTTCGCGCGTGTTGGCGGTTCGCGGTCGAGTCCTGCCGGCCGTGCGTGAAGACGTGGTTCTGCGTGCGACGATGGCAGACGGGACACAGGTGGTCGGTGAGTCGAAGATCCCGCAAGTGGGTTCTCGCGTAGAACGATTGGAGCTGTGGCCGAAGGAGTTGCACCCGCTGCCGGAGGCGTTGGAGGCCATCCGGGAAGCCGATGCCATCGTGATTGGACCCGGCAGCCTGTACACGAGCGTGCTCCCGAACCTGCTCGTTCCGGAGCTGGCCGAGGCCGTCGCGGAAAGCCGCGCGAAGAAGATCTACGTCTGCAATGTGATGACGCAGCCAGGGGAGACAGATTCCCTCACGGCCTCGCAACATGTGGACGTGATCTACCGGCACATCGGGCGGCGCCTGTTTGACTACATCATCGTCAACGCGTCCGCGCTGCCTCCGGAGGCGTTGGAGAAGTACCAGGAACAGAACGCCTATCCGGTACTGGCGGATATCGAAGCGCTGAATCGCCTCGGCTTGCGGGTGATTGCCAGGGACTTCGTCCACTTCGCCACGTACGCCCACCACGACAGCCGCTTGGTGGCTGAAGAGATTGTCAGTCTCATCGGCTACGAGCGCTGGACCCAAACGAAGGCCGCCCGAGCGGCTGCAGCTGGACCGTAGCGGCCCGGGGAGGGAACACCATGTCGTTTGCCGCCCAGACGAAAAAGGAATTGACGACCGTCGCCAACGACCCTTGTTGCATGCGCGCGGAATTGCAGGCGCTCGTGACGTTCAACGGCAAAGTCCATACCCTCGACGGACGCCGCGTGCTCGACGTCGAGACGGAGAACGTGTCCACGGCACGCCGCATCTACACGCAACTGCGGGCCGTTACCGAACTGCACCCGGAGGTGTTGGTCCGCAAGAAGATGCGCCTGAAGAAGAACAACGTGTACGCGGTGCGCATGGTGTACAACGTGGACGGGGCGATGGAGCGGATTGGCGTTGCCGCGGCGGACGACGGCCGGTTGCGGCCGGCGGACGGGGCGCCCGTGCAGAACTGCTGCGAACGCGCGTTTCTTCGGGGGGCGTTCCTCGCGACCGGATCGGTCAATGATCCCGGCAGTAACTCCTACCACCTCGAGCTGACGGTTCACGAACTGGAGCAGGCGGAGCGGATTCAGCGGCTCACGGCGGTGTACGACCTGCACCCACGTGTCATCCGCCGCAAGAACGGGTACGTGGTGTACCTCAAAGAAGGCGAGAAGATTGTCGAGTTCTTGAGCGTCATCGGTGCGCACCAAGCCCTGCTGCGCTTTGAGGACGTGCGCATCCTGAAAGGGATGCGGAACCAAGTCAACCGCTTGGTCAACTGCGAAACTGCAAACATGAACAAGACCATCAGCGCGGCCGTGCGGCAGTTGGAAGTGATTTCGCTGATTGACGAGCGGATGGGGCTGGACCAACTGCCCGATCACCTCCGAGAGGTCGCAGACCTGCGAAGGCGTTTCCCGGAGGCGAATCTGCAGGAACTGTGCGAGCGGCTCGGCAACCGCGTGACGAAGTCCGGCTTGAACCACCGCTTTCGGAAGTTGGAACAGATTGCCGACCATTTGCGGCAAGGACGCAGCGTCGGTGCGCACGGTTGACGCCGGCAGAGCAACACCGGCGCAAAAGTGGATTTTCTCGGTAACAAGCGCGTTGGTCGGCGCGCCGATATGATATACTGTACAGCAACCTGATGGTACCGGTACGAGGGGGAGTTTCGTATGGCGGAGAAGCGTGTCGTCGTGAAGCTGCGGTCTGGCTTGTTGGCGCGGCCGGCCGCGTTGTTCGTGCAGGAGGCAAACCGATTTTCCTGCGAGATTTTTGTAGAGAAGGACGGCAAGTCCGTGAACGCGAAGAGCATCATGGGCATCATGTCGTTGGCCATCGCGCACGGGCAGGAAGTCGTCATTAAGGCGGACGGATCAGACGCGGAACAGGCGGTTTCCCGGCTTGCGGAGATGATAGCGAAGGACGAGTAGCCGGCTCGCGATGCGGCTCGGCCCTTCTCGCATCTTCGCAGGTCGACGGGTGGACGGCCGATGCGCCGATGGGTGTCTCGTCAGCGCGGCCGTCACGGTGCATCGAAGGGCGCGCATGCACGTCTGGCCTGCTGGCCCGGGTTCTGCTCGCACTGTGCTGGACATACGCTACTCCTGAGACGGTTTTCGGACAGGAGGTGGCGCGGGTGCGGCGTTTTCAGACGCGCAGCCGGGTTCAGTCGCGGCGTCGGATGATGTTCGCGGTCCTCGCGGCCGTCGCCGCTGTCGGGCTGGTGGAGTTGTACCGGTGGGTGATTCCGTTTCATCCGTTGAACCCCCTCTGGCAGGAAGCGACCATCGGCGAACAGGTGATTGGCGATTGGCGCTACGGCGGCCAGGATGCCGAGGGGTACCTGCGGTTCTACAACGACGTCCACACGGTGTTGTTGCCGCCGAACGACCGGCTGTTTGACGCGGACGGTTGGTTCGTCGTGATTGAGGAACACACACCGAGCTCCATTGTCTTCGCCCAGCCGTACAACGCGATTCCGCTCAGCTGGTTGGCGGCGGGGTGCGTGCTGGCCGCGGCTCCCGTGGTCTACGTGGTCTGGCGCCGCCGTTCTGGCAAACCGCTCGTGCGCAGACGGTCGCCGCGCCGAATGGTCACGCAGCGGCCGACGCGGCACCTTCGTTGGTTCCGCCCGTCCAACACCGCTACATCGCGCCCCCCTGATTCCCCTGCCCTTCGCTTCGCGGGCCGCAGCAGGCCCCGCTTTCGACCCACCCGCCGCCCGAAGTGACCCTCCACCGCATTGGACAGTGGGCGCTCCAGCCGGTCGACGAATCCCTTCGGTTGTCCTCGACGGTTGGAAGTGGTACGCTTAGAAGAACTTTAAAACCGTCTGGGACGGTGACCGCCGCTTCGGGGCGGTCGCCTGCGGGTATTCTGGGGTTTAGGACAAACATCCGTACGAGGGGAAGGATTCAGTGAATGGCGTTGCGACCCGGCCGTGTACAGCAAATCCACAAACGTGAAGCGCGCGGCATAGATCGGAGCAATCAGCCGTTTGTGATTGAAAAATTCGTCCGCCGTCCGGGTCTCGTATCGATTCAGCGGAAAGCGTTTGAACCGGGATACACGCACCACATGAGAGAGGTTTTCCCGCACTGGGGGATTGCAGTCAGCACCTGTATCAACGAGGGACAGCAGGTCAAACACCCGCGGTTGCGGTTCGACCACTACGTAGATTTGGTCAAGGTCTGGGAAGACCAGGAGTTCATCTACGTGGAAGACATGTACGTCGATGTGTTGTTGTACGAGCGGTCGTACTACCACATCATCGACATGGAGGAGTTTGGCGAAGCGATTGCGACGCGACAGGTGAGTTCAACGGAGGCGAAGCGCGTGCTCGAGAACACGCAGCGGTTCGTGGACGCGATGAAGCGGAGCCGACTCTCCTACGTGACGTTCAAGCAAAAGTACGGCGTACACCGCCGCCACCTGTAACAACACGAGGAGGCAGGGGAAGGACTCCCCTGCCGCTGACGAATCGGGCTGCGAACAAGACGAACCGCGCGGGCCTAGTCGTCCAGTGCGTCCATCACCTGGTCTGCCGCCCTGTTGAGGGCGTTGGCCCCCATCTGGCCGCCCAAGCGGGTACGCCGGAGCGTTTCCCAAGCGGCAATGCCAACGCTTGCGCCGAGCACCATGGCGGTCACGGTGTTCATTCGGTTGTTCCGTCTGGGCATCCAGCGTCCGCGCATGTTATTCGCCATGCCGTTCATCAATTCCCACATGGTCAGCACCCCCCGTGGGCATAGCTTGCCCAGACCGGCCGCCGCTATGTCCGGGCCGGGCGAAAGGAGCGATGAGACAGTGGATATCGTCCCTGTTGCCTCCGGCGTGCACCTGTTGCCGGGCGCCGTGAACATGGGCCTCGTGGAGAGCGACGACGGCCTCGTCGCGGTTGACACGGGGCTGGACAAGCAGTCCGCGAAACGGATCATCCAGGCCGCAGAGACCTTGGGACGGCCGGTGGTTGCTATCTTTAACACGCACGCCCACGCTGACCACTTTGGCGGTAACGCCCACCTGCTCAAGCGCTTCCCGCAGGCCCGCGTGTTTGCGCCTTGGGGGGATGCGCCGATTGTCGAGCAGCCGCTTCTCGAACCCCAGTACTTGTGGTACGGCGCACAGCCGTTTGCGGCCCTGCAGAATAAGTTCCTGCTCGCGTCGCCCAGTCCGGTGCACGAGCGGATACGTCCGGGGTCGACCTTTACCATTCACGGGGTCGACTTTGCAACCATCGACCTTCCAGGACACGCCCACGGCCAAGTCGGGGTGCGGGTGAACGGCGTGCTGTTCGCGGCGGACGCCTATTTCGGCCGAACCGTCACCGACAAACACGGCTTGCCGTACATGGTGGACTATCGCCGGACGCTGGAGAGCGCAGAGCAGATCCTTCGGAC
Organism: Alicyclobacillus sp.; assembly: GCA_023511295.1. Taxonomy (GTDB): domain Bacteria; phylum Bacillota; class Bacilli; order Alicyclobacillales; family Alicyclobacillaceae; genus JAIMBT01. The sequence goes on from JAIMBT010000027.1 coordinate 45,811, forward strand.
CAGTGCAGATTGCTACGTCCCCGGTCACGGGGCGCCGGTGTCCAACCCGCAACCGGAGGTAACCCACCTCCAGGAGCGGCACCGACAGGCCTTCGCGACCGTGCACCACCTGTTACGGGACGCGCTGTCGGTCGACGAACTGACGGCGCAGATGTGTGATGCGTTCCATCTCGCACCGGCGAGCCCCAGCGCGTGGGTGCTGCTGCGAACGACCGTCGCAGCCTACGTGGCAGCGGCAGTGGACGGCGGGTCCGTCGCAGCTACGATAGATCGCGGTGTGCTGGTGTTCCACGCGGTGACGTCCGTCTGATGCTGGCGTCCGTCTCCAGGTCTCATCCACAGGGGGTTGGTGTACAATTGTACAGGAGAGCGCTCGACGGCTCCGGGAGGAGCATGCCGCATTCAGAAGCTGAGGGAGACGACCTCCAGCGGTTGGTGGACTGGTATCAGGGTGCGAAGCGTGACCTGCCTTGGCGGCGCACGGATGACCCGTACCGAATCTGGCTCAGTGAGACCATGCTTCAACAGACGCGAGTGGAGACGGTCATTCCGTACTATCACGCGTTTTTGTCCAGATTCCCAACCGTGGGAGACCTCGCCGCTGCAGCGCCGGACGAAGTCGCCAAGCTGTGGCAGGGCCTCGGCTACTACGCGCGCGCTCGCAACTTGCACCGGGCGGCCCAACAGGTGGTGTCGAAATTCGGCGGCGTCATCCCGAGCAACCCGGAAGACTTTTCGAGCCTGCCGGGGGTCGGGCCGTACACGGCGGGGGCGGTCCTGTCCATCGCGTTCGGCCAGCCCACCCCGGCTGTCGACGGCAACGTCCTGCGCGTGATGGCGCGCTTTCTCGGCATTGCCGATCCGGTCCGTCAACCCGCCGTCAAACGCCGCATCGAGGCGGTGTTGCAGGCGTGGTTGGAACAGGACAACCCGCGCGTGGTCACACAGGCGGTGATGGAGCTCGGTGCGACGGTCTGTGTGCCGACCCGCCCGGACTGCGGAGCCTGTCCGCTTTTAGCGGGCTGCGCTGCCCGCGCCGCCGGCCGCCAGACGGAGTTGCCGGTCAAGTCGCCAAAACCGCGCAAACAAAAGGTGCGCGTACTGGCACTGTGGTGCGAAGCCGACGGACAACTGTTGGTTCAGCGCCGCCCCGCCGAAGGGTTGCTGGCGGGGATGTGGCAGTTGCCCGCCATCGAGATGCCGGTTGCATCGGCGGAGCAAGGCCTGGCCGCGGCAGGGCCTCCGGCGCCCCGCGATGACTGCGCTGTGGCGGAACTCCTCGCGGTGTTGAGCGGCCGAACGCGCCAACCCGACCGAGCGGAGGTCGAATCGAACGGATGGCTCGTCGAACTTGCCGTCGCCCGGCACGTGTTCACGCATCTCGAGTGGGAGGTACACGTGCTGCGGCCGGTCGCATGGACCGGGCATCCGGACCAACCGGTCCCTGAGACGTTTCAGTGGGTGGCCATGGCGGACTTGCCGCAGCTGGTGTGGCCCCGCGTGTACGAACGGCTGCTCGAGCAACTGCTGAGACCGTTCACCGCGGTGCGAGCGTCGGCTCATCTTCCGTGATGCGACGAATGGCAAAGGAGTGATGTGTGATGCAGTCCTATGCTGCGTCGAGGAACTCGATTTTCAGCCGTGTATTCTTCGGGCTTGCGATGAGTCTGGTGACTGCGTTCATCGGCGTCTACGCAGGACAGTACGTGCCCTTCCCCGTGTTGCGGCTGTTGCAACTGGTGGAGCTGGTCCTGATTTTCGGCGCGATGTTCATGCAACGCCGTCGGCGCATGGGCATGACGTTCGTGCTCGTCTTCACGTTCATCTCGGGGCTCACGCTTTATCCGACGCTCGTCTACTACGCGGGGCTGCTCGGAGCCGCCACGTTGTTGAAGGGGATTGCCGTCAGTGCGGTGGCGTTCATCGTGTCCGCCGCTGTGGCATCGCGGACCTCGTTCGACTTCTCGTTTCTCGGCGGCTTCCTGTTCATCGGCTTGATTGCCGTGGTCCTGATGGGTTTGGTGTCGCTGTTCATCGGTTTTTCCACGATGGCCGGCCTCATCTACTCCCTGCTCGGGATTGCCATCTTCGTCGGTTACGTGTTGTTCGATGTCAACCGTATGGCACACTACGGCCTCTCTGAGGCGATGGTCCCGTGGATGGTGCTGTCCCTCTATCTCGACTTCATCAACCTGCTGCTGTTCGTGCTGCAGTTGATGGGCATTCTCGGTGGACAGTCGCGGCGCTGACGGCCGCTCGGGCTGCGACGCCGGGCCATCCGCCCCAGTTGCTTGCGCGACGACGGCATTCGATATAAAATACGAAACACACAGACGTGCGGTCCAGCGCTCCGCGGACACCTGTTCCCCGGCGGTCGGACCGACGTTCCATCGTCCACCCTGTGATGGAGAATCAACGGCAGGTGCTGCGTCCACAGAGAGCCGGGCGGCTGGAAACCGGCGTCGCGGCAACCGTTGTCTCGCTCCGGAGGGTTTCGCGCTGAAAGCTGCAACGTGTGCAGATGGGTAGGCGTGAACGCGGCCAGCGTTATCGGCGGAAGGGGGTTGTCCGGGCGGCGTTCGCATGCGGCGAGGTCCGGGCAGCCAAAGTAGGTGGTACCGCGGGAGCAGCCTCTCGTCCTATTGGACAAGAGGCTTTTGTATTGATTGCGCACCCAGGATTGGGCAACCAGGCAGACAGACCGCAGGAGGAGTGAATTCGGTGGAATACAGACCACAGGAAGTGGAGAAGAAGTGGAGCCGCCGCTGGGCAGAAAGCCGGGCGTATGAAGTGCGGCCGGACAGCGGCAAGCCGAAGTACTACGCCCTCGACATGTTTCCGTACCCGTCCGGCTCCGGCCTGCACGTGGGCCACTGGCGCGGCTACACCATCTCGGACGTGTGGAGCCGCTACAAGACGCTGCAGGGGTACGAGGTCCTGCACCCCATGGGTTGGGATGCGTTCGGGCTGCCGGCGGAGAACGCGGCCATCAAGCTGGGCATCCACCCAGCCGTTTCAACGGCGAGGAATGTGGCCAACTTCAAGCGCCAGTTGCAGGAAATTGGTGCGATGTACGACTGGAGCCGTGAGATCAACACGAGCGATCCCGCCTTCTACAAGTGGACACAGTTCTTCTTCGTCAAGATGTTCGAGCGCGGTCTTGCGTACCGCAAGAAGATGCCCATCAACTGGTGTCCGAGCTGCAAAACTGGCCTCGCCAACGAAGAGGTGGTGGACGGGTGTTGCGAGCGGTGCGGCACGGAGGTCACGAAGCGCGTGATGGATCAGTGGATGCTGAAGATCACCGCGTACGCGGATCGGTTGACGGATGATCTTGACAAGCTGGACTGGCCAGACAAAGTCAAGCGGATGCAGCGCAATTGGATTGGCCGCAGCCGCGGTGCGCGCATCTTCTTCTTGGTTGCGGGCCACGCGGATGCCCGGATTGAGGTGTTCACGACGAGGCCCGACACGCTGTACGGTGCGACCTACATGGTGCTGGCGCCGGAACACCCGCTCGTCGACCAGATCACCACCGAAGCACAGCGCGACGCGGTGGACGCGTACGTCAAGGAGACGTTGAAGAAGTCGGCGGTCGCCCGGCAGGTGGTGGACAAGACGAAGACCGGCGTCTTCACGGGCGCGTACGCGGAGCACCCGCTGACGGGTCAGCAGATCCCCATCTGGATTGCGGACTACGTGCTGATGGAGTACGGGACCGGCGCCATCATGGCGGTTCCGGCCCACGATGAGCGCGACTTCGAGTTTGCCCAGGCGTTCGGGTTGCCGATTGTCCAGGTGGTGGCGCCCGAGACGAACGGCGCGGGAGACAGCGGCCAGGGCCGAGAGAGCGGATCAGGCGGCTTTGACGGTTCGGTGGATGCGAGCGGATGGACGACGGCAGTGGAGAGCGGCTCTGCCGAAGCAGCCGCTGGGACGGCCGCTGCCGTCACCGGCCTCTACACGGGCCCCGGGCGGCTCATCAATTCCGGGCCGTACGACGGATTGACCGTTGAGGAAGGTAAGCGCGCCATCGTCGCCGCGCTCGCGGAGCGGGGGATTGGCGAGGAGACCGTCACCTACCGGATGCGCGACTGGGTGTTCGCGCGGCAGCGATACTGGGGGGAGCCAATCCCCATTATCTACTGTGACCAGTGCGGAACGGTACCGGTCCCCGTCGAAGACTTGCCCGTACGACTGCCGGACGTCGAGCGGTATGAGCCGACGGGAACGGGAGAGTCGCCACTTGCTGCCATCGACTCGTTCGTCCACACGACCTGCCCGAAGTGCGGCGGACCAGCGCGGAGAGAGACCGATACCATGCCGCAGTGGGCGGGATCAAGCTGGTACTTCCTGCGCTACCCAGACCCGCATAATGACCGTGAACCGTTCTCTCGCGAAGCCGCCAACGAGTGGCTGCCGGTGGACATGTATATCGGCGGCGTGGAGCATGCCGTGTTGCACCTGCTGTACGCCCGGTTCTTCACAAAGGTAATTCACGACCTTGGCATGATTGACTTCGACGAACCGTTCCAACACCTGTTTAACCAGGGTATGATGACGTTAAACGGCGCTAAGATGAGCAAGTCGAAGGGCAACGTGGTGAACCCGGACGACATCATCGCGACGGCGGGGACGGACGCGCTGCGGATGTACGAGCTGTTCGTCGGTCCGCCGGAGGAAGATGCGGAGTGGAACGACAACGGGTTGGAGGGCGTGAGCCGATTCCTCGGCCGTCTGTACCGGTTCTTTGATCAACACGTGGAACACCCGGCTCCTTCGCGCCCGGAGCTGGTCAAGCTGCGGCACCGCTTTGTCGCGCAGTTGACGGAGCGCATGGAGAGTTTTCGCCTGAACACCGCGGTCAGCGCGTTCATGGAGTACCTCAACGCTCTGCAGGGCGTTGCCGGCAACGGGATTGACCGCGAATCCCTGGAGACGCTGGCCGTCACGCTCGCACCGTTTGCCCCTCATCTTGGAGAGGAGCTGTGGGAGCGGCTCGGCCACACGGAGTCCGTGTTCACGGCTGAGTGGCCGTCGTACGACGAGCAGTGGCTGCGGGACGACGAAGTCGAGGTCGCGGTACAGGTGAACGGCCGGATTCGCGCTCGCCTGACCATCTCGGCGGACGCGACCCAGGAATCCGCGATTGCGGCGGCGAAGTCCAATCCGGACGTCGCGCCGTGGCTGGAAGGGAAGACGGTGGTGAAGGAGATCTTTGTTCCGGGCCGCCTGGTGAACCTGGTGGTGCGGGACTGACGAGCGGCTGCCGCTGCGGCGCGGAAGGTGCAGTTGGAGGGGTGCGGCGGATGCAACGAGATGCCGAAAAGCCAAAGCTGTACATCCAGATTGCGAAGGCCATCCGCGCGGATATCGAAGCGGGCGTGCACCAACCGGGTGACCGGCTGCCGCCACTGTCTGAACTCGCGAGGCAGTACGGTTGCAGCCGGGCCACCGTCCGCGAGGCGCTGGGGACGCTGCGCGGACAAGGCTTGATTGAATTTCGCCACGGGGATGGGACGTACGTCAAGACCGCGTTGGTGGATTTGTGGATGGATCCGCTCGACGCCGCGGTACTGCTCGGCGTCGGCCAGGTACGGGAACTCGTGGAGTTGCAGATTGCGGTGATTGCGGCGGTGGCCACTCGCCTCGCGGAGGCCGGAGATGAAGTGTCGACGCGGCTCGCGCCGCTCTTGTTCCAGGTCGAGTGCGCCAGCCCCAACTCGGAAGAGGCGATTGCAGCGGAATTGGGCTTCTACCTCGGGATGGCGGAACTGGCGGGGAACCCGCTGCTGGAGAACGTGGTCCGCGTCATGCAGGAGTCGTTTCGCAGCTGCCTGCGGCTGTCGTTCGGCCCGGAACCGCTCGGGCTTGAGACCTGCCGCGCCGTCTTTGACGCCATCTCCCGGCACAGGCCAGACCTCGCGCGTGAAGCGGTCTACACCTACGGACGAGGCATTGCCCGCAGGTTGGAGTTGAAGCGGGTACAGGGCGGCTGAACGCGCGGGTGGGTCAGGCGAACGGATTGGATTGGGATTTCGTGGAAGGTTGTGGGGAGTGTCGCTGGCGTGGGGAGTGTCGCGGGGCGGACCGAGCCGTTTGTCCGGTTGGGGGATTCGCCATTCACAGGACGGAGCAGACGTAGTATAATGAGTTTGAAAGCGCTATCATCGCAAGGGGTGACAGCATGACACCAAAGATGTTGATCGTCGCGTTCGACGAAAGCGACCGCCTGTACGTGGAGCGCAGCCGGGAAGCCGGTTTCGCAGTGCAGGTCCTAGATTGTCTGGAACCCTATCATCGGCGGTTGCAGCGTTGGTTCGGGAACGGATTGCTGCATGTGGTCGGCCACCGCGAGGAGGTTCGGGCTGCAGTGGCGTCGGAGATGTTTCAGTGCGCCATCGTCGCGGAGGGCGCTGATTACGTACAGACGGGGCTGATTGTGCAATCCCTCCACGCGGCCGGGATTCCGCGTGTGATGGTCGTGACGAAACACCGAGATCGGCGTGCGGTCTACCGCAGGTTGGGCGCCCAGGTCGTGCTGACGGCCGACTCACCTGCAGAAGCTTGGGGACAGATTGCGTCCCTCCTGCCGAGCCTGGCAACGGCATGAATTGACCGGTTGGTCCTCGTCGCCCCCATCCGCGGACTGGTGACAGCGCGGCGGATGGGGATGACGCTCATCGAAGCGGGCATCCTCTCCCCGCTGGAACCGGATGGTGGAACGCAGAATGTCGCGAGGCAACGTCATGGGTTCCGCGCGTTCCCGACTCACTGGTCGACTCCAAACATTCCCCCTGTCAGCCAAGACCTCTCTTTCTCTCCCATTCGCGTGTCAGCGCAGGTTTTCCCGTTGGTTCGGACCCGCACGGCCATCCCTTGCTGGACGGTTTGAGCGGTAGGAGGGCACACGGAATTCTGTGAGCCATCTCCATCCTGCAAATGTCGGCAGAAGCCCGTCGGGTCGTCGCGAAATTTTTGGACGGCGAGATGGGGTGTGGGAGCCATTTTGCGGGGGAGAACGCGCGGGATTGGGGCGCGGGGCGGGAAAGCGCCAATCTCGCTGGCCCGCGGGCCCGATAGCGGATCGCCGTTCCCTTGTGGGCGGCGGAGGTCGCCTCTGCGGCGGGAATAGCGGACGGGCGTTCCCTTGTGTGCCAGGGTGCGGGCGGGAATGTGCGATCTCGCCGACCCGCGGGCCCGATAGCGGATCGCCGTTCCCTTGTGGGCGGCGGAGGTCGCCTCTGCGGCGGCAATAGCGGACGGACGTTCCCTTGTTTGCCAGGGTGCGGGCGGGAATGTGCGATCTCGCCGACCCGCGGGCCCGATAGCGGACCGCCGTTCCCTTGTGGGCGGCGGAGGTCGCCTCTGCGGCGGGAATAGCGGCCGGACGTTCCCTTGTTTGCCAGGGTGCGGGCGGGAAAGCGCCAATCTCGCTGGCCCGCGGGCCCGATAGCGGATCGCCGTTCCCTTGTGGGCGGCGGAGGTCGC
>JAIMBT010000028.1 GCA_023511295.1 Alicyclobacillus sp.
CACTGAGACACACGGAAGACGCTCGGGTGGTGACGATCAGCAGCGCGGCGCACCTGAACGCCCGCCTCGACTTCGACAACCTGCAAGGCGAACGCGGGTATCGCCGGTGGCGGGCCTACGGCCAGAGCAAACTCGCGAACTTGATGTTCGCCTTCGAACTGCAGCGCCGACTGGCCGCGGCGGGGGCGGCGGCCATCAGTGTGGCCTGCCATCCAGGATGGGCCGCGACCAACCTCGCCACCAAGGCGGTGGGGGGCCGAAAGCGCCTCGGCCAGTGGGTGCAAGGCGTATTCAACCTCGGCGCGCAGAGCGCGGCGATGGGGGCGCTGCCGACCTTGTACGCCGCAACCGAGCCCGGCGTACAAGGCGGGGCGTACATCGGCCCCGTCGGTCTCGGGGGGATGCGGGGCTACCCCGGACCTGCCCGGGTCAGTGCCCGCGCCCGCAACACCGCCGACGGGGAACGGCTGTGGGAGGTATCGGAACAACTCACGGGCGTTCGGTACGACGGGTCCACGTTTCCGACGTAAGCCTGCCACGCGCCAGAGCCGAACGCAGCCTACATCCGCTTGACGAACAGGGGCATCTGTTCCACGCCGACCATGCGCGCGTAGACAAACAGCTGTCCTTTGTGATGGATCTCGTGATCTCGCATCATCTGCAGCAGCGTGTCTCCGGACAGCTTGGCCCCAAAGACCTGCGTCGTATCCACCACGGCGTCCAACCTGGCTTTGTCCAAACCGGCGAGGATAGTCTTCGTCTGCTCGGTCTTCGCGTCGAAGTCCGCGCGAAGGTCTGCGAGGGTCTTCGCCGGCGCCGCGTCGTCGGAAGACCTTGTGAATACGCCCTCGTTGACAACCCGCGCGAACATCAGTGCGGAGTCGGCCATGTGCCGAACCAGTTGGCCCAGGGTCATCGCATCATCCCACGGGCGGAAGTCGACGGCATCCTCTCCCACCAGCTTCAGGACTTCCTGTGTCACCACCCGATGGCTGAGCCACGAGCGCAAAAACGTTTCCGACGGAGTCATGGTCAGATCCTCCTTCGTTCCGACTCGCGTATCGGGAGCCGGCGGTTCTGTGTGATACGGGAACCTCTTTTCATTATAGAAGGTCGGTCCACTGCACCATCTGTGTACATCCGCACGGGCTGGTTATTTACAATTCGGAAAGGTACTGATACACTGACTTCTAGTGGTATACCACATACCTATGACAACGAACGCATACCCCATGCTGCGACGAAGGAAGTGTAGCGCTCGTGCAACTGAATGGACAGGTACAGTTTCGACACCCGACCGCGGTCATCTGGTCCGCGCTCCATGACCCCGAGATTTTGCGGGCGGCGATTCCCGGCTGTGAGTCGATGACCCTGAACGGCGAAGGGTCATACGACGTTGTCCTGCGACTCGGGGTGGCGGCCATCAAAGGCGAGTACACCGGTCATGTGGCGGTGGAAGACGTCGTGCCGCAGTCGCACTACCTATTGACAGCCGAGGGCAGCGGCACGCCAGGGTTTGTGAAGGTGCAGATGGACTGCAAACTCGACCCGACCGAGGCGGGGTGTCGACTGACGTGGGACTGTTCCGCGGACGTCGGCGGAATGATTGCCGGTGTCGGCGGGCGGGTTCTCGGCGGCGTGGCCAAACTGTTGGCCGGACAGTTCTTCAAACAGGTGGAGAAGCAGTTAGCACAGGTACGCGCGTAGGGATGGAACCGACAGGCGATGGGAGGTGTCCGCTTGAAACCTAGCCATTTTCACTATTTGCGGCCACAGAGTTTAGAGGAAGCGCTGGAGATGCTGCAGGCGTACGGCGAGGACGCGAAGGTCTTGGCGGGTGGACAGAGTCTCATCCCGCTGCTCAACATGCGCCTCGCGACGCCGAAGTACATCATCGACATCGGCGGACTCGACGAACTGCGCTATATCCGAGAGGCGGAAGGGCAGGTTCGGATTGGGGCGTTGACGCGCCACGTGGATGTGGAAAAATCGGGGCGAATCGCAGAGGCCTGTCCACTGCTTGGCGCTGCGGTTCAACGCATCGGTCACAGCCAAATCCGCAACCGGGGCACAGTCGGAGGCAGCATCGCGCACGGAGACGCGAGCGCGGAGTTGCCGTGTGTCCTGGCAGCCCTTCGCGGCGAGGTGCGCATTCAGAGCACAACCGAGACGCGCGTTGCCGCGGCGGACACGTTCTTTCTCACCTACATGATGACCGACGTGCAGCCGACGGAGTTGGTCACGGAGGTCCGCTTTCCGGTCTTGCCCGCGCACACGGGCTGGTCGTTTCAGGAGTTCGCACGGCGCCACGGGGATTTCGCGATGGTCACGGTGGCGGCGGCCATCACGTTGGATGGGTCGAATCGCATCGCGAAGGCCCAAGTCGCCGTGGGCGGAGCCGGGCCCGTCCCAACCGTCCTGACGGATTTGGAGGAGGCCATCGTGGGTGAGGAGCCGAGTTCGGCGTTGTTTGAAAGCGCTGCCGCACAGGTGGGAGACGTGCTGGAACCGGACGGGGACCTGCACGGAACACCGGAGTACCGCGTGCAGTTGGCGCAGTCGCTGGTGCGTCGGGCTCTGGACGATGCAACCAGCAAAGTGGGGGGTGCCTTCGTGTGACACAGCGCGTGGCGATTGAACTGACGGTCAACGGGCGGCCGGTCCGGGCAGAGGTGGAGCCTCGTCTCTTGTTGGCGGACTTCCTGCGCGACCACCTTGAGTTGACGGGCACGCACCTGGGGTGCGAACACGGGGTCTGCGGGGCCTGTACCGTCCTTCTCGACGGAGACCCGGTCCGTTCCTGCTTGGCGCTGGCGGTTCAGGCGAACGGCACCCACGTTGAGACGGTGGAATCGCTGACCCAGGAGGACGGGTCGCTACACCCGATTCAACAGGCGTTTGCCGACCATCACGCCCTGCAGTGCGGCTTTTGTACCCCGGGCTTCCTGATGACCGTTCGGGGCATCTTCGATGATCTCCCGGGGATGACGGAGGCGCAAATCCGCGAAGCGGTCTCGGGCAACCTCTGCCGTTGTACGGGGTATGCGAACATCGTGCGGGCCGTGCAACAGCTGCAGCGCGACCTGCAGTTGCAGGCCGTCCGCGACCCGGCGACGCGTTCCGGGAGCCGAGTGGACGACCGCGGCGCACTCCGCGACACCGCTCGCAGCGAGGTGAAGTAGATGGCGACGTACGTAGGAAGCAACTACCGGCGCAAAGAAGACTACCGCTTGCTCACCGGCAAGAGTGAATTCGTCGCGGACATGAAGCTCCACGGCATGCTGGAGGTCGCCTTTGTGCGCAGCATGCACGCCCACGCGGAGATTGCGGTCGACGGCACAGAAGCCCTGAAGATGCCGGGCGTTCACGCGGTGCTCACCGCTCGAGACCTCGCTGGGGTCGTTGGACCGCTCAACCCGCTCGAGGAGTTCCGCCTCCCGCAGGACTTGATTGACACCATCCACCCGGTGCTCTTGCCGTGCCCGGAAGACATCCTCGCGGTGGATAAGGTGGTGTACGCGGGACAGCCGATTGCCATGGTCATCGCAGAGAACCGCTACCTGGCGGAGGACGCTGCAGCCCGCGTACTCGTGAAGTACACCCCGTTACCGGTCCTCGCCGACCCGTTTCGCGCGCGCGAACCCGGCGCACCTCCGATTCATCCGGCGATGGGCAGCAACGTCCAAGCTTCGCTTCACGTGGAGGTGGGTGACGTCGAACGCGGGATGGCCGAGGCGGACTGCCTGCTAAAGCGCCGGTTTGTGGTCCCTCGGGTGACGGCGAACCCGCTCGAGACCCGAGGGGTCCTCGCCGATTACGACAGGCGCAGCGACAGCCTCACCGTCTGGACCTCGACCCAGGTGACCTTCATGGTGCGCTCGAACATCGCAAAACTACTCGACATCCCGGAGGAGAAGGTGCGCGTCGTCGCGCCGGACGTCGGCGGCGGTTTCGGCACGAAGGGCGGCGTGTACCCCGAGGAGATTGCCATCGCCTACGCGGCGCGTCGGCTCGGCCGGCCGGTCAAGTGGATTGAGGATCGGATGGAGCACATGCAGTCCTGTCGGCAGTCGCGGGACCAGGTGCACGAGGTGGAGGTTGCCTTCAACCGAGACGGGCGCATCCTCGCCCTGAAGGACGAGTTCGTCGTCGACAGCGGCGCCTACAACCCGTTGCTCGTCACCTGCCCGTACAACACCGTGGCGCACATGCGGGGGATGTTCAAGATCCCGAACTTCGCCATCGCGGGGGCCTGCGTCATCACCAACAAGACGCCGAGCATTGCGTATCGCGGGGCGGGACGGCCGGAGGCCGTGTTTGTGATGGATCGATTGATTCAAATCATCTCGCGCGAACTCGGGCTCGATCCGGTCGAGGTGATGGAGGTCAATTTGATTCGCCCGGAGGAGATGCCTTACGACCAAGGCATGTACTACCGCGACGGCACGAAACTGGTGTACGACAGCGGTGACTACCCCGCGACGTTGCACCACGCGCTGGAACTCGCGGAGTATGACCGCTACCGGGCGTTGCAGCGGGAGCGGCGGAGCGAGGGCGAGTACATCGGGATCGGCATCTCGTCGTACATCGAAGGCACGGGCATCGGTCCGTTTGAGGGAGCGGTCATCCGGGTGGACGCCACAGGCCAGATTGTCGCCTACATCGGCTCGACGCCGCACGGCCAGAGTCACGAGACGACGCTCAGCCAGATCTGCGCCGACGAGTTCGGCGTGAGCCCGGAGCAGGTGACGGTTCGCGCGGGGGACACCAGTCTCCTGCCGTACGGCGTCGGAACGTTTGCCAGCCGCGGCGCGGTTACGGCCGGCTCTGCGGTGCAGGTGGCGTCGCAGAAGTTGCGCGAGAAGATGATGCGCATCGCGAGCCATACCCTGGAGATTCCGGTCGAGGACCTGGAGATGCGGGACGGTAAGGTGTTCGCGCGGCAGATGCCGGGGCGGTCCATGTCGTTTCGAGACATCGCGCGGGCAGCGCGTCCAGGTCCGAACCCGGCGCGTCCGGCGGACTTGGAACCGGGTGTGGAGGCGACGCATTACTTCGTACCACCGAGCGTGACGTACTCCGGCGGGGTGCACGTCGCGGTCGTGCGACTCGACAAGGACACCGGGCAGATTGACATCATCCGCTACGTGGTGGTGCACGATTGTGGGCGCGTTCTCAATCCGATGGTGGTGGACGGCCAGATTCAGGGCGGCGTCGCGCAGGGCCTCGGCGAGGCGATGTACGAGCAGATTGTCCACGACGAACAGGGTCAGCTCTTGACGGGGACGTACATGGACTACCTGCAGCCGACGGCGATGGAGGTGCCCGACGTGATTCAGGGGCACAGTACCTTCCTGTCGACGCGCAACGCGATGGGCGTGAAGGGCGTTGGGGAAGGCGGGGCCATCTCGCCGCCGGCAGCCATCGCGAACGCGGTCTCGGACGCTCTGTCGATGATTGGGATCGAGGTGAACGAGGTGCCGGTGACGCCGGTGAAGGTGTTGCAGTACTGCCGCGAAGCCGATGCCCGTATGCGTTTGGCGGCTGCGGAAGGTGCGCGGTAGCGAATGTGAGGAGATGCCCACCCATTCCGGAAAGGAGGCGGACTGCGTGAACAGCGTCGGGGAACTGCAGCAACAGCTCGCAGACCTCGGCTACTTTGCGGAGGAGAGTCTGGCTGTGGCTTGCTTCTTGGCACTGCGCCAGCGGCGGCCCCTGCTGCTCGAGGGGGACCCGGGCGTCGGCAAGACGGAGGTCGCGAAGGTGCTGGCGAGGCTGCTCGGTACGCGCTTGATTCGGGTACAGTGCTACGCCGGGATCGAGAGCGACGAGGTGCTCTACGAGTGGAACTACCTGAAGCAGATGTTGTCCATCCGTCGCCAGGAGGCGAGCGTTTCGGGGAGCGCTGAGGACCTGTTCAGCGAAGCGTTTCTGATTGCCCGGCCGCTGCTTGCCTCCATCCGGGCGGAGCAACCGGTGGTCTTGCTGATTGACGAAGTGGACCGGGCGGATGAGCGTTTCGAGGCGTTTCTCCTTGAGTTCCTGTCGGACTTCCAGATCTCCATCCCGGAACTCGGCACCATCCAAGCGGTCTCGCGGCCGCACGTGGTGTTGACGTCCAACCGCACGCGCGAGGTCCACGACGCGCTGCGGAGGCGCTGCCTGTACGAGTGGATTGACTACCCGTCGCTGGAGAAGGAGTTAGCGATTGTGGCGGCACAGGCCCCCGAGCTCGACGGGCACCTTGCCCGGCAGATCTGCCGGCTCGTGCAGGCGTTCCGGCAGCGCTCCTTCCTCCGCAAGCCGGGGGTCGCGGAGACCTTGGACTGGGTACGGGCGCTCACGGACCTCGGCATCGCGGACCTGCACGACGCAGCGTTGCCGAAGACCTTCCAGGCGTTGTTCAAAACCCGGGAAGATCTCATCCGTGCGCGTGCGCTGCTGGATGAATGTCTGCGCGAGGCAGGTGCCGCACGGGACGAGCGGCGGGACCCGCTCGCGGCGGGATCTGCAGGTTCTCCGTGATGGACCTGCTGCACCACCAGGTGGTGGAACTCGCGCGCAGGATGCGTCAGGAGGGCGTCCGCGTCGGTCCGGCGGACGTGCTGGCGGCATGCCACGGGTTGCGGGAGATCAATCTGCTTGACCGGACGGCGGTGTACTACACGCTGCGCGCCTACCTGTGCGGGACACCGGACGAGCAGCGTCGGTTCCACCGGGTGTTCCTCGGGCTCTGGGTCTTCCCGACTGATCACGCCGGCGTGGAGCAAGCGACCGAAGCGCTGGCGGACCAGTCCTCGACCCGGGTGACCAGTGAAGGGGGGGATGCGGGCGCTGTCGCCGTCGACGGAGTCGCGGCGCGAAGCGGCGGGGATGCAGATGCGGAAGACGATATAGAGGCGCAGGTCGCAGAACTGGACTGGGAGGCCAGGATGGAACAGTATTCTGCGGATGAGCAACGCGTCTTTCGCCGCTACCTGGCGGCTGCACCGGTGCAGCGCGCACGCGTCCATCGCGCGTTTCTGCAGCAGATCCGTCCCCTGTTGCAGGAAGGTCCACCGGGCCGCGGGCGACGTGGGCCGATTTCCGTCCGCAAGACCATCCGCCGCAACCTGCGCTATGGCGGGGACGACCTGTTGGAGCTGGTCCGCAAACATCGTCGACAGCCCCGACCCGCGCACTTGGTGCTGCTGGTGGATGTCAGCGGATCGATGAACCTGTACGTGTACCAGTATCTATCTGTGCTGCACGACATGTGTCGCATCTGTGTGAATCCGCGGGTGTTTTTCTTCAGCACGCAACTCGAAGAGGTGTCGGCCTGGTTCTCCGCGCCGTTTCGGCGAACGCTCGAGGCGCTGGCGCTGCATCCACCTCGGCTCGGGAACGGCACGAACCTGAGCCAGGCGCTGTCGGCGTTGCAGCGGTCGAGTGCGCGACTGTCACCGGAAGACACCACAGTGGTGGTGTTCAGCGACGGGTGGGACAGTGGCCGAATGGAAGACCTGCAGAAAGCGTTTTCCAACCTGCACAGTCGGGTGGCGCAGATCTTGTGGGTCAACCCGCTCCTCGGTCTGCCGGATTACCGCCCGGAGACCCACGCCCTGCTGGCAGCGCGGCCGTACGTTCGGCGGATGCTGTCGATGCAAGAGGTGCTGCAAGTTGAATGGGCGACAGAGGAGAGGGGGTGAGGACGGCGAATGACGGGTGTACAACACGAGCGACCGGAAGGGAAACTCGTCGGACGCTGTGATGGGTATCAGAACAGTTCGGACAGTCGGATGTCCCCGACGGTTCGATGGCGAGCTGGTAAGCGGTGGCGTGTACATTTGCTGAGAATGAGGGGGTTTCCCTAAGGATGGCTGCAAACGAGCCGATTTACGGCGAGAAGGACGCATTCGTCATTGAGCCTCGCGGCATTGAACACATTCCGGAGGACCAACGCTATGGCAAGGTCGGCAAGCTGTTCAACGTCTGGTTTGCTTCAAACCTGCACCTGTCGGTCTGGACCATCGGCGCGCTCGGCATCACGCTTGGACTGAACTTCGTCGGCGCCTTCACGGCGATTTTGGCGGGGACGTTCCTCGGCGCCTTGGTCGTCGGGCTGTCGGTCGCCATGGGGCCAAAACTCGGGATGCCGCAGATGCCACAGAGCCGCGCGTCCTTCGGGTATCACGGCAATTACGTGCCCGCGGTGCTGTCTTGGTTGAACTTTCTCGGATGGTTCACCGTGAACAACATCCTCGGCGGGCTGGCGATTGAAGAG
Source organism: Alicyclobacillus sp. (assembly GCA_023511295.1). GTDB lineage: Bacteria > Bacillota > Bacilli > Alicyclobacillales > Alicyclobacillaceae > JAIMBT01. The sequence goes on from JAIMBT010000028.1 coordinate 8,264, forward strand.
GCGCTGCACGTCCCATACATCGTGTCGATGCTGATCATGTCTTTGGTCACCATCGTCCTGGCCCTGTACGGTCACAACCTGATTCACGGGTTCGAGAAGATCATGACCTGGGTGGTCGGCATCATCTTTCTCATCATGACGGTCGTGATGTTGGCGCATCACGGGTCAGCGCCGGTGGTCCACCACAACTCCGCTGTGGTCTGGTTGGCCGAGTTCACCATCATGTTCTCGTACGCGGTCGGTTGGTCACCGTACGGAGCAGACTACGGGCGGTACCTGCCGCACAAGACGCGCATCGCCGGTCCGACTTGGGTGACGACGTTCGGGTTGTTCCTCTCGATTGCCTGGGTTGCCAGCGTCGGTGCGGCACTGGCGGTCGGGTTCAACAATGTGGCTCCTGTGGCGCTGATTGGCAAGACCATGGGTTGGTTCTCGGTGATTGCGTACGTGGGGTTGGCGCTCGGTTCCATGAGTTCGAACGTGCTGAACATCTACAGTGGGAGCTTGGCGGCCCTGACCTTCGGGATGCCGCTCAAGCGCTGGGCGTCCGCCCTCTTGATTGGCGGCATCAGCATCATCATCTCGCTCATTTTCAGCTCGGAGGGCAAGGCGGTCGATTTCCTGCAGAACTTCTTGCTCTTCCTGGTCTACTGGGTGACGCCGTGGTTCGCCATCCAAGCTGTTGAGTTTTACATCAACCGGCGAGCACGCGTCGAGAATGTGCTCGACTTCTACCGGCCGCACGGCCCCCTGAAAGGGGTGCGTTGGAGCGGACTTGGGAGCTACATCATCGGGATTGCCGTGTCGGTGCCGTTCATGGCATCGGCCATCTACACGGGTCCGATTGGCCATGCGTTGCAGGGAGCGGACCTCAGTTACTTCGTGAGCGCCATCGTCGCGGGTGGACTGTACCTGTTGTTCACGGGCTCTGAGCGGCGAGCAGCCGCGACCCATGGCACGCAGGCGGGGGCGTCGGCGGAGTCATGAGCGCGGGTGGGATTGGGGTCACGCCCGTTTACCCCCAGTTCGCGCGCCAGGGGATGGTGCTCACGTGCCACCCCCTGGCGGCCTCGGCCGGAATGCAACTGCTGCAGGCTGGCGGAAATGCCGTCGATGCGGCATTGGCGGCGGTCTGGACCGAAATGGTCGTCCTGCCGATGGCGACCGGGATGGGCGCAGACGTGCTGGCACTGGTTTGGGAGCGGGAAGCCGATGGTCCCGAGGTGCTGCTGGGCTTGGGCCCGGCTCCGTCTGGCGCCACGGTCCAGGCCGCTCACGCCGAGGGATTTACGGACACGTTGCCGCGGGACAGCATCTTCGCGGCGTCCGTTCCAGGCAGCGTCGACGGTCTCGAGACGCTGCGCGAGCGGGGTGCGCGTCTGTCGCGCGAGATGCATCTGGCGTCCGCCCGGCACTACGCCGAGATGGGTTTTGCACTGAGCCGACGGGGGGCACGGCTGATAGAGCGGGCGCGGCTGCGCGAACGAGGCGGCGAACCCATCCTGCAGGCGTTGGCACCGGACGGCGCGGTCCAACCAGGGGCCCTCATCCGGCAGCCCGATCTCGCGCGCACCCTCAGAGACATCGCTGCGGCAGGCAGAGCTGGGTTTTACGATGGCGCTTTCGGCGATGCGTTGATTCGGTTTTCCCGCCTACAACGGGGGTGGTTCACCCCGGATGACAGGCACGGTGGTTTTTCGCGGTGGGTGAAGCCTTGGAGGTGTGAGGTTCCGCGGCTCGGAACGCTGTTTGGGACGCCTGCACCCACGGCTGGACGGGTGGTCGCTGCAGCGATGGCCCTCATGGAGCAGGTCCGCGACTCCCGCGTCCGCACCGGCCAGGCGAACTGCGGGGGCCAGTGGGGACGGGCTGGAAGCCCGGGGACGGATGGGCCGGACGGGATGGATCTCGTCGCACGTGCCCGCTCCATGGCCCTTCAGGTGCGCGATGAAGCGGGGGACATTGGACTCGAGACTCTGCTGGCGCAGCCGGAGCAGCTGGCGATGGCGGCACAGCGGCTGGCGGACGGCCACTATTCCCACTGGACGCCGACAGGCACTGGAACCAGCCTCGTGGTGACGGCGGACGCTGACGGCACGCTGGTCGCCGTGATGCACAGCCTGTCCGGCGTCAACTTCGGGTCTGCACAGTTGGTGCCGGGAACAGGCGTGGTTCTGAACAGTCGGCTGGCGCGCCACACGCCCGTTGCCGACCTCCATCCGGGGCTGGTGCCGAAGACGACGCTGAACCTCGTGGCCGTGCGGGATGCCGATGGTTCCCGCATCGTCGGCGGAACGCCGGGCGGGGACCAGCAGTCGCTCTGGGTGTTGCAGCTCCTGTGTCGCCTCCAGAACGGCTGGCCGCTGGCGGACGCCGTCGGTGCCCCGCGCTGGTGGGATGCCGGTTCACGCCGGGCGTTGACGGTGGAAGATCGGCTGTCGGCGGCGGATATCGAGGCGCTGACGGACCTCGGTTGGGTGGTGGACCGGGTCCCACCGTGGGGCGCCAGCGGCGGCTACCAGGTGGTGCGCGAGTCGCCCGGAACCCTGTGCGGCGTGAGTGACCCGCGGATTGAAGGCGGATTCGTCGTCTGGTAATGGAAGTTACGCCCAGCTCCATCCGCGTGGGCGCTCGTTGCGGCGGCGCAACATGTGGCAAGCCACAACATTCAGGGAGAGGTGGAAACGAAATGGGAGAGGTTCGACTCGGGTTTGGGGTACCGCACGCTCCACAGTTCATCACGCGGCCGGAGAGTGAAGACCCGGCTCAGCTTCAGGCGATTGACGAGACGTTCGCGGAGTGCCGCCGGCAGATTGACGAGATTCAACCGGATGCCATCATCCTCCTGTCGAACGACCACCTCGAGAACTACTTCCTCGACAACGTCCCGCCGTTTTTGGTGGTGACCGGAAAGGAAGCGGAGGGTGAGTACGGAGACAACCACGTCCGCATCCGCCTCAACGAGGACCTGTCGAAGAAGTTCCTATACTACGCGCTGGACAACGATTTTGACCTCAGCTACAGCCACAAATTCTTTCTCGGCCACTCGTTTGTGATTCCGCTCAAGTACCTGGACCCAGAAGGCAAGTACCCAGCGCTCGTGCTGTCGGTCAACACCTACTGGCCGCCACAGCCGACCGCGTCGCGCGCGTTTGCCCTTGGTCGGCTCCTCGGTACGTTCCTGCGCCAACAGCCGGGCAAGTACGTGGTGGTTGCGAGCGGTGGACTGTCCCATTTTCCGGGGACCCCGGATTACTCCCATCCACGCAACGAGTTTGACAAGGAGTTCATGGCCATTGCGACCTCCGGTCACTTGGAGCGGATTGCAGGGTACAGCCGCGAGGAACTGGACGCCATGGGCAACCTGGAGCTGCTGTCGTGGGCCATCATGGCGGGGACCCTGGGTCCCTGCGACTGCGAAGTGATGACGTACCAACCGAGTTGGCACCACGGATACACCATCATGCGCTGTGAGTCGCGGGAACTCGCGCAACCGCATTATCAGATGGCTTCACCGGACAAGTACGACCTGAACGCCACCCTGCGCGACCTGATGTTGGTGAAGAACGCCCAAGACGCCTTCCTCGCAGACGCAGCGAGCTACGTCGAGACGCAGCCGTTGTCGGATGAGGAGAAGGAAGCCGTGCGAAATCTGGAACTGGATCGTCTCGCGGCCCTTGGTGCCAATCCGTTTGTCGCCTTCATGGCCAATCTGAACCTGCGGTTTGCTGCGAGAAAGCGGGTGAATTCCTGATGACGCAAGGCGTACGCAGCGGGTTGACGGTAGCGGGACGGTCGATCACGGCCGAACACCCCCTGCCATTTTGGGTTGGACCGAACACAGTTCCCGGGGCGGGAGGGACCTGGACGGTGCACGCGCCATACGGCGGGGAGGCGCTCTGGTCGTTTGGTGTCCCCGACGCGGCACAGCTCGAGGAGATTGTGAATGCGGCGTCTGCGGCGTATCAGCGGGCGCGGACGCAGTTCACGCGCGTGCAGCGGATTGACCTCCTGCACCGAGTTGCCGATGAACTCGCGCGCCGGAGAGAGACGTTCACCCGCGTCATCGCTCTCGAGGCGGGCAAGCCTTGGAACGCAAGCGACTTCGAGGTCCGCAGGGTGGTGGACTACATCCACATGGCCGCCGAGGCCTTGCGCATGGAGACCGGCCAGGTCGTCCCGATGGATGCCGTACCCGGGGGCCAAGGCCGGCGCGGGTTCGCGACACGCGTGCCGCTCGGCACGGTGTTGGCGGTCTCGCCGTTCAACGCACCGCTCAACCTGAGCGTGCAGAAGATTGTCCCTGCCCTTGCGATGGGCAACGCGGTGATTGCCAAGCCCTCGCCGTATACGCCCCTGACCACATGGCTGTTCATCGACATGCTATACGAACTGGGCCTGCCGGAGGGACTCGCACACTTCGTGATTGCGCCGGGGCACGACGTGGTGCTCCAACTGGCGGCACACCCCAAGGTCCACGCCGTGACCCTGACGGGGAGTACGGCCGCGGGTCGGGCCATTCAGGGGATTGTCGGTGTGAAACCGTGTGTGTTTGAGCTCGGGTCCAGTGCGCCGAACATTGTGTTCGAAGACGTCGACATCGACCGCGTGGCAGCGACCCTGGCCAAGGCAAGCTTCTCAGCCGCAGGGCAGGCTTGTATCGCGGCCCAGCGCTTGGTGGTAGCGCAGTCCATCTCCGCCTCGTTTCTCCAAGCGCTCGAAGCGCACACCAGTCGGTTGACTTTGGGCAACCCGCTGTCTCCTGACACGGAGGTCGGTCCGATGATCTCGCCCCAAGCGTCGCAACGTGTTTTGGAACGCGTCCGCGAGGTGCCGAGCCGCGGGGGAACCGTGGTCTGCGGCGGCGGAATCGTGGATGGAATTGTCCAGCCGACCATCGTAACGGGTCTCCCCGTGGATGACCCCATTCACACCGAGGAGATCTTTGGGCCTGTGGTATCGGTCATTCCGTTCCGGTCCGAAGACGAAGCAGTTGCTATCGCGAACGCGACCCCGTACGGCCTGCAGGCAGCTGTCTTCACGAAGGACGTGGACCGCGGTGTGCGGATTGCCGGCGCGCTCGATTTCGGCAGTGTGTGGGTTAACGAAAGTTCCCGTTACCGCCAGGACAACTATCCCTTCGGGGGTATGAAGGACAGTGGCTACGGCCGCGAGGGGATACCCTACGTGTTTGACCATATGAGCCAGTGGAAGTTCATCGGCATCAACGCACCGGGTAAGCCCTGACGGCGACGGTTCCCTGACCAATGGGACGCATCCCGATGTTACGCGTTGTTCGCCAAACGTTTCCAACTCAGCAGCAGACGCAGACAACGACGAGGTGAAACAGATGAGTGTACAGGTGATTTCGTCGAACAAGTCGGCCACGCCGGTGGGCGCGTACTCCCAAGCTGTGGTGGCGAATGGGTTCGTTTTCGTCTCGGGGCTTCCGCCGCTCGATCCGGCCACCGGCCAGGTGGTCAGTGACGACGTGGCGGAGCAGACGCACCGCTGCATGCAGAGCTTGCAAGGGATCCTCGAGGATGCGGGATGCTCGCTGAACGACCTGGTGAAGGTGGTCCTGTACCTGACGGATATGGAAACCTTCTCGACGGCGAATGCGGTGTATCAGAGCTACTTCCCGTCCGGATACCTGCCGGCCAGGACCACGCCGCAGATTGGGCGTCTGCCGAAACCGGGGGCGAAGGTCGGCGTGGATGCCATCGCCGTCCTTCCGAACCCACAACGCTAAGGGTCGCGCTGGAGCGGTCGCTCCGGTTCTGTGTTCTGGAGAATCGCGGTGCGGAGGTCCCTGAGGAAGAAGCGGCGCGCCGGGCGGCGGAGAGCCGACCCGGCGCGCGGTCTGTCCCGTGTCGCGTTCGTTGCCCACACAATTTACCGTATGTTAGAATTTAGCTATCCGAGATTTTACAGATGCACGGAATGGATACGGTTCACGCGAATTGAGGTCGATTGTGTGGAAGAGAAAGGGATCCCGAAGATAGAGAAATTCTCGTCCTATCGAGACAAGGTTTTCTCGCAGATCAAGAACCTCATCCTCGATGGAACGCTGAAGGCTGGAGAGAGTCTCCAAGAACGGGACCTCGCCAGTGCCCTCGGCGTCAGTCGAACGCCGGTCCGAGAGGCATTGAAGCTCCTGGAACACGAAGGCTGGGTCCGCACCATCCCATGGAAGGGCGTGTTCGTGCGTGAGTTCACGTTGGACGACGTGAAGGACATCATCGAGTTGCGCATCGCGATTGAAACCTTCGTAGTGCGGCAGATCACGCGAACCATCCCAGACTCCGTGATTGAGGACCTGATGGCGGAACTTCGGCGCGCGCGCACCTTGGCGGAGCAAGGCAAGTTCACCGAGACCATCGAGATTGATGGCAGGTTCCACTTCGAACTGGCGCAACAGCTTGGCAACGATAAGATCACGAGTCTGCTCGAGACCTTGCGAGACCAAATCATCTTCTGGGGTATCCGAGCGTTGCGGACGGGAGACGCGGCGAAGGAGATCCACGCGGAACATCTGCGTATCCTGGAGACGCTGCAAGGGCGGGACGCGTCAGCTGCCGCCGAAGCGATGGAAGTTCATCTGCGCAACGTGCTCGCAACGGTCGCACAGGCCCAGAAAGACGGATAGGGCCGAGTTGGGACTGGAGGCGGCGTCGACGGGCGTTGCAGTGCACGATGCGCCGCGGCTCCTGCGCGCAGGGGTATCGGTTGTCCTGTGCAGTGCAGGGTGCCTTGCAGATGATCACCTGCGGGTCGGCTGCAGGGCTGGCGCCGACGCGGAAAGCAGGGTTTACTGGATCACGGGACGAGGAGTCGCGGGGAATCGAACGCGAACGGGGGCCAGAGGTGCTGTTCGAAGGGTCTGCCCGTGAAGCCATACGCCAGTTCCCGAAGAACGTGAATTCTGCGGTAACGCTGGGCCGCGCCGGCATAGGGGTTGTCCAGACGCGAGCAACAGTCGTGATGGACCCGGCTCTGGAGCACAACGAGCACCACATTATGGCGCGAGGTGCGTTCGGGGAATTGGAGTTTCGCGTTCGGTTGAAGCCCATGCCGGGTAACCCGAAGACCAGTTACCTCACCGGGCTGAGTGTGCTGGCGCTATTACAGCAGTTGCAGAGGCGCATACGCATCGGCGGGTAGGGAAACGAATCGGTACCTGCGACCCACATGTGCGACGTCAGAAGCAACCCTTCGGTGCCATCACATTTCTGAGGTAGACGGCCGTAGGTCGTCTGCGTTTTTTTTTGCCTGCAGAAAATAGACGCGACAACCGAAACACGCGAATGAATGATTGAATGTTCCGTACATATGACAGTAGTGAGACCGAAAACCTGGTCCATGTAAGTGAAAGCGGCCGGGCATCTGAAGAGTGAGGTGACGAGTCCATTGAGTACGGCCCAGCAGTTGAAGCGAATTGCAGTCGTGACCACGGTTATCCTGTTCTTTGCATGGCTGATTGATTATGTCGACAGGTTGGTCATTACCATGGCACTCCCTTCGATTGGGAAACAGTTTCACCTCAATACCGTGGAACAGGGCGCTATCATGAGTATCTTTTTCTTCACGTACGCGATTGCGCAAATACCCGGCGGTCTGCTGGCAGATAAATTCGGAGCCAGGAAGACCATGACCACTGCATTGACGGTGTGGTCTGTGTTCACCGCGCTCACTGGGGCGGCGGCCAACTACGCCATGTTGATGATTGTGCGCTTCTTCTTCGGCGCGTCGGAAGGCATCTTTCCTGGCGCGTCGATGAAGGCCATTGCCGAAAGAACGACCCAGAAATCGAGGCTGAGCGCGAACGGAACGATGATTGCATCGAACTCTCTGGGTTCTGCGGTGGCACCGTTGATTGCAGCGCCAGCGATTGCAGCCGTCGGCTGGCAACATTCGTTTTTTTGGGTTGCTGGTCTTGGCATCATCATGGCCATCATTCTCTGGTTTGGCCTGCCAAAACGTACAGTGGACAGTATCCACAAATCAGATCCCGAAGCGTTCCAGATACGCGGCGATGCAGAGAACAGTGCAGCGTCGGAACCAAACCTTACAGCTAGCCAGGTACTCCGAAGGGGTATCATGTGGAAATTCTTCCTGATGTTCATGGGTATGGACATTGCGGCCTGGGGCCTGGTGTCCTGGGTTCCATCCTATTTGATGACGCAGCAACATATTTCACTCACCGGTGCGGGCGTACTGGCTTCGATTCCGTTTTTCGTTGGAACCCTTTCGACCATTTTGGGGGGTATTTTGTTTGACAAGGTGTTCCATCGCCGGCATCGTTGGGTCATTGTGCCATCCATGATACTGGCAGGAATTTCTCTCGTTCTGATGCTGAATTCTGGCAGTGTCGGAGAGTTTATCACATACGAATCTTGCGGTGCCTTCTTCATTTACTTGGCGTTTATGCCGATCTACGGTCTTCCGATGCGCCTACTGTCATCCAAGATTCTCGGGGTCGGCAGCGGAATGATCAATTTTGGTGGCCAGGTTGGGGGCGTGCTGGCGCCGATCGTGATGGGTTGGCTTGTACAGAGCATGTCTTACAAAGCGGCCTTCGGCTTTCTCGTTTTCGGGGTCCTGCTTGCGGCTGCGTGTTCGTTATGGATTCCACAGTCCCCAGAGCGTTTTCAACAGAGAATGTTCAAGAACATCGAAATACCCGCCGCCCAGTAAGTGATTCGCTTTCTATTGTAAATGAACGGCGTGGCATGAGATTGAAGGAGAAGCAGACTGTTCACGGAGCGGAGGTGGAGCGGTGGCAAAAATTTGCATCGCAGCGACTGGAGATTCCTTTATCACGCAGCGCTTGCCACGTGAGTCCATGGAAATAAGGGATCTGCATGCGTTATTTCACCGCTTTGACGCGCGGTTCACCAACTTGGAGACAACCATCCACGACTTCGAGGTTCCAGCGTCCGCCGTGAGCGGCGGAACCTGGGCGGCTGCCAGGCCAGCCGTCTTGGAGGACCTGTGCTGGCTCGGATTCAATATGGTTGCCTGGGCGAACAACCATACGCTGGATTGGACTCATGAAGGGTTGTTGCAGACGTACGGGCACCTGGACCGCCTGGGCTTGCTCCATGCTGGCGTCGGTCGGAACCTTGCGGAAGCGAGTATGCCCAGGTATCTCGACACAGCGCACGGCCGCATCGCGCTTATTGGCGTGAATTCTACGCTGCAGGACTGGCAAGTAGCAGGTGAACAACGGCCGGATGTGCGCGGGCGACCGGGCGTCAACCCACTCCGGTTTCAGGCAATCCATCGATTATCAGCGGCAGATCTGGAACGGTTACGGCTCATCGTGGGACAAACGGAGATCAACGCAAAACGTGTGCTAAGCGAGAAAGAGGGATTTTCACCTCGCTCAGAAGTTGACCTTTGTGTCGGGAATCTGTGTTTCGAGGAAGGTCTACCGGGAACCATTACGAAAATGAACCAAGAGGACGCGCAACGGGTCGGTCGTGCGATTCACGAAGCAAGGCGTCAGGCGGACGTGGTTTTGGTCAGTCATCATGCGCACGAAATGAAAGGAACGGATAAGGCTCAGCCAGCAGACTTCATCCGGGAATTTGCGCGGTATTGCATTGATGCCGGGGCCAGCGCATATATGGGCCATGGCCCACACATCCTTCGAGGGATCGAAATCTATCAAGATCGACCCATTTTCTATAGTTTGGGAAATTTTATTTTCCAGAATGAAACCGTTGAACGGCAACCTGCTGAGCTGTACCGATTATACGGACTGACGCCTGAACACTCTCCCTCAGACGCCTTTGACGCTCGGGAACAGGTGAGTCAGCGCGGCCTTTGGGCAGATCCGCACGTGTTCGAAAGTGTCATTGCAGCCATGGAAATTGAAGACGGCATGTGTCGAAGCGTGCACCTGTACCCTGTAACGCTTGGATACGGACTGAAGCGTTCACAACGAGGTCGGCCACGACTTTCTGTGACAGAAGATGGCTCGCGCATTTTGCACCGACTACGCCTGCTCTCCCAGGTGTTTGGAACGGAGCTGCAAGTTGATAGTCAGGGAATTGGAAGGATTGTTTTGGGATAGATGTTGCGGAGAACCACAGGGGGGAGAACGCATGCGGATTGCAATTGGGCAGATTTCGCACGAAACAAACACGTTTTCGACCGTACGGACGACGAAAGCAGCATTTTCCGTGTGGGAGTGGGCGTATGGCCAAGAGATCGTCGAGAACCATCGCGGTGTTGAGGACTACCTCGGTGGTATGATTTCCAAAGCGGAGGAAATGGGAGTTCAGGTGCTCCCCGTGTTCTCCGCCACGGCCAATCCTTCGGGGACTATCGCGGCGGAGACGTACGAAGAGATGAAACACGACTTGTTGACTGGGTTGCGGGAAGTGGGCTCCGTCGACGCTGTTTGCCTCGCTCTCCACGGTGCAGGTGTTGCGGAGGGGGTCGATGACCTAGAAGGGGATCTCCTGGCGGCAGTCCGTGGAGAGATTGGGCGTAGTGTGCCATTGGTCGTAACACTCGACCTACATGGGAATGTCACGCCAAAGATGGTCGAGCACGCGAGCGTACTCCTTGGCGTGAACTTCTATCCGCATACCGATTCAGCTGAAAGAGGGCGTGAAGCGGTTGAGATTGCTCAACGTATCGTGACTGGACAACTGTCCCCCGTCATGAGCCTGACACGGCTACCCTTGATGATTCCCACGTCGACGACCAGCCTATCTCCCGCGAGAGACATCAATTTGGCATGTTGGGAGTGGGAAAAACATCCGGGTGTCGTAGACTGCACCTTCTTTCACGGGTTTTCTCACACGGATTCTCCGTATGTTGGGGTCTCGGTACTGGTCGTGACAGACGGTGACGCATCCTTAGCCAAGGCCGCTTCGGAGGCTGTCGCGCGCGTGGTTTGGGATCAACGGTGGAAATTCACCCCAGACTACCCATCGCCATCTGAGGCCATTCAGCGCGCACTCCGAATGACAGGAGGGCCGATTGTCATCAACGAGACGTCGGACAATCCTGGCGGTGGCACCCCGGGCGATGGAACCAATCTGTTGCGGGCGATGCTGATGGCCGGCCTCACCGATGCCTGTTTTGGCACGATATATGATCCCGAGGTGGCCCAAGCGGCACATCAAATCGGGGTCGGGCGTTGGCTGGAGGCAGATCTGGGCGGAAAGACAGACAAATTTCACGGAGCCCCACTCTCCATCCGGGCCTATGTCAAGACACTCAGTGACGGCCGATTCTTGCAGTCGTCCCCAATGTGGCGAGGTCGCTCCGTGAACATGGGGAAAAGTGCGCGTTTGGTCGTGGGTGGAGTAGACGTGGTGGTATGTTCCGTTTGTTCGCAGGTACTCGACGAACAGGTGTTTTTATTACACGGTATGGATGTCACGAAGTATAGAATTGTTGGATTGAAGTCGAGTCAGCACTTTCGAGCGGCCTATGAGGCGATTGCTCAAGAGATCATCACAGCCGATTCCCCGGGGTTAAGCACCTGTAATCTTTCGTACTTCAATTACCAGCGGGTTACGCGACCCATTTTTCCCCTAGATCAGCTCGACGGCCCAGCCGACACACGGATGCACACATTCGTCAATGCATCTCTGTAAACCTTTTGGTCCACCCAAGCCGACTGATAGATCCCCGGAAAGGTTGTGCGATTGCATGGCCGATGAGCAAAGTGAAGGAGTTCAGCACGGTCGAACAGACCAGCAAAATCAACGGGCCGTCAACTTTTTGAAGCGAATTGTTCGGATTCCATCCATCAATCCGCCCGGGAATGAGCGGGGGGTGGCCATTGAGTTGGCAGCAATCCTCCGGGAGCACGGCGTCGAAACAGAGCTGGTGGAGGTTTCTGACGGGCGGTCCAACCTCGTGGCCTGGCTGCGAGGGACTGCGGCTGACCAACTCGCTGACTCGGGAACAACGCAGGGGCCGAGACGCGTCCTTGGTTTTTCTGGTCACATGGATGTTGTCCCACCTGGTCAAGACTGGAAACACCCACCGTTTGCAGCGGTTGAGGAAAATGGACGGCTGTACGGGCGTGGAACCAGCGATATGAAGGGTGGACTGGCCGCACTGGTGATGGCGATGATTGAGTTGCAAGAGGCAGGCGTCCACTTACAGGGCGACATCAAGTTGCTTGCATCCGTCGGGGAAGAAGTGGCTGCCCTCGGAGCGAAACACTTTGTCCAGAGCGGTTACCTGGATGATGTCACTGCCATTGTAATAGCTGAGCCGTCGTGCGGTGACATCGTGATAGCGCATAAAGGCGCACTCTGGGTGGAGATTGAAGTCACCGGGAGATCGGCACACGGGTCCACCCCCCATCTTGGGGTCAATGCCATCGTACAGATGAACAAGATCCTGACGCAATTGCTCTCCAACTTCCAGATGGAATGGACGGCAGACGAAATACTGGGCGACCCGACGATGAACATCGCCGTCATACAAGGCGGCGTCAAAACCAATATGGTCCCGGACGCATGCAAAGTTGAACTGGACTTTCGGACAGTACCGTCACAAACGCACGCGCAGATATTGCGAAAACTACAGGAATTGTTGGATGGCATTAAGGATACAGATCCAAATTTCCGGGCGGTAATGAAAGTGTTAAATGATCTCCCTCCGATTCGGACTCCAGTAACGGATGATTTTGTGCGTTTGGTACAGGCCTCCACAGCGATGGTCTACGGTGTCACGAAATCGGTTCGCGGGATGTCGGGTTATACAGACGGTGCCGCGTTTGCTGGAGCTGGGACCGATGCGCCGATTGTGATCATCGGTGGTGGGGATGACCGCCTGGCTCATCAGACCGATGAATACATCGAGATACGGCAATTCCTGCAATCGATTGAGCTGTACAAAGAAATCGCGAAGAGATATCTGGGATAGCGAAGGAGTGTAGCTCGACCTCGAGACAGACGGAGTTCGAAGGGGGGAGCGGCGCATGTACGACATTTTGATTGCCAACGGACGTGTCGTCGACGGAACCGGTAATCCTTGGACCGTTCAGGATGTTGGAATCAAAGATGGCCGCATCGTAGAGATGGGTCAGTTATGCACGGCAGGACTCGACAATCGGCGTCAGGGCGAGGTCAGTACTGCAGCGGGCGTCGCGAAGCACGTGATTGACGCTACGGGGAGAGTGGTCGCACCGGGGTTTATCGACCCCCACGTGCACTCGGATTTGCTCTGTACCAAGCCAGAGGTCCACAAGGTGAAAGTGATGCAGGGCGTCACAACCGAACTATTCGGTCAAGACGGCATTTCAGTGGCCCCCGTGTCCGAAGTGACAAAACCGCTGTGGCAGAAACAATTGAAAGGGTTAGACGGAGAAATCGGGGATTGGCCGTGGGAAACGGTCCTAGATTATCTTCGATTTCTTGGGCACACGCCGCTGAACACGAATGTAGCCTTCTTGGTGCCACACGGAAATGTACGGACTTTGGTGATGGGATTCGCCGACCGCCCCGCTTCGCCATTGGAGGCGCAGCGCATGCGTGAGATCGTCGAAGAAGCCATGTGCCAAGGAGCCTTTGGGGTGTCTTCAGGGTTGATTTATCCGCCGAATGTGTTCGCTGGTAAAGCGGAGCTGGTTGAGATCTGTAGGGGAGCAGCCCGGTATGGCGGCTGTTTTGTCGTTCACATTCGCAATGAGAGTAACCATATCCTCGAGGCCTTGGACGAAGTCATCGACGTCGCTAGACAGTCCGGCGTGCGTCTGCACATCTCGCACTTTAAAGTTGGCGGACGGACAAATCGTCGCAAGGTTGCTGCAGCGCTCAGAAAACTGGCAGCGGGCCGAGCGGAAGGGCTGGAGATTACGTTCGACCAATACCCGTATACAGCTGGCTCAACCATGCTCTCCTCCATTCTGCCACCTTGGGTTCACGCGGGTGGAACAGAAGCGATGTTGCGGCGGTTACGCGACCCCGCATCGAGGAAGCAAATCGCTCGAGACTTGCACGAAAACGATATGTATGAAAATTGGGTCCGAAGCAGTGGGTGGGAGAACATCGTGGTCAGTGCTGTGGCATCGGCGAGGAACCGTTACTGTGAGGGGAAAAACGTTGCCGAGATTGCTGCTCTGCGAGGCGGTACTCCGGCAGATACGGCATTCGATCTGTTGCTCGAAGAGGAAGCCAACGTTGCCATGGTGGTACACTGGGGCGAGGAGTCGGATATCGTCACGGCCATGCAGGACGAGTTGCAAATGGTCGGATCAGATTCAATATTCGGCGGGAAGCCGCACCCGCGGTTGTACGGAACCTATCCAAGGATTTTAGGGCGTTTTGTACGGGAAACCGGCACACTGACGCTCCCGCAAGCGATTCGGAAGATGACGAGTGCGCCGGCACAGTTGCTGCGTCTACAGGATAGAGGCTTGCTCCGGGTAGGGTATCGGGCAGATGTCGTGGTATTTGACCCGGAGACTGTGGCAGACTGCGCGACGTTTGATGAGCCGCTGAGGGAGTCGATGGGAATCCTACACGTCTTGGTCAACGGGCAACCGGCGGTGGAGTTCGGAGCTTGGACTGGCCAGACCTGGGGACAGGTTTTGTATCGGGGAGAGACGTGCGTCCAAACGCACGGATAACCCCGCGACCGGGACGGTGGCCGCGGGGCAGCTGGCTGGATGGGGTGCAGTGCAGGGGTGAATGGAACCGCTTTCGGTACAACCGCGTTCGGCGCCAAAGGGCCGCGCGGCCATCAGTGCGCCCCTGGCGCTGCGCCCTGCATCAACGGGGGTTCCGACGTTTTGCCACTACCATATCGTCTGGCCACAAACGACGTGATGAACGGCACCAGGATGGCCGTGAGGACGACGGCCGACGCGATTTCGACGGTTGCAGTCTGGACGAACGGCTTGTAACTGGCGTCCACCAGTGCGACGGCCGCTGGGTTGGCGATGGAGTTGCCGGAAGAACTGGCGAGCCCCGCGCCTGCATAACCCGGACGGCGCAGGATGAATTTGTCTGCAAGGAACGTGCAGCCGCCGCCAATCACCATGACCACGATACCGAGGAGGATGCCGCTCGCGCCGGCTTTGAGCACGTTGCTGAGGTCGATGCCGGCGCCAATCGTGAACCCAATGAACGGGATGACGACTGCCAGTCCCGGCGCGAACAGTTTTTCAAAGTCGTCGTCCAGGTTGCCGAGGATAGCGCCGACAACGAGCGGGATGATGGCCGCGAGCAGACTGATGAGCGGAATGTGCGCAAGGCCGGTCACGCCGAGCGTCAGCATGGTCAGGAATGGCCCGTCATGGATGTTGAGCAAGCACATCGCGGCGGAATCCGCCGTGTCCCCGTACTCGCCCATGAGGGACAGGTACAGCGCCCCGTTCGCTCCCGTGACGGTGGAGACGATGGCGAGGACGGAGATGCCGAGCACGCCGCCGAGGCCAAACACCTTTGCAATCAGCAGGCCCAGCAGGGCACCCGCAGCCCACTTGGCCAGCAACAGCACCAGCCCCCGCTTGAGCGCTTCCGGTGCTTGCCGAACCTTTAGGCGCGTTCCGATGAAGAACAGTTGCAGTCCAATCATCGCGTCGAGTCCCTTGTTGGAGAAGATAGCGGACGTAAACGAACCAATCTTCAAGGCCTCTGGCGCAAACGTGTTGATGATGGCGGCAATCAAGAGCGGGACAATCATCATGCCTCCAGGAATCCGTTGAATGCCCTTAAGAATGCGCATACATTGTCAGCCTCCTTTCAACTCCGCGCAGCGCGAACTTCGGTTTTCCCCCGGACTGATTCTGGTGACGCGCGGTTGCCGCACGTCACCAGCGGTCGCGGACGGCTTCACTCCGCCACCGTGCGCAGCAGTTCGTACAGGTTCGCCTTCGCCTCAAACCCGACCCCGGGCACGTCCGGCAAGGTGACGTATCCATCGACGACCGGGCAACCGTCCGCGAATCCGCCGAACGGTTGGAACACACCGGGGTATGATTCGTTTCCACCCAGCCCGAGGCCCGCGGCGATGTTGAGCGACATCTGATGGCCTCCGTGCGGGATGCAGCGCCGCGGCGACCACCCATGCTCCTTCAACATGTCGAGGATGCGCATGTACTCTACCAGGCCGTAGCTGAGTGCACAGTCGAACTGCAGGTAATCGCGCTCCGGATTCATGCCGCCGTAGCGGATGAGGTTTCGGGCATCCTGCATCGAGAACAGATTCTCGCCCGTCGCCATGGGGTTGTGGTAGTGCCGGCCGAGTTCCGCTTGGAGGGCGTAGTCCAGCGGATCGCCCGCCTCTTCGTACCAGAACAGGTTGTACGGTTCCAAGGCTTCGGCGTAGGCGAGCGCCGTCGGCAGGTCGAACCGACCGTTCGCGTCCACCGCCAAGTGTCGACCGCTCGGAAGCAGCGTCAGAACCGCTTCCATCCGCTTGAGATCTTCCGCCAGGGTGTCGCCGCCAATCTTCATCTTGACGACGGAGTAGCCGAGGTCGAGGTAGCCCTTCATCTCGTCCTTGAGCGCCTCGAGGTCCTTGCCCGGTTGGTAGTAGCCGCCAGCCGCGTACACGAAGACTTTGTCGTCCACCACGCCGTCGCGATATCGATCCGCCAACAACCGGTAGAGGGGCTTCCCTTCAATCTTCGCCACCGCGTCCCAGACGGCCATGTCGAGGACACCGACGGCAACCGATCTCTCTCCGTGTCCGCCCGGTTTTTCTCCCGTCATCAGGATGTTCCAGATTTTGTGCGGGTCAAAATTGGTGCCTTCTTCGTTCAAGATCTGCCTCGGGTCTGCCTCGCGCAGCCGCGGGATGAAACGCTCCCGGAGTAGTCCGCTGGGCGCGTAGCGGCCGTTGGAGTTGAATCCGTACCCGACAACGCGCTTCCCGTCACGGACGACGTCGGTGACGATGGCGACGACGGACGCCGTCATCTTGCTGAAGTCGATGTACGCATTGCGGATACTGGATTTGATAGGAACTGCAACTTCTTTGATCTCGACAATCCTCATGGCAGTCACCTCGTGTTGGTATACACCGCCTGATCGCTGTCGTTCAAGCGGCTTCGTAGGGATCATTCAGCAACTTTCGTGCCACGGCGTGAAGGTGTGGGAATCCAAGGGTGCAGTCGGTGGGAAGGGGGGCCAGCCCGCAAGGGAGGGCAACAAAGGCCGAACGAGTTCACGCGGAGTGTTTCAAGCGTGAAACATTAGTTTCAGAAATGAGAAAGGTGTGAAGACCTGGCCGTCGGTAGGGCCAACGGGATTGGGTGGGCAGGCCCCGTTCAGCGCCGAGTTAACTTTCGCCACAACGTGGTCCGACTGATGCCGTACGTGCGGCAGAGCTGATCTCGGTCGCCGCCGAAGTGATCCAACAGGGCGCGCCACAGCGCGGTTTCCATCTCAGACCAGTCGTCCGAGAAGGGGATGCAGAGTGCCCTGGTGGCGGCTGGTTCCGCTGGCGCAGAGGGTTCCGCCGAAGCAGGGCGCTCGATGGGCAGCGCGGAGGCGACGACTTCCGCCGTCAGGACGCCGTCTTCGCAACAGGTCACAATCCGGTGGAGCGCGTTCTGCAGTTCGCGGATGTTGCCGGGCCAGCTGTATGGAAGGAGCGGATCGAAAACATGGTCATCCGGCCACGTGAGCACACGCCGCGCCTTCGCAAGCTCCTGCCGGAGGAAGAAATGAGCCATGGGAACGATATCCTCCGGCCGCTCCCGCAAGGGGGGCAGGTGCAACTCGAGGACGTTCAGGCGGTAGAGGAGATCTTCGCGAAAGCGGCCCGTCTGTACGAGGTGGGGCAGGTCCCGGTTGGTCGCGCAGATGATGCGCACGTCAATCGGAATCATCCGGTTGCCGCCGACGCGCCGAATCTCACGCTCCTGGATGACGCGCAGGAGTTTGGATTGAAAGGAGAGGGACGTTTCGCTGATCTCGTCGAGGAAGAGCGTACCGCCGTGCGCGAGTTCGAACAGCCCAGGCCGGCCGCCGCGGGCAGCCCCCGTGAACGCGCCGTCATCGTAGCCGAACAGCTCGCTGTTCAACAGGTCCCCGTCAATCGCCGCGCAGTTCACCGAGACGAACGGTCCGCTCTTGCGGCGGCTGGCGTTGTGGATGCCCTGGGCGAACAGCTCCTTACCAGTGCCCGTTTCGCCGCGGATGAGCACGGTGCCGTCAGAACCGGCGAAGCGCTCCGCGAGTTGTACCTGTTGCCGCATGCGCGGGCTGACGGCGGTGATGTCGGCGAGGGTGTTCTTCGCCACGAAGCCCCGTTCGTACAGTTTGCGGCGGATGGACAGTTCCTGGTTCTGAATCTGCTGAACCTCTTCGAAGATGGAGACGGCGCCCTGATATCGCCCTTCAATCACGACGGGAACGCGGCTCAGCACGACGGCCTTGTCGCGGACCTGGACGATGGCGTTCTCCCGAGCGTCCGCGCCGGCCAGCCCTTCGCCTCCGACCTCGCGAAGGGCCCGGCCCACCCCGCGGCTTCGAGGGACACCGAGGATCTGCGCCGCAGCCTGGTTCATGTGTGCAATCCGCCCGTCGGCTTCGGTGGTGACAACCGCCTCGCGGATGAGGTTGAGGATGGATTCCGTTTCCTTCAGCCGTGCCTGTTGCGCAATCTGGGCCTCGAGGACGTCGACGGCCGTGTCGAGGGCAATCGTCAGCGAGGCGCGCCCGGACTCGAGCAAGAAGCCGGACACACCGCTCGCCCGCGCAATCTCTGCCGCCACGCGGTCGCCAATCACGGCCTCAACCGCGCCTTCGCGCAAAATATCGCGGACGAGGGCCGGAATCCGCTGCACGTCGTCGCACGTCTCCATCCGCAGCGACAGATCGGTCACGTCGACGAAGTGCTCTGTGTGCAGCATGATGTTCGACGGGGTGATGAGGGCAATCCGACGGCACCCCGTCCGCGCCGCTTCGCTGACGGCCCGCAGGACGTCGTAGGCGGTGACCTGGATTTCTATCACGGGCAGCGACGTGCGGGCGCGCAGCAATTTGGCAGTGCCGCCACGAGAGACGAGAACCCGCGCATCTGGACCCGGCAGGAGGTCCGGCTGCCGGTTGAGGTCACTCGATTGCAGTCGCTGCACCGTCACGGAGTGTCCGCGGTGCGCGTGCATGCCTTCGGCGATTTCGGCGAGTTGGGGATAGGGGGCGTACACCACAATCTCGCTCATGGCCGCGCGGCCCCAGGGCCGAAGCACCGCTCCAGTTGGCGGTCGACATAGCGCTGAATCTGCGCCGCGGCGACGTCCGGTCCCAACATGTCTACGAGGTCTTGGTGTGCGATTTCGACGCACTCTGCCAACAGCCGCAAGGCGAATTGCATTCGCTCGTCGCGGGTGGCGGGCAATTCTGCCGCAGCTGTGGGCGAAGTGGGGGTGGAAGCCGCATCGGGCGCGGGCAACCGGCACGGAAGGCGCACGGCGACCTGTACCACCTTGTCCGCTGTCCGACCTTCGTTCGGGTGCATCGTTCTCGCTGCGGCCGTACTGGGGGGGTGTTCGAGAACTTGCGGCGGGTTCTGGGCCGGTGCGGGGGAGGGGAGCAGATGCACCGGGCGCTCCCCAGGTCCGGGCAGCACGGACGCCGACCGCTCCGTTCCGGTTTCGTGTCCGACCGCCTTCGCGCGCACGCGCAGCTGCAACCGCTCAATCTCCTCAGCCTCGACACGTGCGTCCTGCAGCCCCCACTTGTGAATCCAGTGAAACAGGGCAGGGCCGCTGATGCCCTGTTCCCGGGCAATCCGGTTCTTACTCTTACCACTCGCCCGCTCCCGCAGGTAGTCTTCCTTCGACAGTGAGAACCCCATCGACGTCACCCCCCTCGGTACGTACTGAACCCGGTGATGCTCCATGAGGCGCGGGACCGGCAGTCCCGCTTCCCAGAGGAGGTCACCCAGCGACATGAGCAGGTCGACGTCGCTCGGCGTGAACCGGGTGGCAATGGACGGGGAGAGTGCGATGCCGAACAGCTCACAGGCCACCTGTAAGCTGGTGCGATGAGACACCCACCGCAACAACTCCTGTCGACTCATCTCAAATTCGCGCATCGCCTGTTGGATGGTGGCTGCCCAATCCACCTGCTCCATGGCTCGCTTGTCTCGTTGCAACGTGTGTCCCATGACGAGCCCCACACCATCCACTTGAACCACAGGTTTTCAATCTTCTTCCTTATTCGCGGCGAAGCAGGGTTTTCCTGCTGACTTTTGTCGATTCGTGTCATTTCACAACCTCGTGCGCTGGCGTGTCCGCTGCGGTCTCCGCATCGATTCGGGCATCCAAAGCGGGCACCGCGCTCTGCACGGGGCTCGGTTCGCGGCCGGTGGCGGCGGCAATCGCGTCGTCCAGTTCGCGCTGGCGGGCTGCTCGGTCTGCCTCCGTCCAGTGGAACTGTTCCGCGAAGTACTGCACGACGGCCGCCTTCGTGTGGTGGACGAGATCGATATCGAACAGGAGTGCACCCGTCCGCCGCTGGAAGAAGTCGAGGGGCGTACACGCCATCTCCGCCTGGATGGCGTAGGCGAGTTGGGCGAACACGGCCGGAGGCAGGGAGGCGGCTGCGCCGTCGGTGGGGCGTGTCTGCACGAGATGGAACAGGTGTCCGGTGTTCGTCCCGTAGCGACTCGCCAACTGACGGGCGTCGGTCGGGGAGAGTCCAATCCGCCCCGCATCTCGCACCGCCGCCTCGATGGAGGCTTCGTAGTCCGATGGGTTTGCGTAGTGTCCGCCGGAGATAGGGACGTGCGCGGTCTGGCAGGGCGGGTACGTCTGACCGGTGATCTGTGACAAACGGCGGCAGCACAAGTCCACCGCTTTCTCCGCCATCTTGCGGTAGCCGGTGAGCTTTCCTCCTGCCATCGTGATGAGGCCGGACGGAGAGACGAAGATCTCCTCCTTCCGTGAGATCTCGGACGGCGATTTGCCTTCTTCGTGGATGAGCGGCCGAATGCCGGCCCATCCCGACTCGATGTCCGCGATGCCGAGGTGCACGGTTGGGAAGACGTGGTTGACGGCGTCTATGAGGTACTGCTGGTCGGCGAGGTGGATGTCCGGGTGCGCGAGGTCGCCGTGGTAGTCGGTGTCGGTGGTGCCGATGTAAGTTTTGCCGTCGCGCGGGATGGCGAACACCATCCGACCATCCGGGACGTCAAAGTATACCGGGTTCTGCAGCGGGAAGCGGCGCCTGTCGACGACGATGTGCACACCTTTGGTGTGGTGCAACTGCTTTCCGGATTTCGATCCGTCCAGCTCCCGAATCTCGTCCACCCACGGGCCGGCTGCATTCACGACGACGCGCGCGCGCAGCTCGCCCTGTGCACCCGTGAGGACGTCGGTGGCGCAGATGCCGGCAATCGTCCCATTCTCGAACAGCAACTGGTCACACCGAACGTAGTTCAGCGCGAGTCCGCCGCGGGCCACTGCTTCCTTCAAGACTTCGATCGTGAGTCGCGCATCGTCCGTGCGGTACTCCACGTAACAGGCAGATCCGAGTAGACCGTCCGGGCGCAGGAGCGGCTCGCGCTGCAATGTCTCGTCGGCAGAGAGCATTTTGCGGCGCTCGGTTCGCTTCACGCCGGCCAAGTAGTCGTACAGGCGGATACCGAAGGAGGCGGTGAGCCGACCGTACGTCCCGCCGCGGTAGATGGGCAGCAGCATCCACTCGGGATGCGTCACGTGCGGTCCGTTGCCATGCACGATGGCGCGCTCCTTTCCAACCTCGGCGACGAGCCCGATTTCCAACTGCTTCAGGTAGCGGAGTCCTCCGTGAACCAACTTGGTCGAGCGGCTCGACGTTCCCGCCGCAAAATCCTGCATGTCAATCAACGCTGCCTGTAGCCCACGCGTGGTCGCATCGAGCAGAATTCCGGCGCCCGTGATACCGCCGCCGATGACCAGGAGATCCAGGTCCAAGGTCCGCATTGCATCCCACACGGTTTGCCTGTCGTACGCGGAAAATGATGCCTCCACCGTCGTCACCTCCACTCAAAAATAAAAACCACAGGCCCGTACGCGAAGCGATCCGCTTCACGTCCAAGCGTGTGGTTATCTCATGAACTCTTATCCACAGGTCGTATGGAGTTGGTCGAAAACCGTTGTGCATGTCGGGCGGATTCGGTTCCCGCACCAAGTTTGCTGAACGTCTCCCCCGGCTATGAGGCTTATTATACATCACTGCACGTGAAGTTGCTACTGTACCCGCCCAGCACCTTCTCAATCGTGGGAGATGTGCAGTTGACATGGAAATGATTAGGTGAAGAAATGAATTCGCTGGGAGTATCAGTTCGCAGGGAAACCATCATCCTGCCATTTCCACAGGGAGACAGCACTCGTCGAGACGCCGATGACGCCGCTACCGAGCACGCTCTGCACCTGTTCCTTGGTGGACAACAACCCTCCGGCAATGATAGGGGTGTGCTGGTGGGACGCGAACAGGTGGATGACCTGTGGGATGACAAGTCCGGGCAGCATTTCGACGGCGTCCGGCCGCGAGTCGTGCATGATTTTCAATGATTGGTCTACCGATACAGAATCGAGGATGAACGTGCGCTGCAACGTGATGAGGTCGTGCTGCTTGGCGACGGGAATGAGGTTTGACCGCGTGGTAACGACGCCGTCCACGCCAACCTTTTGCGCAAGGTACCTAATGCCCGACGCGTCGCGCGCGATGCCGGTCATGAGATCCAAGTGCACGAAGCTGAGTTTTCCGGCTTCGCGCAGTCGTTCAACGGTCTCGGTGATGGAGATGATGTCCGCACTGAGCAGAAATACGACGTTAGCGGTGGAGCTAAGGACCTGCGTCATGTCGGTATCTCGGGTCACGGCGGTGATGATGGGTTTTTTTTTCAATGCGTAGCGCAAAGTGTCGATGGCCTTCACCCCCGTTTGACGGGTCATACGTACAGTACAGCGCGTCAGAAGTAGTTTCCTCATTATAGAGCGTCCCCCGAATAGGGGCAATGCTGAAGTGGATATGGGCAACCCAGAGAATGGGTTTGTCGCGAACGCGGGAAGATGGTATGATGCGACTAATGTGAAATGTGGGTCGGAGACAAAGAGATTCCCATTTGACATGCCACCCGGTTTTCGTGCGGGTCGGGTATGCCGAACGGGCGTCTTTTTTGTTTCTCGCGTTTCGACGCCTAGGGAGGTGAAAGTCCCTGCTCCTGCGCGGGAAAGGAAGTTGACTCATGGGCTATACAACCGCCATCACACTCATCTTGTTCTTCTCTGTCCTATCCGGTTTCAACGACGGGGGAAACCTGCTGGCAACGTTCCTAAACACTCGCACGATGAATGTTGTGGTTGTGGTAGCGATGACGCTGCTTATGGTGTTGTCGGGTCCGTTCCTTATGGGGACGGAGGTCGCCCGCACGATTGGGACGCAGATCGTCGACATTCAGCAGGTCGGTATCGCCACTCTGAATGTTGCATTGGTCGGAACACTCGCCACTTTGTTGGTGTGTTGGCGAATGAAAGTGCCCACCAGCACGTCCTTTGCGCTGATAGGAGGGCTGAGTGGCTCGGGAGTGGCGCTGTTCGGGCCTGACGTGGTTGTTTGGTCCGGCTTGGCGAAGGTGGCCGTTTCCCTCATCATGGCCGTGTTATTCGGAGGGTTAATGGGTTTCGCGGTCTACTCAGTCATTCTCGTGGTATTGCGGCGCACTCCTTTCCGGTTTGGGGTCCGGCTGGGCTATGCTCAGTACATCTCATCCGCTCTTGTTAGTTTTGGATACGGTGCGAATGATGCGGAGAAATCGGTCGGTTTGTTGGCAACCGTCTGGATGTTACTCCACGGAGGCTCCTTTCGAGTCGCGTGGTGGATGATAGTCGCCCCGGCGCTAGCCTTTGGCGGCGGGTTACTTTGGGGCGGTTGGAGGGTCGCGAAGACCATTGGGTTCCACGTGTTCCGCGCGCGTCCAGTGCATTCATTCGCTACACAATTGTCCACGGCAATGGTGGTGTTGACGGCATCGGGGCTGGGTGGTCCAGTTAGTACCACGCAAACGATAGACAGCGCTTTAGTGGGCGTGGGGACTCGGGCTGGGAAGGAGAAACTGCGCTGGTCGGTGGTGCGGAGGATGGCGATGGTGTGGTTTATCACGATGCCCATGGCGTTTGGAATGTCTGCCGCCATCGGTTTGGTTGCAAGGGGGGTTGGTTGGCTGTGAAAGTGTGGAAAGATATATTTTTGCCGAGAGAAGGCAGGTTTCTTCAGTATCTCGTTCGGCAAGCAGAAGTAACGGTAGAAGGGATTGATCTACTGTGGGCGTTTGTCAGTGAACATCCGAACGGAGCCGTGCGAGACACGATGATAGAGCGGATGAGTGCGCTCGAAAAGGACGGAGATGCCATTCGGAAACGAATCATCCAAGAACTGCTGCAAACCTTCGTGACGCCGATCGATCGCGAGGATATTTATGCCCTGTCGAAAAGCGTGGATGACATCCTTGATTACGCGGATTCAACCGTGAAGGAATTAGTGGTGTACCACGTCGAGCCGACGGAGGCGATGGTGGACATGGTTCGGATTCTCCGGGGTGCCGTCGTAAGCCTGCGGCGCGCGATTGAGCGCATGGTGGCGCAGCCGAGCGGATCCATCCGGGAAATGGTTGCCACAAAGAAGGCAGAAAATCGTATCGAAGACATCTATCGACGGGCTAATGCGGAGTTGTTCGATATGACGGATATGAACCACATTTTCAAGGTCCGTGAGGTATACCGTCATCTGAGCAATGCAGCCGACCGTGCCGACGAGGCGGCGGATATCATTGGATCCATTGTGATCAAGGGAAATATTTAGGGATGTGTCAAACGTCTGCATTTGGTGGATTTTGTGCTTGTACTGAAAGCCGTTTGCAGTATAATGATTGCAAGGTTGGTGTGAAAACGCACACACGGTTTAACCGGGCTGCCGGGCGACAACAGAAGAACTGGTTGTTCCTAGAGATGAAGAGCAGGGACAGCACACATCGCACGCACCGTATCTGTGATTTTGTCGGGTCGGTGGCCGCAATGTTGGTGCCTGTCCTTGCTTTTTGCTTTCTCTAAGGCTGTAGGCAACATCGCAATCGTTTACAGAGGTTTAAGCTGTTTGCAATATATCGTTTACGGTACACTGCTACGTTGCGTATGGAGGCCTGTGAAGGAGAGGCAAGCGCTAGTCACGCCTGCCTTTACAGCGAACCAGTAAGGAGGAGAAGAAACGTGGGAGCCACAGAGATTACTGCACGTACCGGACCGATCCCGAACAACAGACGGCGGACCATCTTTGAATTCCTGCAGTCAATGCCGTTCATTTTGCCTGCGCTTATCTTGTTCGCTGTGTTCTTCTTCTACCCTATTGTGAAAGTTGTGTATCTGAGTCTGTTTCTGACAAATTCACAAGGAGTTGCGAAACATTTTGTCGGATTGGCGCAGTACGTCGAGTTGTTTCAGTCTCCAGATTTTGTACAAAGTTTGCTGGTCACCCTGGAATTCGTATTGATGACGGTAATTCCAGGTATCATACTCGCCCTTGTTCTAGCTCTGTTGCTCGAGCGTTCCATCCGGGGCATCGGAATTTTTCAGACCATCATCTTTTCGCCCATCAGCATGTCGGTGGCCGCCGTGTCAACGATTGGGTTAATGGCATTCAATCCGAGTGTCAGTCTGTTGAATTTCATCCTACAACGGTTATTCGGCCTTCCGAACATCAATTGGTTGAATCATACTTTTAGCTCGTTGGTGGCGATTGCCTTGGTCACCGTGTGGATGAACATCGGGTTTAGCACCATCGTCTTGTTGGGCGCTCTTCACAATGTTCCAACGGAGCTTTACGACAGTGGACGCGTCGACGGTACAAACTATCTGCAACGACTTCGGTACATCACGATTCCCTCTATCTCGCCGTCCCTCTTCTTTATCGCCGTAGTTTCAATGATTGGGTCCTTTCAAACGTTCGGCCAGGTGAACATCCTCACCCAGGGTGGACCGGCGGGGGCAACCAACGTCGTGGTGTACTCGATCTATCGTAATGCATTCTTCAACTTCCAGTACGGACTTGCATCTGCACAGGCGGTCATTCTATTCCTCATTGTGCTGGTACTCACGTTGCTCCAATTCTTGGTCTTGGAAAGGAGGGTTTCCTACTCATGAGGGAAAGCCGACTTGGCCTGTTCTTTCGCTACGTGTTCCTCGTGGTGGCATCTCTTGTGGTGTTATTTCCGATCCTGTACAGTCTGTTGATCAGTTTGGAAACGTCGAACAACGTGGCCACATATCCGCCGCAATTATGGCCGCATCCGTTCCACTTCGGCTCGTACGTTGAGGCGATTCAGACGGCTCCACTTGGGAGATTTTTGCTCAACAGCTTCGTGATGTCGGCTATCATTGTTTGCGGCCAAGTCGTCACATCGCTGCTAGCTGCGTACGCATTCGTATACCTTCGGTTTCGGGGACGGAACGTATTATTTTACGTGTTTCTCGCCACGATGATGATTCCTGGAGAGGTTACGATGATCCCCAATTACATGACCGTCAGTTCCCTCGGTTGGCTCAATACCTTTGCTGGGCTGTCGGTTCCGTTTCTTGCAAATGCTTTTGGTATTTTCCTACTCCGCCAATATTTGATGCAACTTCCGTATGAATTGTTCGAGGCTGCCCGTATTGACGGAGCGAGTCAATGGCGGTTCCTGTGGAGTATCGTGTTACCACTTGCACGGCCGATCATCAGCACCCTGGTGGTCTACGTGTTCCTGCAGTCCTGGAATCAGTATTTGTGGCCGTTGCTCACGACGAATCAGACCAATATGCAGACCGCACAGATAGGGCTGAGCATGTTGCAGAACCAGGATTCCCTGGCGTGGAATCTAACGATGGCGGGTGTGGTGATCATATCGATTCCAACCCTGCTGCTTCTGTTCTTCGCACAGAAACAGCTCGTGAAGGGCCTTACAGCTGGTGCCATCAAGGGGTGATTTGTTGTCAAGGGTGTACGCCCATGACATATAGTAGTTTGCTTCCGTGAACAATGAAAAATCAAGGGGGATGGAAAATGGGAGAGCACCAGAAGAAGACGACGTCTCGGTCACGCAAGGTTGTTGGCATCGGGGTGGTGTCGACGCTGGGACTTACAGCGCTCCTCGCAGGATGCGGAGGCGGCAGTAACGGAACCGCCACGAATGGGAGCGGCGGGAGCGGGTCCAACAATGGCGTGGTTCAGCTGACGTTATGGCATGCAATGGGTGGCGCGACCGGACAAGCCCTCGACCAGATCATCAACGATTTCAACGCGTCTCAGAATAAGATTAAGGTGACGCCGGTGTATGAAGGTCAATATGACGATGAATTTAACAAATGGAAGGCGACCCAAGGAAAGGGGGGTGGGCCAAATATCATGCAAGTGTACGACATCGGGACGAAGTTTATGATCGATTCCGGTGAAATCGTACCTATGCAAAACTTCATTGACCAATCGCATTATGACACGTCGCAGCTCGAACCGAACATCCTTGGCTATTACAGTGTGAACGGGAAACTCTATTCGATGCCCTTCAATTCTTCGATGCCTGTTTTATATTACAACAAGGAAGATTTCCAGAAAGCAGGTATCACCACGCCGCCGAAGACCTACGATGAAGTTTTGGCGGATGCGAAGAAACTTACGATAAAGGATTCTTCCGGCAAGGTTACGCAATACGGAATTGGAATCGCAACCTACGGATGGTTCTTCGAGCAAATGATCGCTACACAGGGCGCCGATTACGTCAATAACAACAATGGCCGTACAGGGACGGCGACGCAGGCTATCTTTAACGGACCAGCTGGTCTGACGACGTTGAATTGGTGGAAGTCACTATACGATGCGGGCGTTGACTTGAACCTGGGTTCGACGACATCCCTCACTCAGAATGCGTTCCTGGCCGGCAAAGTTGCGATGTTTATCGATTCGTCCGGCATCTACGCCAATATGGTCAATGGGGCTAAAGGGAAATTTGACGTGGGCGTGAGTGAACTTCCACGGCCGGCTGGCGCCACTGGTGGTACCATCATCGGCGGAGGGTCGTTCTGGATTCCGAAGGATCAAAGTACGGCAGACCAACAGGCTGCGTGGCAGTTTATTCAGTTCGCATCCTCGCCAGCGGAACAGGCCAAATGGGCTGAGGCGACCGGCTACTTCCCAATCACCAAGGCGGCATACAACGAGCCGAGCTATCAGGCTTATTTGAAGAAGTATCCGGAATTCCAGAATGCGATTGACGAGTTGCATGGCGTGAAGCTGACGTATGCGACGCAGGGTGGTCTGATTGGGGTGTTCTCACAGGCTCGCCAGACGGTCCAAGATATGATTCAGTCCGTGCTTCTGAACAAGCAGACGCCGCAGCAGGCGTTGGACAGTGCTGCGAGCCAGGTCACGCAGGACATCAAGAACTACAACCTAACTGTACAGTGAAGCGTGAGGTCGGTCGGGGCACGGTGCTCACTCCCGGTGAGGGCGGTGCCCCGACCGATGTTGGACGGAGAGAGAGGAGACAGATGATGGCGTACGAGACCATGTTGTTGGCTCACCGCGGCTGGAGTACCCAGTACCCCGAAAACACCTGTCTGGCCTTTGAACAGGCCCTGGGGCTGCCTATAGAAGGATTAGAGTTTGACGTCCAACTCACGGCGGATGAGGTGCCTGTTGTCATTCATGACGCGACCGTAGATCGCACGACCGATGGGAGCGGTGAGGTTTCGGCTTTCTTGTACCGCGAGATTCGCAAGTTAAACGCTGCGGCGAATTTTGTGGATAAAGGCATGGCAGAGCAACCGATTCCGAGGCTAGTCGAGGTCCTGAATAGCATCGAACGGATTCGACCAGAGAGTTATTTCAACGTCGAATTGAAAGTGTACGAGGGGGACGGGCGGGCGCTGGTGGACCGAGTGGTGCCGTTGATTCAGCAGTGTTCGCGGGGTGACAACGTGTTGTACTCGTCGTTTCATCACGGCTGTCTGGAGTACTTGAAGTCACACTTCCCTGAGGTCGAGATTGGCCTTTTGTACAGGGAACCAGCGCCAGAACCGTGGTATGCGGCGAAGCACCTGGGTGCGTATTCGGTGAACCTCAAGTATGGCCTGGCAACGGACGACATGATCGCGTCCTGTCGGGAACACGGGATGCGTGTATGCGTCTGGACGGTGGATGACCCGAACCAAATCTCGCAGTTTATCCGACAGCAGGTGGAAATTCTTATCACCAACGCCCCTGATCTCGCCCTCGATGTTCGTTCACGCTTGCGGGCATCAGAGATGCATTCATAGTGTAAGGTACAAGATGCTTGCGCTGAACGGGTCAACCATACTAACAACGCCGCTACAGGAATCCGTGGGAGCCGCCGCGGCTGCAGGGTTTCTCGGTTACGAGTTGCGAGCTCCGAAGGTCGACGAATACTTGGTCGGACATTCGGTTCGGGATCTACGGGAGTTGTTGCAATCCCATGGTGTAACGCCACTTTCTATCAACGCGATCGAACGGTTCAATACGGTCGACGAGAAGCGGTTTGAGGAGGTCGTAAAACTTGTTCGGAAACAAGCGGAGATCGCCGACGCCATCGATTGTCCGTATTTAGTTTTTGTACCGGAACCTGGGGATCGCCCTTGGCCCGACGTTCAAGCTCTCACCGCCACACGACTCGAGCAAGTAGCATCGCAGCTTTCGTCTTATCGGGTCCGTCCGTTACTCGAGTTTATTGGCTTTCCTCAATTTTCCATCCAAACTTTGGAACAAGCCGTTTCTGTGTGTGAAGCCGTACATGGAGCGGAGATCGGCATCGTGCTGGATACGTTCCACCACGTCATCGGTGGCGGAGGCCCGAAAATGCCGAGCGAGTGGGTTGAACGTATTAAACTGGTCCACTTGGACGACGTGGAACCGGTGACCTCGGGAGCTCTGTCCGACGAAAATCGCGTTCTGCCCGGGGAGGGAATTGGGCAGCTTGCCGAACTCGTCTCCTCACTCCGGTACGCCGGGTACTGTGGCGCGTACAGCGTTGAACTGTTTCGGCCGGCGTATTGGGACATGGACCCGAAGGCGGTCGCCACGCGGGCCTACGCAAGTGCCGCACGTGTTGTGCGCGGGGGACAATGAATGGGGGCGTGCGCACCGCGGTTGCGGAGGCCGCCCTCAATTGGCCTGGACGGCCGTGAACAGTTGGCAGAATTAAACGCGTCTCCCTATTTACGAATTCCGTTGGGATGAGGTTAAGCGCTTAACCGCTGGCCAGAAGTCTCCAACCGCTGAGGAGGTTTTTCCGTGAACAGAGAGATTCGCTGTGCCGTTTTAGGCGTGGGACGACTGGGCTACCGGCACGCTGTGAACCTTGCCACCAAGGTGAAAGGAGCCACCCTGACAGCCGTGTCCGACGCGCTGCCCGAAGTGGCCGAACGAGTGGCTCGAGAATTGGATGTCCCAACATGGTCGACAAATCCCGACGAATTGATAGCGCGCGACGACGTAGATGCCGTGATTGTGGTCACTCCGACCGACACGCACGCCGCGTTTGCCAAACGTGTCGCATCTGCGGGTAAGGCGCTGTTCTTAGAAAAGCCGCTGACCCTCGACCTGCAGGAGGCGGGTGAGGTCGTGAAGGCCGTCCAACAAAGTGGCATCCTCTGCCAAATCGGCTTTATGCGGCGGTTTGATCCGGCGTATGCCCATGCCAGGAACCGGATTTTGGCCGGGGACATCGGTGAACCCCTGTATTTCAAAGGCATCAGCCGAGACCCGACGGCTCCACCGGTCGCGTATGTGGCGGCCAGCGGTGGCATCTACCTGGATCAAAGCATTCACGATTATGACGTGGCCCGGTTTTTGATGGGCCAGGAAGTGACTGAAGTTCAAGCAATGGGCTCGGTCTTGTTCTCGAAGGAGGTGGCAACGCACGGAGACGTGGATCAGGCGCTTACCTACCTTCGTTTTGGCAATGGGGCAGCCGGTGACGTGGAGGCGTATCGCAACGCGTTTTACGGTTACGACATCCGGGCGGAGATCTTGGGCACCGAGGGGACCCTTGTCGTGTCCGGGCTTCAGTACCATAACGTGACGCTTCTGCAACCTCGCCGCAGTAGCTACGATGTACTCCCCGGCTTTCTGGAGCGTTTTTCTGACGCATATGTCTTGGAGATGGAGCACTTCATCGACTGCGTGCAGAAGGGTGAGCAGCCGACGGTCGGCGTGAGAGACGGATTCGAGGCCCTTGCCATTGGCACGGCGGCGCGCCAGTCGTACCGGGCAGGAAGCTTCGTGTCGGTAGCTGATGTCTGTGCAGGAGTCCCTGTGAATGCCGGAGGCGCTTCGCATGTATAACGTCCGTTTGGCGGCTTCCCCTATCAACTGGATCAACGACGATATGACGGACCTGGGCGATTTTTACGATGTGGAGACGGTGCTCTCAAATATGCGGGATCTCGGCTTCGCCGGAACGGAGATGGGACGGAAGTATCCGCGTGACCCATCACAACTTCGAAAGCTGTTGAACCGGTACGGACTGGTTTTATCTGGCGCGTGGAAGACCGTTCAATTTAGTTCGGGTTGGAACAGTGACCAGGACTTTGCCGATTTCCAGGTGCACGTACAGTTTTTGCAACGGATGGGTGCGCGTTACGCCGTGGTTTGCGACGGTGGGGGTAGTTTGCACTGGGATCCCAGAGGGCCGCGCTGGCGCGTGGAAAAATTTGACGATGCCGCGTGGGCCCGTTTGGCCGCCGGATTGAATCGGGCTGGCGCGTACAGTCGACGATTCGGAGTCGAAGTCGTTTATCACGCACATTTGGGGACTGGAGTGGAGACACCAGCCGAGATTGACCGACTGATGGCCATGACGGACCCGGACGTGGTATCTCTTCTGGGAGACACGGGGCACATCTTCGCCGGGGGAGGGGTGCCGGAACAGGTTTTTGAAAAACACTTACGGCGGATTCACTACATTCATCTCAAGGACGTTCGACGGGCGGTTCTGGACGATGTTCGGGCGAAAGGTACCTTGTTCACCGATGCGGTACGGCAAGGGCTCTTCACGACGCCAGGAGACGGGTGCATCGATTTTCCAGCTGTCTTTGACGTGTTGCAGCGAGGTGGATACCAGGGATGGATGGTTATGGAAGCTGAACAGGACCCCACCAAGGCAGAACCAGTCGCCTACGCTCGAGCGGCAAAGGCGTACCTGGAAGCATTGATGGACGACGCGAAGGTATGACCGAGACAGATCGACGCGGAGTCTGCTCGAATGCAGCCATGAAACCGACCATCTACGATATCGCTCGGGAAAGTGGCGTTTCGATCGCCACGGTGTCAAACGTCCTAAACAACACGGGACGCATGGGCCCGGAAACCCGCCGTAAGGTGCTGCGAGCTGTGAACGCGTTGGGGTACCAACGCAGTTCCATCGCAACGGCGTTGGCCGGAAAGAAGAGTTGGTCCATCGGCGCCCTGTTGCCAGACGTCAACAACCCCTATTTCTCGGAGATCGTCCGCGGGGCCGAGGACGAGGCATTCTCTCGCGGGTACAGCGTGTTGGTCTGCAATACCGACCATGATGTCGAGCGCGAGCGGGCGTATCTGCGGACGCTGCGTCACAAGCAGATGGACGGGATTGTCATCGCCACTGGCACAACTCCTGCAGACCAGATTGCCGAGCTCCTCACGGCAGGCATTCATGTCATCTTGCTTGCGCGCGAAATTGAAGGGGCTCAAGTGCCTATCGTCATGGTCGATAACTACCAGGGCGGATATCTGGCGGCCCGCTTCTTGTTAGAGCTGGGCCACCGTAACCTTGGGTTCATCGGCGAACCTCTGACCCTGCGCTCAGCTCGAGATCGATTAGGTGGCTTCGCTGCCGCGATTGAGGAGGCGGGGGCTGCGCTACAGGTCGTCGGAGAAGGCGGCTTTGGCATTGAGGCCGGCGCACGGCTAGCGGCGGGGCTTTTGGCTCACCATCGCGTGACGGCAATCTTTACCGGCAACGACCAGCTCGCGGTGGGGGCGCTACAGTGGTGTCTTGAAGCGGGTTTCCAGGTACCGCATGACATCTCCTTGATGAGTTTTGACGACACCGTTTTCTCCCGAATTGTCCGCCCCTCACTCACCTGTGTTGCCCAGCCGATTTACGATCTGGGGCGGCAGACATTGGGAATGCTGATCGGCGCCATCGAGGCGGGAGAGCAGCCCGCCCGTCGGGTGGTGCTCGCTCCTGAACTCATGATCCGCGATTCGACAGGTCCGCCGCCTGATGGAACCGCGTCAAACGATCTGAAAAGCGGTGGTGACTCGAATGAGTGATACGTGCATGTTGGAACAAATTCGGTCTGTCGTGCTGAGGGCTCGTCTAGAAGGTCCCGACCGTCCCCTTGAACTGGCGCGGCGACGCCAGCAGCGGCATGGGTGGGAGCGAGACCGGCTCGTCATTGTAGCGATGGACCACCCGGGTCGGCGCGTACTGGCTGCGGGCGGAGACCCCTGGGCGATGGCTGATCGTGCCGACCTCTTGTGGCGGCTGGCCAAGGTGCTGATGCAACCGGGAGTCGATGGGCTGCTTGCCACCCCGGACGTCTTGGAAGACCTCCTGGTGCTCAACGACACTGTGGTCTCTGCGGGGGGACCTGACTTTATGAGCCGGAAGGTCTTGGTGGGTTCCATGAACCGCGGTGGTCTTGCAGACACCGCGTTTGAACTGGACGATTTCTTGACCGGCTACACCGCAGCGGCAATTCAACGCATGCGCCTTGATGCGGGGAAATTTCTGCTGCGGCTGCGGCTCGACACTCCCGATACGGCGAACACGCTGCGCTACTGTGTTGCGGCGTTGGAGGAACTGTCGGCGCTCCAAATCCCTATGTTCCTCGAGCCCCTGGCAGTGCCGCACAGCGAGGACGACCTGGTTCGAGCGGTCGGCGTTGCCTCCGCACTGGGGTCAACCTCAGCGCGGCGCTGGTTGAAGTTGCCGATGGTCGCGGATCTACCCCGCGTCGCACGCGCTACTACCTGCCCGATTGTGCTGCTAGGAGGCGGCAATCCAGGTCATCCGGATGAGCTCCTCACGACCATTAGCCGTTGCTTGGACCAGGGGCCCAACGTGAGGGGTCTTATGATTGGACGCGGTTTGTTGTACCCACAGGACGGGTCCGATCCGGCGGTACGCGCGGCAGAGCTGGCCGCCTGTGTTCACGGTCGTGATGTAGAGGAGGTGGTACTGTGGCAAACCCTGTCGTCTACACGCTGGGACGCGTGATTGTCGATCTCTACGCGAACGAAATTGGTGTTCCGCTCCATCAGGTGTCATCGTTTCGAAAATACCTCGGTGGTTCCGCCGGGAACACCGCAGTCGGGTTGGCTCGCTACGGTGCTGCGGTGGGACTTATCAGCCGCGTCGGGCAAGATGATTTCGGAACCTTTCTCCGCACCCGCCTGAAGACCGAAGGCGTCGATACGCACATGGTTGGGACAGATCTAGAACACCCAACCGCCCTTGCATTCGCCGCGCTGTATCCTCCGAACGATTCGGAGGTGCTGTTCTACCGCAAACCGTGTGCGGACAATGGGCTATCCATTTCGGATCTAGATCTCGACCGTTTGGCTGAGGCTCGCATGCTTGTTGTGGCTTGCTCGGCGCTGGCGGTCTCTCCTGCGCGGGAGGCGGCTCTCGCAGCGCTCGAGATAAATCGGTTGAGTGGCGGGGTAAACGTACTCGACATTGACTGGAGGCCAGGATTCTGGACTGGGACTCGCGAGGCACATCTCTACTACTGGACCGCGTTACGCCAAGCGGATGTGGTGCTGGCGAATGAGCCGGAGCTGGCGTTTGTGGGCGGTTCACAAGACCCTGTGACGTCGGCTCAGAAACTTCTTCAAGCCGGCGTGCGTGAGGTGGTGGCGAAACGGGGCGGGGATGGTGTTCTGTACTTTGGACCAGATGGTATGCTGCGCGTTCCAGCCGTGAGGGTTGAAGTTATAAACACCCTTGGCGCAGGGGACGGATTTGGCGCGGCGTACACCTTTGGACTCCTTCAAGGATGGTCGGTTGAGCGAAGGTTGCGCTTTGCGACGGCCGCCGGTGCCATTGTCGTGAGCCGTCACAGTTGTTCCGAGGCGATGCCAACTGAGGCAGAAGTCGCAGTGCTGCTGCAGTCGATGGCGGAGTGAAGGACGGTTCTCCGAGAACAGGAGGTGGAAGTGTGAGAACCATTCGACTAACGATGGCTCAAGCGCTACTAAAGTTCCTCAATCAACAGTATGTGAGGCTCGACGGGAAAGAATACAAGTTCGTCGCTGGAATCATGGGGATATTTGGACATGGGAACGTGACCGGAGTCGGCCAAGCGCTTGAGGACGGCGCCGAGGGGCTACCCTATATCCAGGGGCACAACGAGCAAGGCATGGTGCACGCGGCGACTGCGTTTGCCAAGCAGAACAACCGGCTGCGCATTTTCGCCTGCACCACGTCCATCGGGCCTGGCGCACTGAACATGGTGACCGGGGCCGGCACTGCGACGGTCAACCGAATTCCGGTACTCTTGTTGCCGGGTGACATCTTTGCCTGTCGACAGCCGGACCCCGTGTTGCAACAGGTTGAGAACCCGTCGGACTACACGGTGTCTGCGAACGATGCTTTCAAACCCGTCAGCCGCTATTGGGACCGCATCTTGCGACCGGAGCAGCTGATGACGGCGGCCTACAACGCGATGCGCGTCTTGACCGACCCCGTCGACACTGGCGCCGTCACGCTCTGTCTGCCGCAGGACGTCCAGACCGAAGCCTACGACTATCCGATGGACTTCTTCGAGAAGCGGGTCTACGACATCGACCGCCGACCGGTCACCACGGCAGCGTGCCAACTCGCCGTGCAACTCATTCAAACAAAGCGTCGGCCGCTTATTGTGGCTGGAGGTGGCGTTCACTACGCGCAAGCGACTGCAGAATTGGCGGCCTTCGCTGAAGCTCTGCAGATTCCAGTGGCCGAAACGCAGGCTGGGAAAAGTGCTTTGCCATGGGATCATCCGTTAAATGTCGGTGGTATCGGGGTGACCGGATCGCTCGCGGCGAACCGACTTGCGCGCGATGCGGACCTGGTCATTGCAGTCGGGACGCGTCTGGGCGATTTCACGACGTCGTCGAAGACGGCCTTTCAAAACCCTGAGGTCGACTTTCTAAGCGTCAATGTGGCACGCTTTGACGCGATGAAGATGCGGTCGCTTGCAATAGTCGCTGATGCTCGCGAGGCACTGAGGGACCTCCGCAGGGCGCTGGAGACAGGGTACCGATCGGGGTATGGGGTCGACGAGATTCGCACCCTGAAGGCAGAGTGGGACGAAGAAGTGGAACGGCTATACGGGGCGGAGAACCCGATGGGGTTGGCCCAAACCCGAGTGCTCGGTGAGATTAACCGGTTCATCGGTGAGCAGGATGTTGTAGTTGCGGCGGCTGGCTCACTTCCAGGAGATTTGCATCGGCTCTGGCGAACCCGAGCACCGAAAACCTATCACATGGAATACGGCTTTTCTTGCATGGGATACGAGGTGGCCGGGGCACTCGGTGTCAAGATGGCCAACCCCGCGCGTGACGTGTACGCCGTGGTCGGAGATGGTAGTTACCTGATGCTCCACTCCGAACTTTTAACCAGTTTGCAGGAAGGGTTGAAGATCACGATCCTGCTATTCGACAACTCCGGTTACCAATGCATCCATAACCTTCAACGCGAACACGGGTCGCGAGGGTTTGGAAATGAATTTCGCTACCGCGAGCAGGCGAGTGGTCTCCTGACAGGACGTTACCTGTCGATTGATTACGCAGCACACGCTCACAGCCTGGGTGCAAGGGCATATCGAGCAGAAACCGTCGAGCAGTTGCGCGAGGCGTTGCAACTGGCGAAGCGAGAAACGATCACGACATTGATTGACATTAAAGTTCTGCCAGGAACGGGGACAGACGGGTATGAGTCGTGGTGGCGCGTGGGTGTGGCCGAGCAGTCTGATAACCCGCGTGTCCAGGCTGCATACGCAACGCTGGCCGAGAAGGTGAAACAAGCGCGGGAAATCTGAATGGAGTCGCGCGAGAAATCCTCGTGCGGGTCCAAGCCAAGCGACTTCAAGGAGGCTAGGCCATGTCGAATTTGATAATACGTGCTGACCACAACCCGATGGCAGGCCGTCCGCTTGTGCATGTCACGCCGGATATAGCGAATTGGACGTACATCAGCTTCAAGGTCTATCGGCTGTCGCCGGGCCAGATGATAGAACTGATGACGGATTGCGGGGAAACAGCCGCGATTGTATTGGAAGGTACTTGTGACGTACGCGTCGGAGACGACGTGTTTCGGGCAGTTGGCGGTCGAGAATCGGTGTTTGTCGATGAGTCTCCGGAGGCTGTTTACGTACCCCGCGGCCGCGCTATGACGTTGACGGCCCAGGTGCGAGCTGAAATTGCCGTGGCGACCGCTGCTGGTGCCTCCGGCGTGGGGGAGCCGCGCCACATCCGCCGCGCGGATATCCCATATGAACGGCGCGGCTCTGGCACAACCCTGCGATTCATTCGTCACATTCTCGATGAGCATCATCCCGCCGAAAAGCTCTTGCTCGTGGAGGTGGTCACTCCGGCGGGGAACTGGTCCAGTTTCCCTCCACACAAACACGACCAAGAAATGCCAGGGAAGGAGACCTACCTGGAGGAGACGTATTACTACCGCTTCGATCCCCCACACGGTCAAGCTGTGCAACGGGTATACGACAAGGTGAGCATGGATACGGTACTGACGCCAAGGGACGGTGACGTCGTGCTTGTTCCGAGGGGCTATCACCCGGTTGCCGCCATCCCGGGTTTTCAAACGTACTACCTGAACGTGATGGCCGGCCACCGACGGACGTGGAACTATCAACTGGACGAGGACTATGCCCACGTTGCCCCAAAGGACGGGAACATCATGGGCGTGTTGGAGACGAAGGATCGGTGATGGTGGATTCATAATTGAGATGGATGGAGCGTTCTTGGAAAGACCCAACCAACAAGGAGACGTGATTGCCGTGAGTACAGCTTCGACAGAACAGACGCTCAAAAACTACATCGGCGGACAGTGGGTGGATGCCGAGGCGGAACGCACGGAGACCGTGCCGAATCCTGCGACCGGAGAGCCGCTGGCCTACGTCCCCATCTCGAGTCGGACAGATCTCGACCGGGCGGTGGAGGCGGCGAAGGAGGCGTTCCGGACGTGGAGCCAGACGCCAGTGCCGAAGCGCGCGCGCATTCTCTTCAAATACCAACAGCTCCTGACGGAACATTGGGAGGAGTTGGCGCGCCTCGTTACACTTGAGAACGGCAAGAGCTACGGGGAAGCGTACGGCGAGGTGCAACGCGGGATTGAATGTGTGGAGTTCGCGGCCGGGGCACCGACGTTGATGATGGGCTCTCAGTTGCCGGACATCTCGACGAATATGGAGTCCGGCGTGTGGCGGTACCCGGTGGGGGTGGTCGGTGGCATCACGCCGTTCAACTTCCCGATGATGGTTCCCTGCTGGATGTTTCCCCTCGCCATCGCGTGCGGCAACACGTTCGTGTTGAAGCCGTCCGAACGGACACCGCTGACGGCCAACCGGCTGGCGGAATTGTTCAGCGAGGCCGGCCTGCCGGACGGCGTGTTGAACATCGTACACGGCGCCCACGAAGCGGTGAACGGGATCCTCGAGAATCCGGACGTCCGTGCGGTGTCGTTCGTCGGGTCGCAGCCGGTCGCCGAGTACGTGTACAAGACGGCGGCTGCCCACGGCAAGCGGGTACAGGCGCTCGCTGGTGCGAAGAACCACACCATCGTCCTGCCGGATGCCGATCTCGACCTGGCTGTGCAGGGCATCATCGGTGCAGCGTTTGGGTCGGCTGGTGAGCGGTGCATGGCCTGTGCGGTGGTGGTGGCGGTCGGTGGCATTGGGGACCAACTGGTGGCGGCCTTGGTGAAGGCGGCAAACGAACTCCGGATGGGCGATGGGCTGGAGGAAGGCGTGTTTCTCGGCCCGGTCATTCGTGAGGCGCATCGAGATCGGACCGTGAAGTACATCGAGACGGGCGTCAACGAGGGCGCCATCCTCGTCCGCGACGGCCGGGCAGAGACGCGTGAAGCGGGCTACTTCATCGGCCCCACCATCTTCGACCATGTGAAGCCGGGGATGAAGATCTGGCAAGACGAGATCTTCGCGCCGGTGCTGTCGGTGGTCCGGGTGGACACGCTTGACGAAGCCATTGCGGTGGCGAACCAATCGCCGTTTGCAAACGGCGCCTGCCTGTTCACAGACAGCGCGAAGGCGATTCGCCAGTTCCGAGAACAGATGGACGCCGGGATGTTGGGCATCAATGTGGGGGTGCCGGCACCGATGGCGTTCTTCCCATTCTCCGGCTGGAAGAACTCGTTCTACGGCGACCTGCACGCGAACGGCCGCGATGGGGTGGAGTTCTACACGCGGCGGAAGATGGTGACCGCGCGGTACTGATGGAACCGTTGGGGGGCGCACGTGCAAGGCGAAAACGCGCGCGTGCGCCCCGGCCCCTCGCTGCAAAACCCATCTGCGGGCGGGTTTCCGGGCCCCTGTCACGCATACCTGCGTCCCATCCGCATGGTCCGAATGGACTATTCCGCAGACCCTCAAACGGTCCATGCGTTGGCCGGGCAGATTCGGTATGATGGCCTTGTGACCCATGGCACGATAGACATGCCGCGGTGTGTCGCAAGGCGGCTGCCGCAGGGCGAGGAGGGATGGCGATGTCTAATCCGGTGAAATCAGAATCGCCCATCCGCGTGCTGCTCGTTGACGATCATCAACTATTTCGTCAGGGCGTGCGCGCGGTGTTGAACCAGGCGCAGGAGATTGTGGTGATTGGTGAGGCGGAGAACGGACAGGCCGCCATCGACTTCTGTGCGGCAGACTGCCCCGACGTGGTGCTGATGGACATCAACATGCCGGTTTGCAGCGGGTTGGAGGCGACGCGCGTCATCAAACAACGGTACCCGGACGTCAAAATCCTCATCCTCACTGTGTCCGGGGCGGAGGAGTCGCTGTTTGATGCGGTGAAAAGCGGCGCGTCTGGTTACGTGTTGAAAAATGCGCGACCTGCGGACGTGATGGAGAGCATTCAGCGCGTGTTCGCGGGGGAGCCGGTGATTCCGAGCGACTTGGCCATGCACATCATCACGGAATTCTCAACCCCGAAGGCGGTTGCCCCCGAGCGCCCGCAGGTGGACGCATTGACGGAGCGCGAGCTTGAGGTGTTGCGCAAACTGAGCGGTGGGGCGACGAACCGGGAAATCGCTCAGGCGCTGTTCATCAGCGAAAACACCGTCCGCAATCACGTGCGAAACATCCTCGAAAAACTTCACCTCAACAACCGAGTGCAGGCGGCAGCGTACGCCCTCCGCGAAGGCTTTACGGACCATCCAGAAGAGAAGTGAACCGCAGCGGGTGTTCACATCACCGCTGCGGCTTTTCCATCTCTTCAAACAGACCCTCGAGACGCTCGAGTTCGTTCACTGCCTGCTTCACGGCGCTGTCGCCCGGACCGGATTGGACCGGAAAGAGGAGGAACCGAACGGCCGCGAGCGAGGTTCGGACTTCGTTGGCGACGTGCCATGGCAACACCCTGTCTCGGTGATCCGCCGGGAGGGTGGGGAGTACCGACCCACGGCGTCCGGAGAGAGCTACCGCTTCCAGACGATGTCGAAACCCCAAATGGGCGACCAAAAGATATCCAGTCAATTCCACCAACGCGGGCGTGACGGATGCGATGCCGCCGAAGCCCCAGACGGCACGAACGGCGGTCAACACCGCAGCGCACACCAGGGCGACGACAGCGCTCAGACCATAGGCGAGTGCACCGATGACGACCAGTCCTGCGATAAACCAGGGCTCTCCGGTTGCGAGGCTCCACAGAGCAAGGCCGCAGACCATCACAAATGTGAGCAACGCACGCCGGCGTGATATTGTGCGCATGAGCGCGTGGTCCCACTGTGTGAGTCGCGTGTACGGGTGCCGGTTACGGACGATCACCGCACTCACCAACTTTCTGTACGAGGATGGTACCCCGTCTCTGTCCTGGCAGCGTTCACGCGGATGGGCGCGTGGCCCGGATGCGGCGTCGCCGAAGGTCGGTATTGACTCTCTCAGTGTAGCGGAACGGGCAATGGCGCGCGCCGTCCAATCCGACGACAAAGGCATGGTCCAAACGGGTGAATCTCAAGGCGAGGTCACGGTCCGCCCGGTTCCTGAAATCGACTGGCCGTCGGTTGCGCGGGGGAACCAGACTTCGACCACCGTACCGTGCGGAGTGTTGCGGTGGAACGTCAGGCTGCCCTGGTGCTCTTGAACAATCTGCTGGGTCACCATCAGTCCGAGGCCGGTTCCTTGTTCCTTCGTGGTGACAAACGGTTGCCCGAGCCGGGTCAAGACGTCGTCGGGAATCCCGTGACCTTCGTCTGCGACGCGAACCACCACGCCTGTATCGCGCCGCGCGGCCGAAATTCGCAAACACCCGCCCTGGTCCATGGCCTCAATGCCGTTTTTGACCAGATTGATGAACACCTGCTTCAGCCGGTGTGGCTCGCAGTAGATGGGCGGCACCGGTTGCGCTTCCTCTACGCGGACGTCCACGCGATTTCGCCGGGCGTGTCCGTTCATCAACGTGACCACGCTTTGAATCACGTCGTGGACGTTGACGTAGCCGAACTGCGTCGCGTGGGGGCGTGCGGCCATGAGGAGTTCGCCCACAATCCCGTCCACCCGATCTAACTCCTTGAGAATCAGGTCAATCTGCTCCGAACTGTCTGGGTGCTTTGCGCGGAGGACCTCGACTGCCCACTTGATTCCGGCGAGCGGGTTACGCACTTCATGGGCAATCCCGGACGCGAGCTGACCGACGGCCGCAATCGTCTC
Organism: Alicyclobacillus sp.; assembly: GCA_023511295.1. GTDB lineage: Bacteria > Bacillota > Bacilli > Alicyclobacillales > Alicyclobacillaceae > JAIMBT01. The sequence goes on from JAIMBT010000028.1 coordinate 50,166, forward strand.
GGAGCGCCGGAGCGCTTCCGCTGTCCGCTTCTGCGCAGTCACGTCCCGGCCAATCAGGACCATACCGCTGCGCTGTCCGTCGTTGTGGTAGACGGGGACCTTTGTCATTTGCAGCGTTACAAGGGAGCCTTCCGGATTTGGCACCTCAATCTCTTCCTGATGCGGTCCGCGCGCGTCCCAAGCGGCTTCATCGGAAGCCATCACGCGACAGAGCGCCGGCGCGTTGGCCGCACGGAGCGTCCGCAATTCCGCCGTCGTCCGCCCACGGTAGACGTCGGAATCGATGTGAAACAGCGCCCTCGCTGCGTCGTTCGCTTTCAACCACCGGCCGTCGCCGTCCAGGAACACCACGACGTCTGGCATGGTGGCAATCAGAGCGTCCAGCTTTTCCTCTTCGAGCTTGCGAGCCGTGATCTCCGTTCGGAACGAAACGTACTCGTACGGTTTGCCACGGTCGTTGAGCAGCGGCACGATGATGGTGTGCATCCAATAAAACGAGCCGTCCTTGGCGCGGTTTTTCAGCTCGCCCGTCCAGATGCGACCGTTGGCGATGGTGCGCCACATCTCCCGAAAAAACGCCTTGGAGTGATAGCCGGAATTGATGATTCGGTGATTCTGGCCGAGCAGTTCAGTCCTACTATACTTGGAAATTTGACAGAAACGTTCATTGACGAATTTGATGTTTCCCCGCACGTCGGTGATGGCGACAATCAGCGCCTCGTCAAGGGCGGTGTTGAGGTCCGTCAAATTTCGGACGATGGCTTCGAGCGCCCGCAGGTTTTCGCGGATCAAGCCAATCACCTCCGATAACTATCGCGTGTCCGTTGCGTTGCAATCTCCCTACGTCATGGTCCCACCGCGGGAGTTATTTTGGGCGTTGTCAATCTTACGCACAATTGGGAGTCCGTCGGGTGCTATTGTACCACACGAAGCACGCCGGATAGTTCAACTGAACTGGTCCAATGAGTGGCAAGCAACCGTCCATTTGGGGTTGGCGATAGGGCCGGCGTGGGTGTACGGTGTGGATGTCAGGCCGCGGTTGAACGGTACACGCGGCGCGTGGAGGGTGATGCGATATGGAAAAGATCTTACTCGCGATGGATGGGTCCCGATGTGCGAGCGAAGCAGCCAAACAGGCGGCGGCGTTTCTGCAGGCGTGGCCCAAGGCGACGTTGTCTGTCGTCTACGTGGTTCCGCCGGCTGCGTACCCGCTTGAGGCTGGCGTTGTCGTACCGATTGATCTCGATATGTACGATGAGCGCGGTGTCGCCGATGTGAAAGCGGTCTTTGCGGAACAGTTCGGCGCCGAGCCTCGCGCGAAATTCACCGTCGGCCACGGGGTGCCTGCCGACGTGATTTGCCAGATGGCCCGCGAGACCCACGCCGACCTCATCATCATCGGCAGCCACGGGAAGGGATTTGTGAAGCGCACGGTCCTCGGCAGTGTCAGCGAAGCGGTGCTGCGGCATGCGGATGTTCCGGTATTGGTGGTGCGAGAGCCTCGGCCGTAGCCGACGGCTTCCGCTCCGGGACGCGCATCCGGCGTACGCCGAGATACTTGAGCAAACCGGCGGATGCGGCTTCAAACAGCGTGGGGGCAGGGTTGTACATCCTGCCCCCACTTTCCTGTACGCCGCGAAATCCTTGTCGGGTGAGCGTCCCAGCGGCTCGATTTACTGCGACAGCCACCACTGCTGGATGTTCAGCGGTCCAATCGCGCTCCAGTCGTTCGCCGGGATGTTCAGCTTGC
>JAIMBT010000005.1 GCA_023511295.1 Alicyclobacillus sp.
GAACTGCTCGGTTTGTTCCTTGCCGTCCACGATCCGCGTGACGGCCACCTCGATCTGGAGGCCATAACGGTCGCTGATCTGCACTTTCTTCCCCTGCACCGTGGCGTGAATGGTGCGCCGGCCTTGTCCCGGCGGAGGATTTTGATTCTGGGGATAAGCGAACGGAGCGATGACGTTCCCCCCCATCCCTTGCACCTGCACAATCGGACGCACCTGCATCGCCTGGATGCGATCGGCAATGCGGCGGTACAGTTCCACCGCCTGCGGATGCTGCTGCTTGAGCGTGTCGAGATCGGGAGCCTGATATTCGTCCTTCTTCACCTCGCCATTCACCTTGCGCTCATGCCGCAGCGTGATCTCCTTTCCGCCGTCCCGCTCCTTCAGTTCGATGGTTTCGTCCCCTTCGCGGAGCGTCGCCGAACGGCGGCCGTTGCCCATCGTCACCGTCATGCCGGACGATGTGCCCACCGTCACCTGCACGCGCGGCGCCGCAGGCCCATTGGGCAGCTCATTCCGCGGCGGCGCTGGTTGTTGTGCCGCGGCAACTCCGACCGCCATCAGCCCCAGGCAAAGGGCACTCCCACAAGGCCCGCCGTATGTCTTCATCGGTCGTTCCTCCCGCCTAAGTTCCGGCCAAAGTCTAGTTGCCAGGGTCTTGCGCGACGTCTTGTTGCCAGGGCGTCGCGGCTGAGAGGGGCAGCCGCTCCCAGCCGGACCCCAAGGATCGCCTGTCGCTGGCCTAATCCAGCCGCTTGACGCGGATGTTTTTGAAGTGCACCGTGCTGCCCGGATCGTGAGCTTGCAGGGCGAACGTGCCGGAATCGAGCACGCGGGTGAAGTCGTTGCCGGGTTGGGCCCCTTGGGGTTCGGTGTAGTCGACCACGGTTTTGCCGTTCACCTTAATCACGATGTTCTTGTGCAACTTCGCGTACGCCAGACCTTCGCGGACCATCCCGTCCGCGTCGAGGCTCACCACCTCGGCGCTGATGGGACCGTCGACGATGTCGAGGATCTCCTTCAACACCTCGACGAAGTCGCGCCCTTCCTTTGCCACCAGAGACGGGTTGGTCGTGACGCCGCTGAGAATCCCCATGTCGGCCGCCGCTCGAATCTCTCCGACGTTGGCCGTATCGATGAACAGTTTCACGCCTTTCACCCCTGTCCGTTGTTGGCCGCGCGTATCACTGCGACCGAATGCCGAGCAGCGCGCGCACGTCGTCTGGCGTGGCTACCGGACGGTCCAGTTCCCGGGCAATCCGAGCCATCCGCTCGACCAGTTGAGCGTTGCTTTCGGCCAGTTCCCCCTTACGATAATAGATATTGTCTTCAAAGCCAACCCGAACATGTCCACCGAGGACCACCGCGAGCGCCCCCATCGGCAACTGGTGCCTGCCCACGCCAGCGACCGTCCAGGTGGCGCCCTCTGGCAGACTGTGCACGCAGCGCAGCAGGTTCTCTGGGGTTGCCGGGAGTCCCCCCGGTACGCCGAGAACGAAGTCGAAGTGAAGGGGCGGCGCCACCAGCCCCTCGCTCACGAGCCGCATCGCGTTCGCAATCATGCCGACTTCGAAGATCTCGAACTCCGGGCGTACCCCTCTGGCTTGCATCTCGCCCGCGAAGGTCCGGAGCAGCGACGGCGGGTTCCAGAACACGTCGTTTCCGAAGTTGACGGTGCCGCAGGTGAGGGTGGCCATCTCCGGGTTCAACTCGAGGGGCTGCATCCGCTCCTCTGCCGTCATCCCGACGGCGCCGCCGGTCGACACCTGAATCACGATGTCGGTGCGGCGCCGAATGGCCGCGATGGTCTCGCGGAAACGCTCCTTGTCCTGAGTCGGCTGGCCATCGTCCGTGCGCACGTGCAGGTGACAGATGCTCGCGCCCGCTTCGCGGCACGCCGCCGCCGCTTCGGCAATCTCCTCCGGCGTGTACGGTAAGTTGGGCTGCGCGGCCCGCGTGGTCTCTGCTCCGACCATGGCCGCCGTGATGATGACGGGATTCATGCCACTCACCTCCGTTGCCGCTCCACCGGCACCATGCACGTGCCGGTGGCGTACGTGACGAGCACGGGCGGATTCAATACCCGCGCGGCCGATGGCACATCCGGCTCGATGCCGGCCTCAATCACCTTGTACGCCGCGAACTCCATGGCCCGGGAGGTGTTCCCGACGCGGGTGACGCGGCCCACGGCCTCGATGTAGTCCCCGGCGTAGACCGGTGCGTGGAACTCCACGCAGTCGTACGCGACGAACAAGCCCTCGTCGCCATCTTGGCGAATCAACAGCTCGGTCGCCACATCGCCAAACAATCCCAACATGCGTGCGCCGTCTACCAACCAGCCGGCGTAGTGGGCGTCATGCTCACTCATACGCAGGCGCAACGTGCTCTGCCAGGGTCCTGTGAGGATTCTCGCTTGCATCACCTTGACTCCTTTCTACAAGGCCGCTTCGGGCGGCGGATACGGACCCACCGCAGGCGTAGACCCGCCGCGCGCACCACTGGGCGTGTGCTGTGCACCTCGCACTCGCCCGGGTCGTTCAGTCTAGGTACGATTTGACCGCCTTTCGCAGCTCGTCGATGTCAAACGGTTTGGTGAAGTGGTCGAGCGCCCCCATCTCCATCGCTTCCTGGATGAGGTCCAACTCGCCGTACGCCGTCATCATGATGACCTTCGTGTCGACTCCAAGTTTCCGAATATTATGTAATATCTCGAGACCATCCATTCCAGGGATCTTCATGTCGAGCAAGATCAGGTCTGGACTCTGCGTACGTACAATTTCCAGGGCCACCTGTCCGTTCGGCGCTTGAAACACCTCGTAGCCTTCTTGATGTAAGACTTCTTCCAACAGGACGCGGATACCAAACTGGTCATCGACAACGAGAATCTTCTTCGCCAACGTACCTCCTCCTATCGCTGCGAAAACCTGCATGTACGATTACCCTATCATTGGAGGTCTGCCCATCCGGGTCCAACCGGCGTGATCCAACAGTTGAATTCGTCGTCCAGCCCGGCATATCCTTCCGTCGAAAAACACGAGCAGACATGCCCGCGCTGCAGCCCGAGGGCCGCGAGTGGGCATGTCTGCCGATGAACGCTCCATCTCGTGAGTGGTGCGGCGCGTGTGCCGTGGAACGCTGGTCCCAACGGCCGCGGCGCTCCCCGTACGCACATGGCGTGACATCCGCCGTCAGGCTTGATGATGCCGCCTGACCAAGGCCGCGCGGATAAACTCCCGAAACAGTGGTTGCGCCCGGTTGGGGCGGGATGTGAACTCCGGGTGGAACTGGACGCCGACGAACCACGGATGGTTCGGCAGCTCAATCATCTCGACCAACCGGCCGTCGGGCGACGTCCCACTCACGACGAGCCCGCAGTCTTCCAAATGTCCCCGGTACGCGTTGTTGAACTCGTAGCGATGCCGATGGCGCTCCACCACGCGGTCGCGGCCGTACGCCGCGGCTGCCTTCGTCCCCGGTGCGACCTGGCACTCATAACCGCCAAGGCGCATCGTACCGCCTTTGTCCTCAATCTCTTTCTGTTCCGGCAGGATGTCAATCACCGGGTGGGGCGTCTGCGGGTCAATCTCGCTGCTGTGCGCCCCTGCAAGCCCCGCCACATGGCGCGCGAACTCCACGACCGCCACCTGCATGCCGAGACAGATTCCGAAAAACGGGATGGCGTGTTCCCGGGCGTAGCGGACTGCCGTGACCTTTCCTTCAATCCCGCGGTCGCCAAACCCGCCGGGCACGAGGATGCCGTCGACACCGCGCAATAACTCGTCCACGTTCTCATCGGTCACTTCTTCCGACTGCAACCACTGGATATCGACCACGGCGTCATTCTCGTATCCGCCGTGCTGCAGCGCGGCGGCCACGCTGGCGTAGGCGTCCGGCAGCGCCACGTACTTACCGACAACGGCGATGCGCACCTTGTCCCGCAGGTTCGCAATGCGCTCCACCATCCGCGTCCACTCTGTCATGTCGGCCGGCGGCGTCTCCATCTTCAGGTGCCGCAGGGCGGTGGTATCCAGCCCCTCCGCCTGCATCAACAAGGGGACCTCGTAGAGGATGTCGGCATCCCGCGCCTCAATCACCGAGTCCAGTTCGGTGTCGCAGAACAGCGAGATCTTGCGCTTGACGTCCAGGCTGAGCGGCACCTGTGTCCGACACACGATGATTTGGGGGGTGATGCCGATGCTGCGCAGCTCTGCCACCGAGTGTTGCGTCGGCTTCGTCTTCACCTCGCCGCTCACGGATAGATACGGAATCAGAGTGACGTGGATATAGAGGGCGTTGTCTCGCCCCACCTCTCCGCGCATCTCACGAATCGCCTCGAGGAACGGCAAACTCTCGATATCACCGACCGTACCGCCGATCTCGGTGATGACGATGTCGGTGTCCGGCGTGGCCGCCTGCAGGATGCGGTCCTTAATCTCGTTCGTCACGTGCGGAATCACCTGCACAGTGCCACCGAGATAGTCCCCACGCCGCTCCTTGTTGATGACAGACCAGTAAATCTTGCCGCTGGTGACGTTGTTCGCCTGGGTCAGGTTGTTATCGATAAAGCGCTCGTAGTGTCCCAGGTCCAAGTCCGTTTCCGCGCCGTCCTCCGTGACGAAGACCTCTCCGTGTTGGTACGGGCTCATCGTCCCCGGGTCCACGTTGATGTAGGGGTCAAACTTCTGGATGGTGACCCGCAATCCGCGGTTCTTCAGCAACCGTCCCAAAGAAGCCGCGGTGATGCCTTTTCCTAGTCCCGAAACGACGCCGCCTGTCACAAAGATGAATTTGGTCATGAAATGGGCCCTCCTGCGCGCTGTCTGCCCCGAGTTACCCGTCGTGTCTCCGTTTGGGACAACATCATAAAACAAGCGTTCTGGGGGACCCAGAACGCGACACTGTCCAATCGCCCTGATTAGAATACCACAACCCCGCGCGGCGGAGAAAGTCCAGCCACGAAGAGGGAAATTGCCTCGGACCGTTTGCCCGAGAGGACCTACAGGCGTTCGTCGTCGTCGCCGCCGAACTCCTCGTCCGCTTCGGCCATCGGTTCCTCCTCATCCTCGACAAACGCCAAATCTTCATCCGCTGCGTCCGCGTCGTCCGCGTCCGCGAATGCGTCATCTTCGTCTTCGTCCGCCGCATCGTAGTCGTCGCTGTCCGCATCGTCTTCATCTTCGCCATCCACATCGTCGACGAGGTCCGTGTCCTCCACGAAGTCGGACTCGTCCTCCTCGGCGACTTCGTACTCGTCGAGTTCCTCGTCATCATCGCTGAAGGCGTCCCCGCTGCCCCGGACAAACCGGCGACTCGTCGGCCGCTCGTTGGCCTTATCCACAGGGTACCAGCGCTTCAGGCCCCAGACGTTTTGGCCGATGCAGATGAACCGCCCGTCGATGTTGATCTCCGTGTAGAGCCGGGCAATGACCTCCATCGCCTCGTCTTCCGTCATTCCCCGGAGTTCCTGAATCTGGTTCATGATCTCGCGGAAATACATCGGCTCCTTCTTGCTCTTCAACAGCTCAAACGCCAACTCGACGAGCGGCATGTGCTGAATCTCGTCGTCCGTCCGGGCTAAGGATGCAGTCATCCAAGCTCCCTCCAAACCTCTGCTGTCGCAGTAGCCGGTGTGGGGGCAGGGAGCATCCCGCGGCGGTCACACCCCAGCCACGTGCGCTTCTCCCGCCGCTCCCGACTCTGGCCGCGACGCACTGCCTCACAAATATCGAGATTATAGCACAGTGCGGTCTGTCCCTGACAACCACGGCAATTGCCCACGCAGCTCGTCGAACGCCGCATACGGGTCCAACACATCCGCACCCGATCCGCTCAGGATCTTCTCCCACTCAGGGTCCTGCCGCGAGCGTTCCTCCAGGTAGCGTCGGAACGCGGCCTCGAGCAGATGCAGGACGGCCTCCTTGTGCCGCACTTGCTGCCGAACCCGCGCGAACCCGCTCTGCGCGAGGTGTTCGCGGTGGCGCACAACCGCGTCCCAGAGCCGCTCCAGTCCGTCCGCCTGCGCGGCGACCGTCCGGACAATCGGCGGCTGCCAGTTTTCGCGAAGCGAGCGTCGGTCGTGCAACATCCACTGCAGTTCGCGCACCAATGCATCTGCACCAGGAAGGTCGCACTTGTTCACGACAAACACGTCGGCAATCTCCATGATCCCCGCCTTCGCGGCCTGAATGGCATCGCCGCTGCCCGGCGTGAGGACCAAAGCGACTGTGTCCGCCACCGACATCACGTCGAGCTCCGCCTGGCCCACGCCGACGGTCTCGAGCAGTACCACGTCGCAGCCGGACGCGGCCAGGACCACGGCCATCTCGCGCGTGCTGGCGCCGAGTCCCCCGAGGCTTCCGCGACTCCCGACGCTGCGGATGTAGACGCCAGGGTCCGCGCTGTGCCGCGTCATTCGGACCCGGTCCCCCAACAGCGCCCCGCCGCTGAACGGGCTCGACGGATCCACCGCAATCACTCCGACACGAAGCCCCTGCGTGCGCAGCAGCGAGATCAACCGGTCGACCAGGGAGCTCTTGCCAGCCCCGGGAGCCCCGGTGAACCCGACCATCTGCGCGTCCCCAGCGTGCGCGTACAGGTCCTGAAGGAGTGCGCGTTTTTCGGCGCCATTGTTCTCCACCACCGTCAGCGCACGTGCGACCGCTCGCGGCTCACCCCGCAAAACGCCTGCCAACAGCGACTGCACCGCCATCCCCCCTGTGTTGCGCGTCTGCCACGGCCGCGACCGGCCCGGTCAACGCTGCTCGGATAGAATCTGGCGCGCAATCACGAGCCGCTGAATCTCGTTCGTCCCTTCGTAAATCTGAGTGATTTTGGCGTCGCGCATCATCCGCTCGACAGGGTACTCCCGGATGAACCCGTAGCCACCAAACACCTGGACCGCTTCGGTGGTGACCTCCATCGCGACGTCAGAGGAGAACACCTTGCTCATCGCCGACGCTTTGCCGTACGGCAACCCGTTTGATTCGAGCCAAGCGGCCTGGTAGGTCAGCAACCGCGCCGCTTCAATCTTCGTCGCCATGTCTGCGAGCTTGAACTGGATGGCCTGCAAATTCGCAATGGGTTTGCCGAACTGCTCGCGCTGCAGCGCGTAGGCGCGCGCTTGTTCAAACGCTCCCTGCGCGATGCCGAGGGCCTGCGCAGCGATGCCGTTGCGCCCGCCATCGAGGGTCATCATCGCAATCTTAAAGCCGAACCCTTCCTCCCCCAGCCGGTTCTCGACGGGAACCCGGCAGTTGTCAAACACCAGCTCGACGGTGGTCGAAGCGCGGATGCCCATCTTCTTCTCTTTCTTTCCAATGGAGAACCCGGGCATTCCCTTCTCGACGATGAACGCCGTGATACCGCGGGCGCGCTGTGCCGGGTCCGTGAGGGCGAACACCACGTACACTTCCGCAGCGCCGCCGTTCGTGATGAACACCTTGTTCCCGTTCAACACGTAGTGGTCACCCTCGCGCTTCGCCGTCGTGCGCATGCCGGCTGCGTCTGACCCGGAACCCGGTTCCGTGAGTCCGTAGGCGCCAAGCCAGCGCCCCTCCGCCATCGGGCGGAGGTACTTCTGCTTCTGCTCCTCCGTGCCAAACTTGTAGATGGGCCAGCCGGCCAGACTCGTGTGCGCGGAGAGCACCACCCCCGTAGACGCGCAGACGCGGGAGAGCTCCTCGACCGCAATTACGTAACCCAGGTAATCCATGCCCGCACCGCCGTACGCCTCCGGCCACGGAATCCCGGTCAACCCGAGTTCGCCCATCTTGTCGAACAGCGCCCGGTCGAACCGCTCCGCCTCATCTCGTTCCGCTGCACCCGGCGCGACCTCGCGCTCGGCGAAGTCGCGGACCAACTGCCGAAGTTGCTCGTGCTCCTTGTCCAGTTGAAAGTGCATCTTGTGGCACGCTCCCTTTTGTTCGCTGGCTTTCGCAACCTACCCGCGGGCCAAGTGGCGCGCAATCACCACGCGCTGAATCTGGTTGGTTCCCTCGTAAATCTGTGTGATCTTGGCATCGCGCATGTACCGCTCGACGGGGTACTCCTTGATGTACCCGTAGCCGCCGAACAGCTGCACCGCGTCCGTGGTGACCTGCATCGCCGTGTCTGAGGCGAACAATTTTGCCATCGACGCTTCCTTCGCACACGGCTGGTCGTTCTGTTTCAACTGCGCGGCGTGGTACACCAGCCAGCGTGCGGCTTCAATCTTCGTCGCCATGTCCGCGAGCATGAACTGCAGGCCCTGAAACTCAATCAGCGGCTGGCCGAACTGCTTGCGCGTGCGCACGTACGCGTTCGCGGCGTCGAACGCCGCCCGCGCGATGCCCAGCGCCTGGGCGCCGATGCCCACGCGGCCGCCGTTCAGCAAGCGCATGGCGATACGAAAACCTTCGTTCTCGTCACCGAGTCGGTTGGCAACCGGGACGCGCGCGTCCTCGAAAAAGAGTTCTGCCGTACCCGACCCATTGAGCCCCATCTTGCGCTCCTTCTTCCCGACGCGCAGCCCCGGCGTGCCGCGCTCCACCAGGAAGGCGGTGACGCCGCGGTTGCCCCGCAGCGGATCGGTCACCGCAAACACGCAGAACACGTCCGCTTCCGTGGCGTTGGTGATGAACAGCTTGTTCCCGTTTAGGACGTATTCGTCCCCGTCCCGCACGGCTCGCGTCTGAATACCGCCAGCGTCTGACCCGGCGTTCGGTTCGGTCAGCGCAAACGCACCAATCCACTCACCGCTCGCAAGTCTTGGAAGATAGCGTCGCTTTTGTTCCTCGGTCCCGAAGTAGAGGATGGGGAACGAACCGACGGAGGTGTGCACCGCCAGAATCACCCCGAGACTGGCCGATGCGTAGGAGATCTCCTCCAGTGCCAGGACATAGCTGACGAAGTCCGCGCCGACACCCCCATACGCTTCGGGAATCGGCAAGCCCATCAGGCCGAGGCGGCCCATCTTCTCAATCAAGTCTCTGGGAAACGTGTCGGTCTCGTCAATCTCGGCTGCCCGCGGCGCAATCTCCTCCGCTGCGAACTTCCGCACGAGTTCCCGCATCTCGCGCTGTTCCTGGGTCGGCTCGAAGTTCATCGCGCCGCGCCCCCTTCGTCGAGCGACGCCTGCGGAAAGTCTGGCTTGCGGCGCTCCAGGAAGGCCGTCATGCCCTCCGTTTGCTCTGGATGCGCGAAGCACAGGCCGAACCGTCCCGCCTCCATCCGCAGGCCGCTGTGCAAATCCAGCTCGGCCCCTTCGTACACCGTCCGCTTCACCCCGGCGAGTGCATACGGTCCAAGCGTCAACAGGCGTTCCGCCAACTGGCGCCCTGCGGTCTCCAGCTCGTCCTGCGGGACAACCTTGGAAACCAGACCAAGCCGCATCGCCTCCGCGGCATCCACCATCTCGCCCGTGAGCAGCAGGTACAGGGCATTGCCCTGCCCAATCAACCGTGGCAGACGCTGGCTCCCACCAAAGCCGGGCACGACGCCGAGCGTCACCTCCGGCTGGCCAAACTTCGCCCCTTCCGCCGCAATCCGAATGTCACACGCCATGGCCAGTTCCAATCCGCCGCCGAGCGCGTAGCCGTGCACCAGCGCGATGGTCGGTTGGGGCAGCGCCTCCAGCGCCGCAAACGCCGCCTGACCCAGGCGCGAGAACGCCTCCGCGTCCGCCGCGCTGAAGTCCCGCATCTGCGCGATATCCGCGCCGGCCGCGAACGCTCGCCCGGCACCGCGCAGCAACACCACGCGGACGTCGCTACGCTCTGCCACCGCAGCGGCCACTTCACTGATTTTCGTCAACACCGCCCGATTCAGGGCATTCAGCTGCTTCTCCCGCTGCAAGGTGACCGTCGCAACCGGCCCGTCCACGGACAGTTCGACGACGTCCCGCATCTCCTCCTGACTCATCCGTACAGCGCCCCCTTTGCGAGGATTCGAAGTCGACCTGATGTCATTCGTACACGTAGAACCCTCGGCCGCTCTTCTTGCCGAGCCAACCCGCCTTGACGTACTTGCGCAGGAGAGGGCAGGGGCGGTACTTCGAGTCGCCGAACCCCTCGTACAAGACCTCCATGATGGCGAGACACGTGTCCAATCCGATGAAGTCGGCGAGCGTCAACGGTCCCATTGGATGGTTCATCCCCAGCTTCATGACGGTGTCAATCGCCTCCGGCGACGCGACGCCTTCGTAGACGCAGTAGATGGCCTCGTTGATCATCGGCATCAACACGCGGTTGGAGACGAATCCCGGGAAGTCGTTGACCTCCACGCCCACCTTGCCCATCTGCTCCGCCAACGACCGGACGGTCTCGTACACCTCGTCGGACGTCGCCAGCCCGCGGATGATCTCGACGAGCTTCATCACCGGCACAGGGTTCATGAAGTGCATGCCGATGACCTGCGCGGGCCGGTCTGTCACGGCGGCGAGTTCCGTGATCGGCAACGACGAGGTATTCGACGCCAGCACCGCACCCTCCGGAAGGTGGCTATCGAGGGCGCGGAAGATGCGGGTCTTCACTTCCATGTTCTCCGTCGCAGCCTCAATCGCCATGTCGCATCCCGATGCGTCCGCGAGATCTGTCGACAGGCGGATCCGCCCCAGGACCGCGTCCTTGTCCGCCACCGTCATCCGACCTTTCTCGACGTTGCGCGACAGATTGCGCTGAATCGTCGAAAGCCCCTTTTCAGCAAACGCCTGCGTGACGTCGTTCAGGACGACCTGCAAGCCAGCTTCGGCTGCGACCTGAGCAATCCCGCTGCCCATCTGGCCAGCGCCGACCACCATCAATGTGCGGATTGTCTGTGGCATCGCAAACTTCCTCCTGTCCATGGACTGTCGTAGGCACCGTGTGCAAGGCGCTCCCAGGTGCGGCTCCCACTCCCCGGAGCGGCCCGTACGAAACTCTCCTCCGGTTCAATCCCGCGGGACTTCAATCAATACGGCATCCCCTTGCGCCGCGCCGCTGCAAATGGCGGCAACACCCAGGCCACCGCCGCGGCGCCGCAACTCGTAGATGAGGGTGGTGAGGATGCGCGCCCCACTCGCGCCGATGGGGTGGCCCAACGCCACGGCTCCGCCGTTCACATTGACCTTCTCGTAGTCGATGTCCAACATTTTACCGGAAGTGAGCGTGACGGCGGCAAACGCCTCGTTGATCTCGAAGAGGTCCACCTCGTCGAGCTGCACGCCCGTTTTGTCGAGGAGCTTTCGAATCGCCAGCGCCGGGGTCGTCGCGATGTACGCCGCTTCGGCCGCCACCTCGGCGTAACCGCGGATATAGGCGAGCGGTTGCCGCCCCGTCGCCTCTGCGTACGCCGCCGACATCACCGTCACGGCGGCGGCGCCGTCGTTGACGCCTGGGGCATTTCCGGCCGTGATGGATCCGTCCGAGGTGAACACCGGCGGCAGCTTCGCCAGCCGCTCCAGGCTGGTGTCGCGGCGCGGGCACTCGTCGACAGCGACGGACACCGTACCCTTCTTGTCCGCCACCTCCACCGGGACGATTTCCTCGTCAAAGCGGCCGCTGTCGATGGCCGCCAGAGCTCGCTGGTGCGACCTGAGCGCCCACGCGTCCTGATCTTCTCGCGAGATTTCGTACTCCTTCGCGACGCGGCTGCCGAGCACCGCCATGTGCACGTTGTGGAAGGCGCACTGCAACCCGTCGTGAATCATCAAGTCGATCACGCTGCCATCCCCCATCCGCAACCCTTGCCGGGCTCCGGTCAGTGCGTAGGGGGCGTTCGACATGCTCTCCATGCCCCCCGCGACGGCCACCTGGATGTCGCCGGCGCGGATGAGCGCGTCCGCCAGGGTGACGGCACGCAGACCGGACGCGCACACCTTGTTGACCGTCACACTCGGCGTCTCCCACGGCAGTCCTGCCAACCGGGCAGCCTGCCGCGACGGGATTTGCCCCGCGCCGGCCTGCAGCACCATGCCCATAATCACTTGCTCCACTTCATCCGAACGGACCTCGGCGCGGTGGAGCGCCTCCTGAATCACCACACCGCCCAGTTCCACCGCTCGCTTGCGGGCCAACGCGCCCTGAAACTTGGTGAACGGCGTCCGGACAGCGCTTACAATCACAGACTGCGGGGCTGCTCCCGCCTCTCGACCGTGCGACATCGCTCTCTCCTCCCCCCATGATGGGAACTTGGCAGACTGGTGAGCGGCGGCGAGCAGCAGCGTCTGTCGCGTCGCCCGCCGCTGCCCCGGTCACGCGTTCACTGGGTCACTGCCGCCAGTTCCGGAACCTCGACGGACATCGCCAAAAGCTCAATCACGTCGTAGGTCTGAACGTCTTCTTCCTTACCGTTCGCCTTCGTCCCATCAATCATCATCGTCATACAGTACGGACACGCGGTCCCGATGATGGACGCGCCCGTGTCGATGGCCTGTTTGGACCGCATGACGTTGATGCGGTTGCCCGTCTCCTCTTTAAACATACCACCACCGCCGGCCCCGCAGCACATGCTCTTGTTGCGGCTGCGTTCCATCTCGACCAGGCGGACACCCGGGATGGATTCGAGGATGAACCGCGGCGGATCATACACGTCATTGTACCGGCCCAAGTAGCAGGAGTCGTGGTACGTGATGGTTTCGTTGACCGGTTTGGTCGGCTTGAGCTTGCCTTCCTTCAACAACTTTGCGACGAACTGCGTGCTGTGATAGACTTCCGCCTCAAACCCGAAGTCGGGATACTCGTTCTTGAAGGTGTTGAACGCGTGCGGGTCCGTGGTGATGATCTTCTTCACACCGTAGGTCTGGAAGATCTCGATATTGCGCTGCACAAACTCCTGGTACAAAAACTCGTTGCCGAGGCGGCGCGCGGAGTCGCCGTCGCTCTCTTCTTCGGCCCCCAGGATGGCGAAGTCCACCCCTGCCGCAATCAGCAACTTGGCGAATGCCTGAGCAATTTTCTGGTTCCGCTGATCAAACGAAGCAGCCGTTCCGACGAAGAACAGGTATTCCGCTTGGCCGTCCACCTCCGCCATTGTCTTGACCGGCAGGTCCTTGGCCCACGCCGCGCGCTCGCGCCGGTTGATCCCCCACTCGTTCGATTGCCGCTCGAGGTTGGCGAACACCTTCGTGACCTCCGGACTGGTCTTGCCTTCGGTCAACACCAGGTGGCGCCGCAGGTCGACAATCGCCTGCACGTGCTCGTTTGCGACCGGGCACGCCTCCTCACATGCGCGGCACGTGGTGCAGGCCCAAACCTCTTCCTCCGTGAAGACGCCGGACTCAAACAGCGGTGCGGTCTGCAAGTCCTCCGCGCCCGCCGCCATCTTGGCGAGCATACCCGGCCCCTCGTAGACAAGTTGATCTTTCATCTTGAGAATCAGGTACTTGGGAGACAGCGGTTTGCCACTCAGCGTGGCCGGGCACGATACGTGGCACCGACCGCATTCCGTACAGGCATAGCCATCGAGCAACTGTTTCCATGTGAACTGCTCAATGCGGCCCACGCCAAACTCTTCAATGCTCTCGTCTTCCAGGTCCAACTTCCGAAGTTTTCCGGGTGAGTCGAGTCGGCGGAAGTACCAGTTGAACATCGACCCAATCATATGCGAGTGCTTCGACCGAGGAATGATGTACAGGAACGTCGAGAGGCACAGGACGTGCAGCCAGAACGCAATCTCCCGTACCGCTATCAACCCGCCATGCGACGCACCGGCGAAGCCACTCGCGATGGCGCTGACAATCGGCGAGCTCCACCCCGGATGCAGGCCCGCCAAGTCCATGTCCGCCGCCGTGGCGAAGTAGTATGTGACGATGATGAGCCCAATCAGGCCAAGGATGATACCGCCTTCCGCCGAATTCGAGAGCCGCATCGGCCGCAGTGCGTACCGACGCACCAGCGCGGCGATGATGGCGACGAGGACAAACGCCGAGAACAACTCCTGGATAAACAGGTACGCCGGGGCCGTCGCCCAAGGCAGGTGCCACCCCGTGAGATGGAAGAGAAGAAAGTCGAGGTCTCCGAAAACCAGCACCAGGAAGCCCCAAAAGATAAAGAAGTGCGCCATGCCGGACGGCTCTGCGAGCACCTTTCGCTGCGCCAACACGTTCGTCACAAAGCTCATGAACCGCTCCTTCTTGCGATCCAAACGACCTTGTTCCGGCGCTGCCGCAAGCAGGTATCGCACCCGCCGATCCACCGCATATCCAAACGTGGCCAATGCGCCACCGAAGACGATGATGAAGGCAATCCCCTGAATCGCCATCCACATGAGCATCCGCCCCCCTGTCCTGCTTTGCTTCGTCCGCCGGCCCCACGACCGTCGTCCGTCGAACGACGAGTAACCGTTTTCGACCGGGTCAAGGAGGGCTGCCATCCGCCAGCCTCCAGACTCGCACGCCGGCCAGACTGCCGAGCCTCCGTGGTGCATCCCGGTTTGCGTCGACGAGCGGCCGGTGCTGGCCGACGGTTGCGCCGAATCCCGGGTTGCGTCGAACCGCGGTTTGTGCCGGACCCCGGATTGCGTCGAACCGCGGTCTGTGCCGGACCCCGGTTCGTCGACCGACCCCGCTTGTCGACCGACCGGTCGGTTCGTACCACTAACACAAGGATCCTACCGAGCCAGCCTCGGCATAAGCATAGCATGAACAGGCGGACTCCTGCACAGCAAACTTCTGGGCAACAGACGCGGGCCGCCCATTCACCCGCCACAAGGGAACGCCGTTCCCCTATCCCCGCCGCCAGCACCGTTTCAGCCGCCAATAAGGGAACCGCGTTCCCCTCGTCCGACCGCACAGCATCGAGATCGGCCCGACGACCGCCCATTCACCCGCCACAAGGGAACGCCGTTCCCCTATGCCCGCCGTCAGCACCGTTTCAGACGCCAATAAGGGAACCGCGTTCCGCTATTGGGACAGCGAGGGGGCGAGATCGGCCCGACGACCTCCCATTCACCCACCACAAGGGAACGCCGTTCCCCTATGGCCGCCGCCAGCACCGTTTCAGCCGCCAATAAGGGAACCGCGTTCCGCTATGGGGACAGCGAAGGGGCGAGAGCGGCCCATGGACCTCCCACTCACCCACCACAAGGGAACGCCGTTCCCCTATGGCCGCCGCCAGCACCGTTTCAGCCGCCAATAGGGGAACCGCGTTCCGCTATCCCCGCAACGAGGGGGCGAGGTTGGCCCGAGAACCGCCCATTCACCCACCACAAGGGAACGCCGTTCCCCTATGGCCGCCGCCGGTACCGTTTCAGACGCCAATAAGGGAACCGCGTTCCCCTATTCCCGCAGCCAAGGGGCCGGTGCCACCGGCCCCATTCCAACCACCGGCCCGTGGACCTCCCATTCACCCGCTACAAGGGAACGCCGTTCCCCTATGCCCGCCGCCAGCACCGTTTCAGCCGCCAACAAGGGAACCGCGTTCCGCTATTCCCGCAGCGAGGGGGCGAGGTTGGCCCGAGGACCGCCCATTCACCCGCTACAAGGGAACGCCGTTCCCCTATGGCCGCCGCCAGCACCGTTTCAGCCGCCAACAAGGGAACCGCGTTCCGCTATCCCCGCAGCGAAGGGGCCGGTGCCACCGGCCCCATTCCAACCACCGGCCCCATTCCAACCACCGGCCCCCCTCGAGCCGCCGAAGCCGCGGCCGTCA
This sequence comes from Alicyclobacillus sp., assembly GCA_023511295.1. Lineage (GTDB taxonomy): Bacteria > Bacillota > Bacilli > Alicyclobacillales > Alicyclobacillaceae > JAIMBT01. Next base: position 15,600 of record JAIMBT010000005.1, read on the forward strand.
GTCGTGCTGGACCTGCTGCAGGAAACGGCGGGTCCGCGGCGAGTCAGCGTTCGTGAACAGCTTCTCCGGCGGGGCCTCTTCGACAATGGCGCCGTCCTCCATGAAGATGACCCGATCCGCCACCTTTCGCGCAAACCCCATCTCATGCGTCACGAGCACCATCGTCATGCCTTCCTGCGCAAGCTGCTGAATGACCTGGAGGACCTCGCCGACCAGTTCGGGATCGAGAGCCGACGTCGGCTCGTCCAGCAGCAGCACCTCCGGCTTCATGGCCAGGGCCCGGGCAATCGCAACCCGCTGCTGCTGGCCGCCGGACAACTGTGCCGGATATGCGTCCGCCTTGTCCGCCAGGCCGACCTTCGTCAGCAGATTGAGCCCTTCGCGGCGTGCCTCTGCCCGAGGCATCCCCTTGACCTGCACCGGCGCCTCGGTGACGTTGCCGATGGCGGTCAGGTGCGGAAAGAGGTGAAAGCGCTGGAACACCATCCCCATCTTCGCCCGCTGTTGGGCCAGGCGCCGGGGTTTTGTCGCGAGCGGCTCACCGAGGATCTCGATGGTCCCCGAGGTCGGCAACTCCAGCGCGTTGAAGCAGCGCAACAGCGTCGACTTCCCAGATCCGCTCGGGCCAATCACCGCCAGCACCTCTCCGCGGCGCACGCTGACCGAGACGCCCTTGAGAACCTCCAGGCGGCCGAACGATTTGCGAATGTCCACCGCGCGAATCACCACGTCTTGCCCAGGCGCGCCGCCGAAGCGCGTGCCGTCGCCCGCGGCCGCCGAACCGCCCGTCACCGCCGAACCCTCGTCGATGTCGATCCCGATGGGCCCCACACCCGTCTGGCGCGCTGTCATCCTCTCACCTCCAACGAACGCTCGAGCCGGCTGCCGATGGCGACAAAGATGGTCGTCATCAGCAAGTACAGCAAGCCGACCAAGGCCAGCGTCTGCAGCGGCTTAAAGGTGGACGCGTACAGTTCCTGACCGCGGCGGAGCAGTTCCGCGATGGCCACCGTCGAGACCAGCGACGAATCCTTCAGCAGCGCGACAAACTCGTTCACGAGTGGCGGTAGCAGGCGCCGGTAGGTCTGCGGGATGATGATGCGCCGCATCGCCAAGCCATGCGTCATGCCGAGGGTCTGCGCTGCTTCCATCTGGCCTTTGTCGACGGAGAGAATCCCCGCCCGCACAATCTCCGCGATGTACGCGCCGGAATTGATGGACAGCGCGAGCACACCCGCGACAAACGCAGGCAGCTGAATCCCCACCTGAGGCAACCCCGCGTAGATGAACAGCAACTGTACCAACAGCGGTGTTCCACGAAAGACCCAGGTATACAGTTGGGCCAACTTCTTCAGTGGCCAGATGCCCGAGACGTTCGCCAGTGCGGCGAGCACGCCGAGGACCAGGCCGAAGAGGACGCCGAGCGCGGTGATCTCGAGCGTGACCAGCGCCCCCTGCAGCAACAGCGGCAACGCTTGACCAGCGTAAACCAGGAAGCTCATGGATTACTGACCTGCCGTACCGAACCAGTATTGATAAATCTTATCATACGTGCCGTTCTTCTTCAGGGTCTGCAGCGCCTGTGTCAACTGCTGCTGCAACTGCGTCTCATCCTTGCGCAAACCGATACCGACCGGCTCCGTCTGGAACGCCTTGCCGACGACGGCGAATTCGGTGGGCGCCTTCGCCACGTAATAGCGGCCGACCGACTCGTCCACCACGACCGCATCCAAACGGCCGTTGGCCAGGTCTTGGAACGCATCCGGGAAGGTGTTGTATTCCTTGATGTTGACGCCGCCTTCTTGCTTCAACGCGTCCTCACTGGTCGTGCCAATCTGAACACCGACCGTTTTGCCCTTCAGGTCGGCGAGGCTCTGGATGTTGCCACCGTGGTTCGACCGGACGACAATCACTTGGCCGAAGTTGCCATACGGCACGAAGTTGATTTGTTTCTCTCGGTCCGGCGTGATGTTCATCGTCGAGAGGATGGCGTCGTACTTGTTCGCCGTAAGTCCCGGAATGATACCGTCCCAGGCCGTCGGTTTCCATACAACCTTTTCGTGCAGCACCTGCCCTAACGCGTCACCGAGGTCGACGTCGAAGCCCATCAAACGCCCGCTGGTATCGGTGTACTCCATCGGCGGATAGGTGTCGTCCGTTCCGAAGACAATCTCGCCGGGTTGCGGCATCGCGTTCGGATCAACCACCGGGGTGACGTTGAGCGCACTGACCTTGTCCGCACCCTGGCTCGCTGCTGTATTCCCTGTGGTGTTGGCAGCCGCATTGCCGCTCCCCGCTCCGGACGTGTTCTGTCCAGCCGCGCCACCGACCGTGTTGTTGTTCGCGCCACAGCCAGCCAACAAGAGAATTGCCATACCGCCTGTTGCGATAATGGATGTCGCTTTGATGTTCATGTCGAGTCTCTCCCTCTCCAGTTTCGTCCAATCCTTCGTGTCACCTTGGTACGCGGGTCGCCACCCGAACCGGCACCGGGACTTGCCCTGTTAGCATATGGGTTCCGAAGGAATGGATACGCCGAATTCCGTCTATGCAGTCCCACGGGACATTCGGCTCTTCATCCCGTGTCGAACCAATGACTAAATGTAGTCAATCTTGCCCGATGCGTCAACATAAAACTGCATAAATATGCGGCCGGTACAGCCCGTGTTAACCATTCGTTCATTCTTAAATAATATCGACAATTTGTTTATTTTTCCACAGTCACGTACACTCCCTCCTCCTCCAACAAACTTCCACCACAATGCACCGCTCTCTATCAATCAGCTCCACAAAAAACACAAAGTTTCTACAGGGTACGGCCACGCCAAACCGCATTCCTTCTGCTACATTCGAGGTAAATTTTTGGATAGCACGAGGAGGCGATGTACGTGCCACCCAACTTCTTGATTGTCGGGGCGGCAAAGTGCGGGACCACGTCTCTGGACCAATACCTTCATCAACACCCAGACCTGTTCATGGCACCGCGCAAGGAGTGCAATTTCTTCGCCATCCCGGAGATGCCCGCACACTTCTCCGGTCCTGGCGACGACGTCTTCGAGTCGAACCTCGTTCAGAATCCCCACGCATACGAAAACCTGTTTCGCGGTGCGAAACAGGGCCAGTTGACCGGCGAGTCGTCCGTCGCGTACCTCTTCTATCCCGGCGTTGCGAAGCGCATCCACGACGCGAATCCGGAGGCGAAGATCATCATCATGCTGCGCAACCCCGTGCAACGAGCGTACAGCGCGTACATGCACCTCGTCCGAGACGGGCGGGAGACCCTCGATTTTATGGACGCGTTGAAAGAGGAACCCCTGCGGCGGCAACAGAACTACCAGCCGCTGTGGATGTACTGTGAGGCCGGAAAGTACGCGGAAAAGGTGAAGCGCTATCTAGATTTGTTCGGCCGCGACCAGGTCCACGTCGTGCTGTACGACGATTTCTCGCGCCGCACCCAGGCGACCGTTCGGCAGGTGTTCGCCTTCCTCGGTGTCCGCACGGACATCCCGCTCGACACCTCTGCGCGTTACAACCTCACCGGATTTCCGAAGGGCAGCTGGTACCGGAGGGCGACCGGATCAAACTGGCTCACCAAGACCTTGAAGCCGCTGCTTCCGGCCAGCGTCCGACGGCGGATGCGCCTGAAGGCGGTGAAGTGGACCTTGGAGCGCAGACCGATGCCCGAGGAGGCCCGAAGGCTGCTGATTCGGACCTTTCGGGACGATATCCAGCGGCTCGAGGCGCTCCTTGGCATCCATCTGAACCACTGGTACGCTTGACCCGCCGCGCGACGTAAGCCATGGAATGCTTGGGCGCACTCCCGCAACCGGAAGTTCAAGCTGGGCCCCTCAGGCCAGCCCGCGGCGGACCATCTCCTGCACCACGAACGACGCCACTTCCGGTGCCAGGGTGCCCGGCCCAAACCCCGCGTCATACCCCAATTCGAGCGCCAGTTCGTGGGTGATGCGCGGCCCGCCCGCGACGAGGACCAGCCGTTCCCGCAACCCCTGCGCCTCCAGCAGATCCACCAAATGCGCGAGGTTGTGCAAGTGCACGTCCTTCTGCGTGACCACCTGGGACACCAGCAGCGCGTCCGCGCGCAGTTCAATCGCCTTGCGCACCAGTTCCGCGTTCTCCACCTGACTGCCGAGGTTGTACGCGTCAATCTCCGGGTAGCGCTCGAGCCCGTACTCCCCGTTGTAGCCCTTCATGTTCATGATGGCGTCGATGCCTACCGTATGCGCGTCCGTCCCCGTGCACGCGCCGAGGATCACCACCTTGCGGCCAATCCGGTCGCGGATGAAGGCGTTCACCGCGTAGAAGTCCATTCGTTCGACGTCGACCTTCGGGACGTGGATGTTGGCGTAGTCCACCGCGTGTTGGCAGTTCCCGTACAGTACGAAGAAACTAAAGCCTTCACCGATGTCCTCGTGGTGGACCACCGCAGCGTCTCGAAGCCCCATCTTCGTCGCCAGTTGACGGGCCGCCTCGACGGCTTCCGCACCGTCCGGCACCGGCAGCGAGAAACTCAGTTGCACTTTCCCGTCATCCATCGTGTCCCCATACGGACGCAACTGGTGCAGGTTGGGCCGGGCAATCTTCGTCCGATAGTCGACCACCGGGTTCATGCTCGCACCTCCTGTCCGGAGAGGCCCAGTTCAACGCGCAACCGTTCCTCAAACGGATTGAAGTAATCGGGGTCTCGCAGCACCACGCCAGCCCTGCCGCGTCCGCCCTGGCGGGAGCGCTTGACGTCCGCGAACAGTCCCTTTGCGAGTGCCTCGAAGAAGCCGATGTCGACAATGCGCTCGAGCAACGCAACCGCTTCCTGCAACACGGTCTGAGCCCTCCGCACAATGATGCCGTCGGGTTTGAACGTGAGCTCGTCCCCGAGGTGGCGCGCGTTGTTGAAGATGTACCGCGCGCTCTCAATCGCCAGGTGGCGGTCGTGCACAAGCGGCGTGTGAATCTGTTCGGTCATCATACCGAGCAGTTGAATCCCCTGCTGGGTCGCCACGCCGACCAGGTTGAACAGCGCGTCTTGTACGTGCCCGCGGAAGATGTTACCGGTCATGTGCTTGGTCGGCGGCATGTACTTGATGGGCGCTTTCGGGAAGATCTCGCGCACCATCTGCGCCTGCGCGAGCTCATACAGGAACCCATCCTCGAGCATCGGGTTCATCTCGAAGGCGTGTCCGAGACCCATCTGCTCCTCCGGCAGTCCTGCCCGCAGCGCGAACTGTTCGTTGATGAACTGCGACGCGAGCACGGTGTGCGCCGCTTCCACCGCGTCTGCAGTCGTCAGGTAGTTGTCCTCGCCGGTGTTGATGATAACGCCCGCGAAGCTGTTCAACATGCGGGAGAACGCCTGGTCCACCAGCGTGCGCTCCGGGTTGATGTCGCGAAACAAGATGCCGTAGAGCGCGTCGTTCAGCATCACGTCGAGCCGCTCCATGGCCCCCATCGCCGCAATCTCCGGCATGCACAGCCCGGAGCAGTAGTTGCACAGCCGGATGTACCGGCCGACCTCCTCGCCGACTTCGTCGAGGGCCGCGCGCATGATGCGGAAGTTCTCCTGCGTCGCGTACGTGCCGCCGAACCCTTCCGTCGTCGCCCCGTACGGCACGTAGTCGAGCAGACTCTGGCCCGTGCTGCGGATGACCGCGATGATGTCCGCACCCTGGCGGGCCGCTGCCTTCGCCTGCACCACGTCCTCGTAGATGTTGCCGGTCGCGACAATCACGTAGAGGTACGGCTGCGGGCCTTCGCCCAGCCGGGCGATCCGGTGATCTCGGTCCCTCCGGTTACCCCGTATCCGATCCAAGGCCTCCTCGGCCCACCGCCGGCCTGCACGCCGGATCTCTTCCTCCGGCGCGAGCGGCAACTCCGTCAGCGTGACCATTCCGTCCCCGACGGCTTCGGCCAATTCCTGTGGGCCGAGGCCCGTCTGCAACCGGCCGTTCACCCACCACCGCGCGACGCCGCCAGCGAGCCCCCCCGCTTCGTGAACCTGGTCTGCCACGCGGTTCGGGAGCGGGACGCCGTCCGCGTCGACTCCGTCCACGCCGAACAAGCGAAGCGCCGTTCGCTCCACCGCAATCGTGGTCCGCTGGCGGATGAACGCGTCCATGTCGTCCGCAATCTGCCCAGCCGCCGCCCGACCGCGCGCGACCAACTGCGGGTCCAGGTACAACTTGGATGCCATGGTCGGCACCTCCTCGGAGTGTCATGGTGTGATGGTGTCCGTGCCCAAGGCCTTCGCGCGCCCGAGTACGGACTCCGGAAATCCGAGCGACGCCGCCACTTCGAGTGGGGTGCGCGGTTCACCCTGCCACACCCCGGCCGTGTGGACGGCCACCTGCGGCAGCCGCAGTGGCGCGGTGAAATGTGTCACGACGAGTGCCACGCCGCGCGTGGACATCGTCTCATGAAGCGCCTCCACCACCGCGACGAGCAGTGCCTCGCCGTACAGCGGGTGCGTGGTCCGCAGGGGTTCGTCGAGGCAGAGAAACCACCGTCGCCCCGATTCAACCGCGCGCAGGATGGCCGCGAGCCGCACCACTTCGCCGCCAAACGCGCTGAGCCCGCGGTCGACGTCCGTCGCCGCTTCGGCGACGAACCGCACCGCGTCGAACAGGCGCGTGCGCACCTGCTGGGCCGGGACGGGCAGCCCGAACTGCGCGAGGGCCTGGCAGAGACACGCTGCGCGAGCCGTGACGCTCTTGCCGCTCATGTTCGGTCCGGTCACCACCGTCACCCCAGCCGGCAGGTCGAGATTGACTGGCGCGAACCGCTCCCCGTGCTGTTCGAGGTGATGTTGGGCGAGCGGATCTACCAGACCGTCCATGCGCCAGCCGTGGGGCGTGAGATGGGGGACACTGCCGCGCAGTCGCTGTTGCAGGAGCACGCGCGCGCGGCGCAGGTCCAATTGCGTGACGTCGGCGAGGACCTGCCGCCAATCATCGAGGTGCCGCCGGAGTTTCGCGGTGAAGATGGACAGTGCTCGGGCTTCAGCGTCGGCCAGGCGCGCCTGTGCGTCGGCGAGGCGCGCTTCCGCGGCGGCCAACTCTGGCGAAGGCACCACCTCGAACACCCGCTCGAACGGCGTGTCCCGGAGCCAACGCAGACCCGGGTCGCCGAGGAGGGCCTCCGCGCGTTCGCGGGCAGCGGGCAGCGGCAACACCAGTTGGCCATCCCGGTTGGGACGAACGCCCGCGCGCTCGCGCCATGCCTCCGCGTCTGCGCGCGCTCGTTCCAGGTGCATTCGCCGGGCACTCAACAATGCGGACGCTGCGCGGTCCACCTCGACGTCTCCCAGCTCCTCCACGCGGAAGGTCGGCTCCTCGCCCGGTCCAAACAGCGCCCGCAGCGCGCGCCACCGCGATACGTCCGTCCAAGCAGGCATCCGAGTGGATGCCGAACAAGCAGGCATCCGGTCGGATGCCAGCAGCGGATCGGAAAACCACAGAAACTGCTTCAGGACCAGGCAGTCCCGCGGCTGCAGCGTTGTTGCGTCGTTCTCGAGCACCGCGAGGGCCGGCCGGATGTCCGGCAGACGGCGAAGCACGTCCTCCAGTTGCGCCGACTGCCATAGGCGCGGCTCTGCGCAGTCGGCCGCGAGTTGGCGCAGGGCCTCGGCACACGCCACCTCGTCGCCGGGGAGAAACGGCGCGAGCGCGGACTTGGCATCGCGGCCAAACGGCGTCACAGGTGCAAACCAGGCCCAAACGCGCGGCCAGTCAATCGCGACGGCCGTTGCGGCATCGAGAAACGCCTCCATCCTCGTCGTCCCCCCCACATGCGTCGTAGACCGGTACGCCCGCCTCCTCCGCCACCGCGCCTGCCAGCGCCCGGACATCGAGGCGGCCTCCCTGAACGTGGTGCGGATTGACGGCCACGGCCGCGAGGGGCAGCGGTCGCAGCACGGACAAACGGTGCCCCGCTCGTTCGAAGCGCGCCCAGGCGGTCTCTGACAGCAGCAACTGCGCCGGGTGATCTGCCACCAGCTGCAGCGGGCGGCGGTGTCCCAGGAGATCGGCCACAATCTCGTCCGTCACCGCCCCAGGCAGATAAACGGCGTCGACTGCTTCGGACCAAGCAGCCTGGCGCGGCAACCCGAACAGTGCGGCGTCTCGACCGGCGATGTGGAGGAGGTCGTCTGGCAGGGCCGAACCCGCGGGCGCACCCGCCGTTCCATCACGCGCATCGGCCGTCGTCCAGCCAATCTGCCCTCGCTCGACCGCAGGCTGCAACCGCGCCTCGAGCGCGCCATCCGCCGCCGGCACGCGGTACCGGCGGAGAAATGGCCGAGCCGCGCGAAGCACGGCCGGGATGCTGAGCTCCCGAGCCGCACTGGCCCCGACGGCGAGCACGACGGTGTCGACCAATCCCGGCACCCCCGCGGCAATGCGGTCAAACGCGCCGTCAATCAAGCACCACTCGGCACCCCACGCCTTAAGCCGCTGAATAGCCTGTGCCACGTGGGCGCGTTGGCGGACACCGGCCAGCAACACCTCGCCGGCCAAGGTCACGCGAGCCACCATCAGCGGTCCGAGCGGCGAAGAGACCGGCAGTTCCTCCAGCCACTCGAACATCGCCGACGACGCCTCCAGCGCTTGCGCGGCCGAGACGACCAGTGTCCCCTCCGACGCCCAGATCTGCGGCTTTTGGATGCCGCTGAGGTGGTCCGTGCGCTCACCGTCGATCCCGACGCTACACAGCCCCACCGTCTCACCGACTGCCGTCAGCCGAGAGAGGAAGTGGTTGAACGCGGTCGTCTTGCCCGCGTGCTTGCAGATGCCGATGAAGGCAATCCGCCGCCAGCCCGCGGTGCGACAACGGGCGACAGGATGAAACCCAGGCCGGGTCTCCAGGTGCGCCCCTGATTCATCCGACACGGCTGCCACCTCACGAATGCTTGCGCGGAGCCCGCTTCAGCGCGTCGACGTCGACATCCTTAGCCAGATGTTCGCGTTCCGTCCGCCGCTTCAAGTTTTTCGGCTCAATCGTCAGGTCGACATCGTTCAACAAGCGTGCCACGCCAATCAGTTCGTCCTTGTCGCGGCTGTGGTCGTGCGTGCACGACGGCGGGCAGCCTTTGTCTTCGTAGATAGGCTCGTGGTACGTCGTGATAACCCCTTCGAAGTTGCGCAAGATCACCTTTCCATGGCCCTGCGAGATGAGATACTGCGGGCCGACTGGGATCTTGCCGCCGCCACCGGGCGCGTCGACGATGAAGGTCGGGATGGCATACCCGGACGTGTGACCGCGCAACTGCTCCATAATCTCGATGCCTTTCGCGACACTCGTGCGGAAGTGCTCGATGCCTTCTGACAGGTCGCACTGGTAGAGGTAGTAGGGCCGCACGCGGATCTTGACGAGATCGTGCATCAGCTTCTTCATGATGTGCGCACAGTCGTTCACGCCGCGCATCAGCACCGTCTGGTTCCCGACGGGTACACCGGCGTCCGCCAGCTTCTCGCACGCGGCCGCAGCCTCCGGGGTGATTTCATCGGGATGGTTGAAGTGCGTGTTCAGCCAGATGGGGTGATACTTGCGCAGTATCTGACACAGGTTGTCGGTGATGCGCTGCGGAAACACCACCGGTGCCCGCGTGCCGATGCGGATGATCTCGACGTGCGGAATCGCCCGCAACTCGGAGATGATGTACTCCAGAATCCGATCATTGACGAGCAACCCGTCGCCACCGGACAACAGCACGTCGCGCACGGCCGGCGTGCGGCGGATGTAGTCGATGGCGGCATCCAACTGCGGTTTCGGCACGGCGTGGCCGACCTGGCCGGAGAAGCGCCGACGCGTGCAGTGCCGGCAGTACATCGAGCACTGGTTGGTGATGAGGAACAGCACGCGGTCCGGATACCGGTGGGTGAGTCCGAGCACCGGCGAATCCTCGTCTTCGTCGAGCGGGTCCTCCATGTCCCAGGGCGTGCGCTGCATCTCGTTGGAGAGCGGTACCGCCTGCATGCGGATGGGGCAGTACGGGTCGTCCGGGTCCATCAGCATCGCGTAGTACGGCGTGATGCGCAGCGGGATTGACTCGCGCACGTTGGCCACGCCGACGAGTTCGTCTTCCGTCATGTGAATGACCTTCTGCAGGTCCTCGACGGTGTTGATGGTATGTGTGAGCTGCCACTTCCAGTCGTTCCACTGTTCGTCCGTGACGTCTTTCCACAGTTCAATCTCGCGGAAGTGACGCTGCTTTTTCCCGTAGCGGTGGGTCAGGTTTTGCTCCAACACGCTCATTTCGTCATCCCCTTTTCGGTTCCTGCGGCTTCATCCAGCGCGTGCAACGGTCCAACCGCCGCGCTCGGCGAGCCGCTCGCCGCGAATTTCTCCTCAAACACCGCCAGCAGTTCCGGCGCCTCGCGCAGCAGTTGCAGCGCGTGTTCGGCGTGGCCCGCGCAGTATCCGTTGCCCATCACCAGGTCGACATCCTTGCCGACACCTTCCGCCCCCAGGGCCGCCGCGGTAAAGCTGGTCGCCATGCTGAAGAAGTAGACCATCCCCCGGTCCCGCGCGCAGAGGATGGAGCTCATCTCGGTACCCGGCACGTTGACGCAGTTGATGACCACATCGGCCAGTCGCGGCCCTTCGTTCGCCGATGGCGACCGGCCCCCCGTGGTGCGGACCGGACGGGTCCCGCCCTCCCGCTCCTGTGGCTCCAACCGCGCGAGCGCGTCCCGAACCGCCGCGTACACGTCGGCCGGCCGGGTCGCGTCCAGGTTCAGGACGGCATCGGCGTACCCCAGACGGCGGACCCGATCACACGCGGCCTCCCCGCAATCGACAGCGATAACCGGCCCTCGTCCAGCTGACAAGCGGGCTTGGCGCAACACCGTCAGCCCGGACTTGCCGCCAGCACCAAGGATGACCACCGCGTCGCCCGGGTTCACGATGCGAGCGGTCTGCGCCGGTGCACCGCAGACGTCAAAGACCGCCAGCGCGACCCGGTCCGGGATGTCGTCCGGCATCTTCGCGAAGATTCCGCTTTCAAACAGCACGGCGGTCGCGTCGACGTCCAGTTGCCCGTTCGCCATGTCCACCCGGCGGATCTCCCGGAGCTGCAATGGGGTCAGCGAAAGCGACACCAGGGTCGCAATGCGCGTACCGGGATGGAGTTGACCAAAGTGCGGGTTTCGAGGCCCGACCGCGGCCACACGGCCAATCAGCATACCGCCGGAACCCGTGACGGGGTTGTGCAACTTTCCCCGCTGGCGCACGATGTCCGTCACTGCGGCGGCGACGCGCTGCGGATCTCCGTCTGCCGCGGTGCGCAGTTGTGCAAACGACGCCGAGTCGACGTTCAGCACCTCCACGTCCATCAAGATCTCGTTGTCATACAGGACCGGACGATTGTCGATGCGCCAAGCGGCTTGCGGCATGGCACCTGGCGGCTCGATGACGCGGTGAAACCCGTACCGATTTCCCTCCAGGCCACTCGCCCTGCCATCGTTCAGGTCTTCCTTCACGGTCACACCTCCCTGGATAGACAGTCGTGATGCAACGGCGGGCCGTCTCGGCGTCCACCGCGACGACAGGCGATGACGACAGGCGATGACGACGGGCCATAACGACGAGCGATAACGACGGGTGCTTTGGGATGGAAACGCTTTGTACTGAAGGTTGTAGCAAGTTTCGTGCCACAGTTGGGGATGGGTGGGGTTCGAGGGACCCGGAAGGGGCGTGGGGATGGCGGTGCGGCCGCAGGCGGGCGTGGGAGCGCGTGGATGGCGGTGCGGCCGCAGGCGGGTGTGGGTGCGCGGCGGTGTGGGTGCACGGGCGGTGTGGGGGCTCGCAGGCGGGATGTGCGCTTGCAGGCGGGCGTGGGAGCGCAGGCCCAGGGGCGGGATGTGCGGTTGCAGGCGAATGTGCCCAAATATCGGCACAGACAACGTACCGAGGGGTGCTCAATTTTGAGCGAGGTGAACGTGCGCCGATAATCTGGCACACGCCGTACCGGATCGCAGGGGGGAGAGGGGAACGGCCATCCCCGATTCGCCGTGCGAGCGCCGCTAACGTAGAAATAGCGGAACCGCGTTCCCTTGCGGGCGAGCACCGGCCCCGGAACCAGCCTCGAGACCGCCCATTCGCCCTCAACAGCGGAACGCCGTTCCGCTATCCCGCCCGCCAGCACCCGCCGGGACAACAATAGCGGAACCGCGTTCCCTTGTGGGCGACCACAGGCCCCGGAACCGGCCCCCGCGACCGCCCATTCGCCCTCAACAGCGGAACGCCGTTCCGCTATCCCGCCCACCAACGCCCGCCGGGACAGCAATAGCGGAACCGCGTTCCCTTGTGGGCGACCACAGGCCCCGGAACCGGCCTCGAGACCGCCCATTCTCGCACAACAGCGGAACGCCGTTCCGCTATCCCGCCCACCAACGCCCGCCGGGACAACAATAGCGGAACCGCGTTCCCTTCCGGGCGACCACAGGCCCCGGAACCAGCCCCCGCGACCGCCTCGGCCCGCGCCGGGCCCAGAATCCCTTCAATCCCGCCCACGATAGACCGCTCGCGCTACCCCCGAGTCACTCACCGTGGACGCTAAGCTGCCTCAAGACGCCAAGCTGCCTCAATCGGTACTGCAGGGTCTGCCGGGGCATTCCCAGCATGCGCGCGGCCTGTTTCACGTTCCCGCCGGCCGCTGTCAGAGCACGGCTGAGCATGATCCGCTCGAACGCGGACAACATTTCCTTCCATGCCACCTCCGGCGCTTCCCCGCGGGAGATGGCCGTCCAAAAGCCGCCCATGCCGCTCGCCTCCAGGGCCTCCGCCCATTCGGCGGGTGGCTTCGGCCGCGCTGCCTGCTCGCGTGATGCGACCGCCCCCTCGTGCGCCTGCGGTCCATCTGCCGCTTCACGGCCATCCCCGCGGTGGTCCCGCCCACGGCTGGCGTGGACAGCGTCCGCCGCTGTCGCGGGCCCCCGCACGGTGTCCCCTCGCTCACCTTCCTCCCGAAGACCCTCCCGTCCCTCCGCGAACGCCCGCAGGTGCGGAGGTAGGTCAGCCAGCCGGATGGTGTCGCCTGTTGCAAGGTTGAGGGCCGACTCAATCGCGTTCTCCAATTCGCGCACGTTGCCCGGCCACGCGTATGCGGACAGCGTGCGGTGGGCGTCCGGATCGATCCCGGTCACGGCCGTCCCCAACCGCCCATTCCACTTGCGGAGGAAGTGGTCCATCAGCAGGTTGAGGTCCTCTCGCCGTTCCCGCAGCGGTGGAAGGTCAAAGCGGACGACGTTGATGCGGTAGTAGAGATCTGGGCGCAGCCGTCCTGCCGCGATGGCTGCCTCTGGGTGCTCGTTCATCGCTGCGACAACCCGGACGTCCACCCGCCGAACGCGCACGTCGCCGACCCGCATCACGTCGCCTTCTTGAAGGACCCGCAGCAACTTCGCCTGCAGTTCCAAAGGCATCGACTGGATCTCGTCGAGAAACAGCGTCCCCCCATCCGCCAGCTCGAACATGCCCGCCCGGTCTTCCGCGCCCGTGAAACTCCCGCGCACCGTGCCGAAGAGGATCCCTTCGAGCAGGGACGCAGGCAGCGCTGCGCAGTTGATGGCCAAAAACGGCGCAGGGCGGCGTGGACTCGCGTTGTGGATGGCCTGAACGAACAGCTCCTTGCCCGTGCCCGTTTCGCCGTAGATGAGCACAGGGGACGACGTTTGCGCCACCCGCTCGGCCTGCCGCTTCGCATCGATGAGCGGTGGATGTTGCGTGAGAAAGTGGGAGAACAAGTAGACGGCGCCGCTGCTTCCCCGGGTTGATCCGCCGGTTGTCGTAGCCCGAGCGGATCGACCAGCGCTTCCTGTCACCCGCCCCGGAAGACCGGCACCACCGGAAGACGCACTCCCGGCCCGGCCGCCCGCGACCTGAACCTGCAAGTCGAGCAGCTGTTCGGACAGGCGCTTCACCTGAGTGTAGTCCTTCGCGATTTCGAGTGCACCGACAAGCCGCCCTGCAGAGAGAATGGGAAGCGTCGTGTTGACCGTGTGCACCTTGACGCCACGGTAGTTGGTGTAGGTCTGAGGCTGGTTGTAGATGGGTCGGCCCGACTCCAGCACTTGCAGCAGCGTGCTCGTGCTGTGTTCCAGGGACGGAAACGCTTCCAGGACATGCTTGCCGATCACGTCCTCCTGCGCCAACCCGTCCAAACGACTCGCCGCGCGGTTGTAAACGGCAGTGCGGCCGGTCAGGTCAACCGCGTGGATACCCTCGTCAATCGTGTCGAGGATCGCCACCAGACCATCCCGGCTGAGGTCGAGCAAGGGCTCCACCGACGAACCCCCGCCGGACTGGCCCGAACCGGGGTGGGGACGAGATCGGCCGGAGGCAGAGTTACTGGGGCTTGCCGCGCTCGGGCTTGCCTCTCGCCCATCCTCGGGTGGAAGCGGTTTCGACGGTACCGCCACGCGACGACACCTCCCGTATTCAAATCCGTGCCAACATTTTAGCACAGGTGAATTTCGGGCGATCCCGTTGGCCGTAGCACGATGACGAGTCACCTCATCCCGGCGCGTTCCATCCGCCTTCTCCTCCCGCATAACGCGTTTTTCCCCCACGTTCTCGACAGGGCGGACGATGGTCGATACGGTTTGTGGAAACGGAAAGCGAGGGGAGCGAACCGTGCCATTCGAGGACGCGTACCGTGCGTGGATACGATTCCATCGGAACCGTCGCCAGGGAGCAGCTGCAGAGCGCCTCAAGGACGGGTTGCAGCACGCGGAGAAGCGATTTGCGGAGAGCGTCTGGTGGGATGCGTTTCACACTTTCGACGCCCTCCACCCGGAGTACCAGGTGGTCGACTTTCGGGATGGGCACCGCTATCTCGACTTCGCGTATATTCAGCCGCGATACCGGATTGCCATCGAGATTGACGGCGCCGGACCTCACTGGCGGGACATCTCGGCGGATCAATTCTGCGACCATTGCCGCCGCCAAAACCACCTGGTGATTGACGGCTGGTATGTCCTCCGATTCGCGTTCCGGGACGTCGCCGACCATCCGCGCGTGTGCCAACAGACGATTCAGCAGCTGATTGGACGGATTTCGAGCGCAGCCCCCCAACCGTTCGACGAGTTGCCGCTCGTGGACCGAGAGATTGTCCGGATGGCGCTCACCGCTGCGCGCTCCATCACAGCGCAAGACGTCATGCGGCGCTGCCATCTCCAGAATCACGCCGCACGCGAGCACCTGAAGAAGCTGACCGCGGCCGGCTGGTTGGAACCGGCTCAGGGGGCTGTTCACGTATGGGCGTATCGCCTACACCCGTCGCGCGCCAACATTCAGCTGTAGCATCGGAGAGGGCAGCCCCCGTAGGCGCGCTTTCTCAGCGCCGGGACCCGTGTGCCCCCGGGGTATCGGGGGCCCGGCACCCGGATTCCGATCCGTTCGATCGCTTTGGCTGCTTCCCGGGCGCGGGTTCCGATCCGTTCGATCGCTTTTGCCGCCCCCCGCGCCCGGATTCCGATCCGTTCGATCGCTTTTGCTGCCTCCCGGGCGCGGATTTCGATCCTTGCGATCGCTTTGCGCCCTTCCCGGGCGTGGATTCCGATCCGTTCGATCGCTTTTGCCGCCCCCCGCGCCCGGATTCCGATCCTTTCGATCGCTTTGGCTGCCTCCCGGGTGCGGATTCCGATCCGTTCGATCGCTTTGGCTGCCTCCCGGGTGCGGATTCCGATCCGTTCGATCGCTTTGGCTGCTTCCCGGGCGCGGATTCCGATCCATTCGATCACTTTGGCTGCCCCCCGCGCGCGGATTCCGATCCATTCGATCGCTTTGCGCCCTTCCCGCGCCCGGATTCCGATCCGTTCGATCGCTTTGGCTGCCTCCCGGGCGCGGATTCCGATCCATTCGATCGCTTTGCGCCCTGCCCGCGCCCGGATTCCGATCCGTTCGATCGCTTTGGCTGCTTCCCGGGCGCGGATTCCGATCCATTCGATCGCTTTGGCCGCCCCCCGCGCGCGGATTCCGATCCTTTCGATCGCTTTTGCGGCCCATGTACCCCCATGGGTACCAGACTTCCGATCCGTTCGATCGCTTTCGCGCGCCCACGCGCCCACGCGCCCACGCGCCCACGCGCCCACGCGCCCACGCGCCCACGCGCCCACGCGCCCGCGCGCCTACGCGCCCACGCGCCGCGCTACCGCCCGCGCGCTCGGTACGCCAGTCGAATCTCCACCCGCTGCGCCACCCCGCCCACCACCAGGGTGTAGCGCAACTGCACCCGCCCCGAGGCCGGCGCGTCGCTGAGTTCCACCGCCAGGTGCTCCGTCGCCGTGCGCACGTCGAGTGCCCCGGCGCCCCGCACCGACAGGACGGACGACGCCGACTCTCCCGCCGCAAACCGGTGAACCCACACCACGCTGCCGGACCGCGTGATGGAGACACTCGGGATGTCGCCCTGGGAGTGGGGAGGGCCGGGATCGATCCGGTACACCGTCCGGTCCCGCACACCGCCCTCCGCCGCCGGCGCCGCGCCTTGGGGCTCGTCCACGACCAGCTCGTGGGCGCCGCCCTGGGAGCGCCAGCGCGCCGCGCTGTACACATGTCGGCTGTGCGCCGGCGCCGCGTCGGGCGCCGTCTGCTCCCACCGCTCTATCACCAGCCGCACCGCTTGTCCGATTGGCTCGGCGCCAGGTCCCATCCCTGTCCTCCGCCTGCCTTTCGTCAGCGCACGAATGCCAGCAGCGCCTCGCGAACCAGCTTCGCGCCGAGAATCTGCGACAGCTCACTCGGGTCAATCGGGGGTGCGACTTCCATCAGATCAAAGCCGACGACGTTCAGCTCCGACAGCAGCCGCATCGCCTCGAACGCCTCGCGCGGGTCGATGCCGCCGTGTTCCGCCGTGCCGGTGCCGGGTGCGTACGCCGGGTCCATCACGTCGATGTCCCAGGTCACGTAGACCGGGTGCCCGCGCAGCTCAGAGAGGACCCGTCGGAGCGGGTCCGCCACGTCAAACGGGAAGAAGTGTGTGTGGTCGCGGGCCCACTGGAACTCGTCGCGGGTGCCAGATCGGATGCCGAACTGGTAGACCCGGTCGGGGCCAATCCCGTCGCATACCTTGCGCATCACGGTGGCGTGTGAAAGCGGCTCGCCTTCGTAGTTCTCGCGCAGATCGGCGTGGGCATCGATGTGAATCACCCGCAGATCCGGGTGCCGCTCCCAGGCTGCGCGCAGCGGTCCCCAGCTGGCCAGGTGCTCCCCACCAAGGCCAAGCGGCAGCTTCTCCGCCTCGTACAGCGACTTCACGTACCGGTAGAGGGCCTCCACGCTCTTCTCGGGATTTCCGAACGGGAGTGGGACATCGCCCGCGTCGAAGTAGCGGATGTCCGACAGGTCCCGGTCCAAGTACGGGCTGTACTCCTCCACTCCGACGGACACCTCGCGGATGCGGGTCGGTCCCAACCGGGTGCCGGATCGAAACGAGACCGTCCAGTCCATCGGCATGCCGTAGATGACCGCCTGCGCGGCCCCGAAGTCTTCCGTCGCCCCGATGAACACGTTGCCGCTGTACGCCGGATCAAGCGGGCGCAGCCCCTGGCCGTCGAAGCCGCTCATTGGCGCGTCAACTCCTGCACAAACGGCGGCAGGACGAACGCCGCCTGGTGAATTTCCTCAGTGTAGTACTTCGTCCCGCTCACGCGGGCGGGCTGCCGGTCGCGCAGGGGGTGGTACTGCTTCGTCCCCATCGTGAAGCTCCACATCCCCGTCGGGTAGGTGGGAATGTACGCGAGGTAGAGGTGCGCCTGCGGGAAGACGCTCGCGATGTCGCTGTACACCTGGCGGATGAGCCCTTGGTTGACCCACGGAGACTCCGTCTGTGCGACGAACAGACCGTCCTCCTTGAGGCAGTCGAACACCATCTGGTAGAAGTCGCGGGCGAACAAGCCCACGGCCGGCCCGACCGGGTCGGTCGAGTCGACGAGCACGACGTCAAACTCCCCTTTGTGGTCTTTCACGTACTGGATACCGTCCGTGACCTGGATGTCCACCCGCGGGTCCGCCAGGCCGCTCGCAATCTGCGGGAAGTACTGCTTCGAAGCCTCAATCACGCGGCCATCAATCTCCGCGAGCACAGCCCGCTCGACCGTCGGGTGTTTCACAATCTCGCGGATGGCGCCGCCGTCGCCGCCGCCGATGACGAGCACGTTCTTCGGGTTTGGGTGTGTGTGCAGCGGCACGTGCGAAATCATCTCGTGGTACACAAACTCGTCCTTGTCCGTCGTCATCACACAGCCGTCGAGCACGAGCAGGTTGCCGTACTGCTGTGTCTCGAACACGTCGAGCGTCTGAAACTCGGTGACTTCGCGGTGAATGGTCCGGTTAATCCGGAGCCCGATTGTCAGCTTGTCGGTTTGCAGTTCCGTAAACCACAGGTCGGTCTTTGGCACCTTGAAACCCTCCCATCTCGGCGGCGTCGGGCGCAGTCCCCCGCAGACCAGGCGCACTCCCGCCTGCCGCGTGAATCGAACCTGTCCAGCGCCGTCCAGTCCGACCCGTATTATACCAGAACCGATCCGCCGGTAAACGCGCACCCACCGCCCGTTCCGCCGGCCCGGCACGCGCCGTCCGACTGGCCCACGCGCCGATTTCCGCCGGCGCGGCCAACGTGCCGTTGGATGAGCTGGCTGGACGACCGGTATGAAACGAGGCAATGTAACGCAAAATAACCCGCGAATTCCATCGCAGGGCATCCGTTCCACGCTCGTTCTGCTTCTGCGGTACCGAGGAGGACCCGACGTGACCCTTGACCAGCCGACGACCCTAGAGCGAACGCTCGCCAGACGGCCGACCGGTGGCCGCGGCGGAGGCCGTCCCGGACGCCGCCGGCGCCAGACCCCGTGGTGGCTCAAGTTCGTGGCGGTGCCCGTGGCCGTCGGGTTTGCAGGCATGACCACCGTGCTCGTCAGCTTGCGCCACGCCCCATTGCCAGACCAGAGCTTCCTAGATCCGACCCGGATTGAGACCGAGGACGGCACCGTGCTCACCGAGTGGACCCTGCGCGGAACCCACGCGCAGCAGGTGCCGCTGTCTGAGATCCCGCCCTTTCTGCAACAGGCGACCGTGGCGGTCGAGGACGCGCGCTTCTACCAACACGGCGCATTCAACCTCGAGTCGACGGCGCGTGCGCTGTTGGTCGACCTGCGCCACGGCCGCGTGCTCCAGGGCGGCTCCACCATCACGCAGCAGTTGGCGAAGAACCTGTTTTTGCAACCGGATCGAACGCTCGGCCGCAAACTCCGTGAAGCCCTGCTCGCGATGCAGTTGGAGCTGCACGAGTCGAAGTCGCAGATCCTCAGCCAGTACCTGAACACCGTCTACTACGGCCACGGCGCGTACGGGGTCGCCGCCGCTGCACAGATGTACTTCCACAAACCCGTGCGGGATTTGACCCTGGCGGAGTGCGCGCTGCTGGCCGGCTTGCCGAGGGGCCCCGCGCTGTACTCGCCAATTGTGCACCCGGACGCCGCCAAAGCGCGCCAATCACTGGTGTTGGAGCGGATGGTGAAAGTTGGATTCCTGACGCAGGCCGAGGCGGATGCCGCATTGCGTCAGCCGCTGCACGTGTATCCCCCGGCGGACCCAGCCGCGGCCGCGCCCTACTTCACCGCCACCGCCCTGCACGAGGCGACGCGGACGTTCCAGCTTGACCACGACGCGCTCTACCGAGGCGGCCTGCGCATCACGACGACGCTTGATCCGGTCCTGCAAAAAGCCGCCGAACACGCGGTGGCCACCACCTTGCCGAAGGACAGCGGCCTTCAGGCCGCACTGGTCGCCATCGACCCGCAGACCGGCGCCATCAAAGCGTTGGTCGGCGGGCGGGATTTCGCGACCAGCCCGTACAACCGCGCCCTCGCTGAGCGGCAACCCGGGTCCACCTTTAAGGCTGTGCTGTACGCGGCCGCCCTGCAGCACGGGTGGGCGCCGAACCGACAGGTGGCAAGTGAGATGACCACCTTCCTGTACGACCAGTCGAAACTGTACACCGTACACGACTACGGCGACCTCTACGCGCACCGGCCACTCACGATGCGCGAAGCGATTGCCCGTTCGGACAACGTGTACGCGGTCACGGCGAACCTCGACATCGGGCCGAACCAAGTGATGGAGGAAGCGAAGCAGCTCGGCATCACGACGCCGCTTGCGCCGTACCCGGCCCTCGCGCTCGGCGTATTCCCCGTCAGCCCCGTGCAGATGGCGGCTTCCTACGCCGCGTTCGCAAACGGCGGGTACCGGGTGGAACCGTACGCGGTGGAACAGGTGCGGTCAGCGGCGGACGGTACCGTGCAGCAGCACGAGGTGCACAAGGAGCACGTGCTCGACAGCCGGACGTGCTTCCAACTGACCGACCTCATGACCAGCGTCGTGGAGCCGGGCGGGACGGGGTACCGGGTTCGGCCGTACCTGCACGGACCGGTGGCGGCAAAGACGGGGACCACCGACACGGATGCGTGGATGGTCGGCTACACGCCGCAGCTGGTCTGCGCCGTCTGGGTGGGCTACGACGACAACCGCCCGCTCGACCAGATGGAGTCGCACCTCGCTGCGCCCATCTGGGGCAAGTTCATGGGGACGGCGCAACAGCGCCTGCCCGGCCCGTGGTTCACCCCACCAGCGGGCTTGGAGAAGCGGGTGATAGATCCCGTCACGGGCCAACTGGCGACGGACACATGCGCCGTGACAGAAACCGACTGGTTCCTGCCCGGGACAGGGCCGACCGATCCCTGTAGCTTGCACCCGGCAAGGACCACTGCGCCACAGCCGCAGAGCCCCATTCAGACGGCTGAAGCCTGGTGGCACCGCTGGGTCCACCGCCTGAGCCCCCGTCACTGAGCGCTCGCTCGGGACCGAAGAGCAACCACGGCAAAGGGAAACCGGCAGTTGTGCAGCCTCCGTTCGGCGCGGACAGGGCGTTCCAAAGCCGCGCTCCATCCGCTCTTTGCGTGATACAATGGCGTCAAACGTTGAGAGGAGCGTGGCCGATTGGAACACCGCATCTCGACCCGGGTTCGCGACATCGCGCCGTCCGCGACGGTGAGCGTGGACACCAAGACGAAGGCACTCTTAAAGGAAGGGCGCCCGGTCATCAACATGAGTGTCGGGGAGCCCGATTTTGACACCCCGGTGGCGACGGCGTACGCGGGCATCCGCGCCATCGTCGAAGGGAACACGCGGTACACGGCGACCACCGGCACCTTGGAGCTGCGCCAGGCCATCGCGCGCAAGTTGATGACGGAAAACGGCCTGCAGTACGCACCGGAGCAGATTGTCGTGTCGTCCGGCGCCAAGCACTCGCTGTTCAACATCTTTCTGGCCATCTGCGACCCCGGCGACGAGGTGATTTTGCCGGCACCGTACTGGGTGTCATATCCCGAGCAGATTCGGCTCGCGGGCGCGACGCCGGTGGTTGTCGACTGCAGCGAGGCCGCTGGCTTCAAGTTGACCCCACAGCAGTTGGAACAAGCCATCACGCCGCGGACGAAGGCGGTGCTGTTAAACTCCCCCAGCAACCCGACCGGCGCCGTATACCACCGCGAGGAGCTCGTGGCACTCGGCCACGTCCTGGAACGACACGACGTGTTCGTGGTGACAGACGAGATCTACGAGAAACTGGTATACGACGTGGAGCACCTGAGCATCGCGGCACTCGTCCCGGAACTGATGCCGCGCACGATTGTCGTCAACGGCTTCTCCAAGGCGTTCGCGATGACCGGATGGCGCCTCGGCTACATGGCGGGCCCGACCGACGTGGTGAAGGCGGTCGCCAGTCTGCAGAGCCACGCCACGGGCAACCCGTCGAGCATCAGCCAAGCAGCCGGCGTGGTCGCACTGGCGACCTACGAGGACCGGATGGTGAGGATGTTCCGCCAGCGCCGCGACGTGCTCGTCTCTGCCCTGCAGGCGATGGACGGCGTCACGTGCGCACTGCCCGAGGGCGCATTCTACGTGTTTCCGAACGTCTCCGCCCACTTTGGGAAGCGGCTCGGCGAGCAAGCCATCCCCAACGCGGTCGCGTTCTGCGAGGCGCTCTTGGAGGACGAACTGGTGGCTGCCGTACCGGGGGACGCCTTCGGTGCGCCGAATCACATCCGCCTCTCTTACGCCACCTCGCTCGAGCAGATTGAAACCGCCATCGAGCGCATGAGCCGCTTTGTACGAAAACTGCACTGACGGTTCCCGGGTCAGCTGGAAACCGTCACAGACAGAGCACAGCGGCCCTCCAGTTGAACCGGGGCCGCTGTGCCCTCACCACACCCCCACACAGCCGGTCGAACCGGCCTACGCGCGATGGGTATCCGGGTGAATCTCTTGACTCGGATCCATCCATTCACCGTCGTTCTCAATCCGGATGTACCCGTTTTCGTTGAGCGCTTGCAGCACCTCAAACAGACTGTCCCGCTGCTCGTCCGGCAACTGGCGGACGAAGTCGTTGATCTCGCGGGCGTGCCGCAATTGGGTGAAGTGGACCCCGCCGTATTTCGCGTGCATAGATCGCTCTCGTTGCAATGATTCATCCTCCCCCGAGCGGCCGAACGCCGCCATGGCTTCGTCACCCTGCTAGTGTGCCTTGCCGAGCGGAGGGACATACCGGCACGCGAACGTCGCGGTCTCACGGCCGAAGGTCTGTCACTCGCACCCGCGTGTTGCCATAGAATACCGCAGGGCCGTGTGCAAACCGCAGCATGGCGGGAGGTGAACATATGCCACAGCCGAACCGTGCCCTCGTCCCACGGGCCGCCTCAACCGGGCGTCGGGCGGCGCGGGCCACCGGGCGGCGCCCGAACCGTGCGCCACGACGGAAATCCACCTCCGCGCGGCCGCAGTCCGCAGCCGTCAAACCGGCGTCGCCAACGGGTAAAGGGTCGCCCCTGGCGAAGATCTTGTCTCCGGACAACATCCAGGAGACGATGAAGAACGTCGGCAATCTGCGCAATACGGTGAAGAACTGGCTGCGCTATTTGCAGCAGGCGGAGCAGGTGCTCGACACCGTGTTCGTCACGACCAATTCGCTCAAGGAAACCGGCGTACTCGACAAACTGATTAAGCAGCGCGGGAAGAACCTGTCCACCGAAGACTTCACAAACATCCTCGTGGCGCTGATGAACTCACCAGCCGGCAGCCGGCTGTTCGGAGGGGGCGGGGAGTCTGGCGAAGCCTCGTCGGAGACGGCTGCGCCAGCGGCGAAGGAGTGAACGGACCTCGACATGGATCGAGGTCCGCCGCCCATCCTCCCGGATACCGGAACGCCCCCTGCCCCAGTCCTCCGCTCGTACAAAAGGAGCTCCCCGGCGGGAGCTCCTCGCTCACTTCGTCTTTGGAACGAACTTCTTAATCTCCTTCACCGTCTCGTCGTCGACGTTGTGCCCGTACTTCTTCACGAGCTCGTCGACGTTCGCCGTCGGTCCGTTCTTGGTCGCGTCCTTGTAGGCGTTCACGAACTGCTTGATGCGCTGCTCCGGAACAGGGAGTCCCAACTTGTTCGCGAAGTTCTTCGCCAGTTGCTCCACTTCGTTCGGGTCCTTCCACTGTTCCGGCTTGACCTTCTTCACGTCGTCCAAGATCTGAAACACCGCTTTGCGCTTGCCGGACAGATTCTGCTTCAGCGTGTCAAGCGGTTTGCTGGTCGAAGCAGGTTGCGCACTCGGCAGCGGAGTATCTGCGGTCTGTGGGGTTGCCGACGTCGCCTTCGGCTTGCGCTTGTTGGCGCGGTTCGCGACAGACTTCTTCCGCATCGTGTTCCCTCCTCTGTCGATTCGCTCCGTAAGGAGCCTCCTCATACAGTATGGAGGGCCGGCCAAAGTTGCCACGGTGTTCCCCGAAACGGGCGATCTGGTACGACCCGAAACCCATCCCTTCCACGAACCGCCTGGCGACCCGTTTCAACCAATGGACTCAATCAACCACTGCTGGCTGCTCTGGTCTTGAATACACATCACGTGGTACGTGACCTGCTCCGTCTTGCCGCCGGGGTACTGGAGCGTCACGTCCGCTCGCGCGCGAAACTGGTAGTTGTTCTGCGGCTCCACGTCGGAGATCTGAATCTGCTTCGGTGTCATCGGGTGGTTGTAGTCCACGCCGGACTTCGCCAAGCTCGCGACCCCCTGGGCCAAACCAGGAATCAAGATTTGGCTCACATCCACCTTGTACTGCGCCAGCGTCTTGTCGTTGTGGGCGTTGACATAGGCGCGGACCAGGTCGGTCGCGACCGTTTTGAACTGCGCAATCACCTGGGCATCCCCCGCAGCCGCATTGCCCGTCGCGGTCGTGTTTGGATCAAACGGGTCAGACGAAGGGGCGTTCGAGCCAGCGGCCGGGTTGGTCGCAGCCGGGGCATTGGCGCCATTGCTGGCCGATCCGTTCGATGACTGCGGCCCCGCGCACCCAGACACAAACCCCGTCGCCAGGGCCGCGACCACGGCCACAGATATCATCCAGCGTTTCACGCGGTTCACTCCCGTTCTCAAGCATCTCTGACGGCCCAGCGTTCCACCGGGCTGTCCGGTTCACCGACATCCTACCACAAAACTGCAGCGTCCATCCCCCGCCGCCCCGCGGCCGAGTCGAAACCGCGTGTCGATAGCGCGCGAGGCCCGTCGAATTTGACAGATAGGATTGAAAGATATTCTAGTATCCCTATTGATCCCCAATTCAGAAGAGTGTACAATGGCAATGTAAGTAAAGGCAAACCCACCGAAAGATGGGGACGCAAAACCACAGGCCTGTCGAATCTTGGGATTCTATGGCGGCTGGGTTACCGGTGCTCCTACCGTTAGAAGGGAGGGATACGCGTGAAGAAGTGGCTCCTTGGCGTCTGCTCGATTGTCGCCGTTGCGGCAGTCGCAGTCATGGCGTTTGGGGCTGTTGGTGCGTCCACGGCCGGCAGTGCGGCCGTCGCCGTCACAGGCACCAGCACCAGCCCGTATTCGCCGGACATCATCGTTCAGCCCATCTGGGACTGAGGCAGCCGTGTGCTTCTGCGTGTGCGTCGTCACCCCCGACATCCGGACGCGGATTCGGACGTGACAGAGACATCGGGTTCGAGGCCTCGTACAACCGTCTTTGCAGCGGCAGTGCGCATCGCACTGCCGCTTTTTATTCCCTCTGCAACGTGTACAATGATAGAGATAGCCAAAGCAACGGGAGCGAGTGAGATGAACGCTGGAGATCTTCCGATTTACGACGAAACCGACCAAGGTATCAAACTGATAGAAGAAGAGCGCCGACGGATTGCGCGCGAACTGCACGACGGCCCAGCGCAGGTCATCACCAACCTCAGCATGCGCCTCGACATCGTTCGGCGCATGTTGGAGCGCCAACCGGACCTCGCGGCAGAGGAGTTGGACCGGCTGTACCAGCGGGCGCGCGGCGCGGTCAGCGAGATCCGCCGCTTGATTTACGACCTGCGCCCGATTGCCATCGACGAGGTGGGACTGTTGCAGGCTATCGGGCAACTGTGTGACCGAAACCAGGAGGATTGGGCGCTCCCCATTGCATACGAGGTGGCAGAATCGATGGAGTTGAAGCTGGTTCCGGCCCGCCAGGTCGGTGTCTACCGGTTGCTCCAGGAAGTGCTGAACAACGTCCACAAACACGCCGAGGCGACGCGCATCCACGTGTCCGTCGCGATGGACGGTTCTGACTACGTGTTTCGAATAGAGGACGATGGACGCGGGTTTGACCCCGCCAAAATCCCGGCGGGCCACTACGGCATCCTCGGGCTTTACGAGCGCGCCCGGTACCTGAAGGGGACGGTGCGGATTGACTCTGCTCCGGGGCAGGGGACGCAGGTGGAGATTCGCATCCCGCAGTCGTGACACGGTGCTTTGGCGGCGACGCCGAGTCGCGACGCGTTCCAGGCGGGGCGCCGGGAGGTTTCGGAGAACAGGAGACGGATGAACGGACAATGACGGACCAGACGAGCGAGCGTTTGCGACAGGCCATGCACCTTGCTGCAGACGGCCACCTGTATGCGGCCTTGGAACGGCTGGAGGCCCTGCTGCCCGAACCGGCCGGTCCAGGACCCGCCGGTGGCCGAACGGGTCTCGTATCCCCTTCTGGGTCCGGGAGCTGCGAACTGCAGGTGGCGGTCTGGGACGAGATGGGCAAGGTGTGCATGCAACTGGGCCGGGTGGGCGATGCGGGCACCTGCTTCGAGCGCGCCGCTGGCATCGCCGCGACCGCGAATCCGGACACGCAGGCCAAGGTGCAGATGCACCTCGCCATGGTGCACCACGCGCTCGGCAACTTCGACCGCGCGTACCGTCTGCTTGCAGACCTGTTGGAACAGTCCGCGGGGCTGTCGGAGTTCCGCCTTGGAACCCTGTACAACAACCTCGCGACGGTGCAGTGGGCGACCCGGTTTTACCGCGAGGCGGTGCAGAACATGCAGCGCAGCGTCTCGGCGTTTACTGCAGCCGGCGCCGAGCAGTTCCGCGGCCGGTTGTACAACAACATCGGCGTCTGCTGCCTGGAACTGCGCCGGTACGACGAGGCCCGAACCTACCTGGAACACGCGCGCCAGTACGAGGACGAACGACTCGTCGCCCTCTTCGGCCTCTGCCGGCTGTACCTTCGCTGCGGCGAGTTCGAGCGGAGCCTCGACTACGCCCGAGAGGCCCTGCGCCTGTTTCAATCCCAAGTGACCAACGTCGAGCGGGTCAAACTCGCCCACATCAGCCGCCTGCTCGCGGAGCTCACCTACCAGACCGGAGACCAGCGCACGGCCATCCGGCTGATGGAGAAGGCGGAACTGCTGTTCGGCATGCAGGATCATTGGTCGGACTGGTCGGCCACGCGGTCGCACTTGCAAACGTGGCTGAGCGACCCTGGCACCCCGGGTCTGGCGAAAGGAGACGGGACCGAGCGGCGGTCGATTCCGCCAGCGCAGGGCACGACCGGCACCTCGTGGACAGCCGAGCACTTGCAAGTGTCCGGCGAATCGCGGCATCCATCCGGCTCCCCCGTCCCCCCGGACGCCTTCACCCGCGCCGGGGAGATGATGGAGCAGTTCCTGTGGTTCATCGAGTGCATGAACGCGCAGGAGCTCTTGTCCCCCCGTTTCGCGCAGCTGGTCGACACGCGCGTTCGGTACACGCTGGCGCTGGCCGACCAACTGGCGGTTCCTGCAGCGGACAAAACCCACCTGGTGTACGCTGCACGGCTCTGCGACTACGGGCTGACGGCGTTGGACCCGGAGGCGGCTCTGGCACCGCGCCGGTCCGCATCCGCATGGGAGCAATTCGCCCGGCATCCTGACCTCGGGGCGTCGATGCTCACGGAACTCGGGCTCCACCCGGCTGTGTACCGGTTCATCCGCCGCCATCACGAGCGGTGGGACGGCACCGGCTTCCCGAACGGCCTCTCGGCCGCCGACCTCGACCTGCTCGACGGCATCCTACAGGTCGCGGACGCCTACGCGACCGCGGTCGTGTGGAACGGTTGGAGCCACACCACCGCTCTGCGCACGTTGGTGGAAGGCGCGAGCGGGTTTCACGGCGACGTCCTGCAGGCGATGCTCGCAATGTTTCAGGCGGAGGGTTGACGCGTCATCAACATGTCACGCCACCACCGACTTAGAGGAGGTAAGCAAATGGTGAAGAAGATGAACGTGGAGAGTTTTAACCTGGACCACACGCGGGTTCGGGCGCCCTACGTCCGGTTGGCCGGCGTGGTGGACGGTCCGCACGGCGACCGCGTCTACAAGTACGACGTGCGGTTTTGCCAGCCGAACCAAGCACACATGGAGATGCCCGCGCTGCACTCGTTGGAGCACCTGGTGGCAGAGCACATCCGCAACCACAGTCAACAGGTGGTCGACTTCAGCCCCATGGGTTGCCAGACTGGGTTCTACCTGACCTTGATGAACCAGTCCGACCTCGATGCTGTGATGGACCTGCTCGAGACGACGCTCCGCGACGTCGAAGCTGCGACCGAGGTCCCCGCCTGCAACGAGGTGCAGTGCGGTTGGGCCGCCAGCCACAGCCTGAGCGGTGCGAAGGAACTGGCCCGGCGCATGCTGGCCGCCCGCAGCGAGTGGTCACAGGTGTTCGCGGATTGACGGCGAGCCCGCCTCGTCCTTTGCGAACGCGGTGAGCTGGGCCGTCAGGTCGTAGCGGAGGAACGGCGTCATCAGGTAGAGGCCGTGAAAGAACTGGCGCGCTTCTGCCACCAGCCCTTGCGCCAGTTCCAGCCCGACCTGGGCTGCAGACGCTGCGGGCGCCTCCGTCATCCGCCGCAAGATCTCGTCCGGCACCTCAATGCCGGGCACCTCGTTGTGCAGGTAGCGTGCGTTGCGCGCACTCACCAGCGGCAGGATGCCAATGAACACCGGTACGCGGAGGCGGTCCGCCGCTTCCGCAATCCGCTCCATCATCCGCACGTCGTACACCGGCTGCGTCATCACGTAATCCGCCCCCGCGTCCAGCTTGCGGCGCAGCCGCTCCACCGCCTTGTCGAAGTTGTGCACGTTCGGGTTGAACGAGGTGCCGATGACAAACCGCGACGGGTGCTTCAGCGGCTGGCCGGAAAATCCGACCCCTTCGTTCAACCGCCGCACCATCCGCGTCAGTTCAATCGACGAGACATCGTACACCGAGGTCGCGCCGGGCAGATCTCCAAACCGTGACGGGTCGCCCGTGACGAGGAGGATGTGGTGGATGCCCAGCACGTCAAACCCCATCAGGTGCGACTGCTGCCCTATCAGATTCCGATCTCGGCAGGTCACATGCACCAAGGGCTCAATCCCCTCGGGCTTCAGCAGCGCGGCGACGGCCATATTGCTCACCCGCACCGTACCGAGGCTATTGTCCGCCAAGGTGACAGCATCCGCCCCGGCGTCGCGCAGCGCCCGCGCCCCCGCCAGGTAGCGGCCAAGGTGGGGTGTCCTGGGCGGATCGAGCTCGACAATCACGGTCGTCCGCTGCCGCACCTGTCGCAACAGTGGCGAGACGTCTGCCGGCCGAACGACGTCGATGTCCGCACCGGCGCCGGCCGGCTCGGCGCGGGGCAGCTCTCGGACGTCGACCGCGCGGACGGTCGCGGTTGCCGATACTTCCCGTTCCGCCTGCCCGGCGCTGGCACCTGTGCCGAGGAACCCGGCCGCTGTCAGGCGCTCGGCCAGTTTCCGGATGTGCTCCGGCGTCGTCCCGCAACAGCCGCCCATCCAGCGCACGCCCTGGCGGACCAACTGCTCGCCCATCTCCGCGAAGTAGTCTGCGCCGGCCGTGTAGCCGTAGGTGCCGTCGTGAACATGCAACAGCCCGGCGTTCGGGACCGCCGCCAAGAACAGATAAGGCTGCGGGACCACCCGCTCGTACGCCCGCGCGATACCGGCAAGCCCGAGCCGGCAATTCAGCCCGACGACGTCCGCACCGAGGGCGGCCATCGCGCGCAAGGCCTGCGCCATCGGGACGCCGTCGCGGGTCACCTCTGCCGCGTCCGGAGAGAGCGTCGCGACAACCGGCAAATCGGTCGCCGCGCGCACCACCTCCAGGGCGATGCGCATCTCCTCCAGGCTCGCGAAAGTCTCCAAGATCAGCCCGTCCACACCAGCCTCGAGCAACGCTTCGAGCTGTTCCGCGAACACCTCGCGCAGCGCGCCCCAACCGGCTTCAGCGACCCAACGCTGGCCGCCGATGTCCTGCGCCGAACCGATGGTCCCAAACACGTACACTGGCTTCCCGGCAGCCGCCCCTGCCCGCGACACCGCTCTTCGGGCCGCCTTCACGGCTGCCCGGTTGACCTCCCGCAACTGCCCCTCCAACCCGTACCGCAGCAAGCCCAGCCGGTGGCCGCTGAAGGTGTTGGTCTGAATCACCTGCGCCCCCGCGCGGATATACGCTTCATGGACCCCCTGGACGAGGGCCGGCTGCGTGAGCGACAGCGCCTCGTAGCAGGTGCGCACCGGCACCCCGGACTGGTGCAAGAGCGTGGCCATCGCGCCGTCCGCGACCACCACCCGCTCGGCCAACAGCGCCCGCGCGCCGCCTACCGGCCCGTCCGGAATCTCCTGTGCCATGCTCTCTCCC
Source organism: Alicyclobacillus sp. (assembly GCA_023511295.1). GTDB lineage: Bacteria > Bacillota > Bacilli > Alicyclobacillales > Alicyclobacillaceae > JAIMBT01. Next base: position 45,650 of record JAIMBT010000005.1, read on the forward strand.
CCTCACTTCCCGAATGGCCGAAACCGTGAAAGCCGCCGCCCCTACCCTTCGACGTTGAAGTACCGCGCCTCCGGATGGGCGAACACCATCGCCGACACGCTCGCTTCCGGCTCCATCATGAACCCGTCCGTCAACCGCACGCCGATGTCCTCCGGCTGAAGGAGCCGGAACAACTGCGCCTGGTCCTCGAGGTTCGGGCACGCCGGGTACCCGAACGACACGCGGATCCCCTGGTAGCGCGCGATAAACCGCTCTCGCATCGTCATCTCCAGCGGGTCCGGGAACCCCCACGCGTCGCGCAGCACGTGGTGCACCCGCTCCGCCGTCGCCTCCGCCAACTCCAGGGCGAGCGCCTGAAGGGCGTGCGCTTGCAGGTAAGCCCCTTGCTCCATCAGGCGGGCCGCCCGTTCCCGAACGCCGCGGCCAGTGGTGACGGTGAAGAAGGCGACGTAGTCCATCTCGCCGCTCTCCGCCGGACGCAGAAAGTCCGCGAGACACAGGTGAGGCGGCTTCGCCTGGCGCGGAAAGTGAAACTGCTCCAGAACCGGTGGGCGGACGCTCGGGGCGTCCGCAGAAGCGGCCGGGAGCCCAGCGGGATCGAACACCCACACGCGGTCCCCGTCGGCCTGCGCCGGAAAGAAGCGGTACACCGCGTGCGCCTGCAGCCACCCCTCCGACGCACCGGCTGCTATCAGACTTTCCACGAGGTCTAGCAGCTTGCGGGCCTGCTCGTCCCCTGCTTCCAGGCGCTTCTCGACGTTCCCCGCCAACCCGAGGTGCTTCCCGAGCAGCATCTGCAGGTTCAGGTACGGGCGGATGTGTGACAGCGGGATGCTGCGCAGCACGTGCCGGTCGAAGTCGGGCGGCGCAAACACCGGCGCGTCGCGGCGGACGTCGGACACCGCCAAGCGCGGTGGAGCCGCCGACCGCACCCGTTCGGCGTCGCGGCTGCGCTCCCGCATCTCCGCCTGATCTCGCTCCAACTGCGCCAACAGCTCCGCCCGCGCAGCCTCGTCTGCCACCAACCGGTTGGCGAGGTCCAGTCCCTCCATCGCGTCCTTCGCGTACAGCACCGGCCCGTCGTACGCCCCCTGGATCTTGGTGTAGGCAAACCGCTTCGTCAACGCCGCGCCGCCCACCAACAAGGGCAGCCGCACGCCGGCTGCGCGCAGATCCTCCGCTGTGACCACCATCTGCTGGGCGGACTTCACGAGAAGGCCGGACAGCCCAATCATGTCGGGGCGATGTTCCGATGCGGCTTGCACCAATCGTTCGGGTGGGACCTTGATGCCGAGGTTCACCACCTCAAAGCCGTTGTTCGCGAGGATGATCTCGACCAGGTTCTTGCCAATGTCGTGCACGTCGCCCTTGACCGTTGCAAGCAGCACCTTGCCCTTGTTGGCACCGTCCACCCGCTCCATGAACGGCTCCAAATGAGCCACCGCCGCCTTCATCACTTCAGCGCTCTGCAGCACCTCCGCCACAATCAGCTCGTTGTTGTTGAACAGCCGGCCGACTTCCGCCATCCCGTCCATCAGGGGCCCGTTGATGATGTCGAGCGGGGCCATCTCCCGCAACAGCTCGTCGAGGTCGGCGATGAGCCCATCTTTCGTCCCTTCCACCACGTACTGGCTGATTCGCTCCCGCAACGGCAACCGCTCCCGCGGCACGGCCGACACCGGCTTTTTCTCGCGATAGAACGCCGTGAACTCAGCCACCACCGCGTCGTCCGTGGCGAACAAGATGCGCTCGCACAGCGCCTTCTCCTCCCTCGAGATGGACGCGTAGCGCTCCAGTTTCTCCGCGTTGACGATGGCGTACCCGAGCCCTGCCCGGGTGCACTCGTACAGGAACACCGAGTTGAGCACTTCGCGCCCGGCCGGCGGCAGCCCGAACGAGACGTTGCTGACGCCGAGGATGGTGGGGCATTCCGGCAGCCGTTCGCCGAGGAGACGGATGGCCTCCACCGTCTCGCGGGCCGACCCGATGTACTTCTCGTCGCCCGTCCCGACCGGGAAGGTGAGCGGATCGAAGATGATATCGGACGGAGCGAGACCGTACCGGTGAACGAGCAGGTCGTACGCCCGCAATGCGATGTCGAGCTTGCGCTCGCGCGTGACGGCCATCCCCGCTTCGTCAATGGTGCCGACGACGAGCGCCGCGCCGTAGGTCCGGGCCAATTCCGCAAAGCGGGCCAGCCGCGGCTCGCCGTCCTCGAGGTTGGTGGAGTTGATGATGGACTTCCCCTGCATATGCTTCAACGCGCGTTCGACAACCGCCGCATCGGTGGAATCAATCATCAGCGGCACCTTGACCTTGCGGACCACGTGCGGCAAGAACGCGTCCATGTCGGCCACCTCGTCGCGGTCTGGGTCGGCCAGGCAGATATCCATGACCTGCGCGCCCGACTTGACCTGTGCGCGGGCAATCTCCGCCGCGGTCTCGTAGTCCCCCGCCGCAATGAGGCGCCGAAACTTGCGGCTGCCAATCACGTTCGTCCGCTCCCCCACCAGGATGGGGCGCGCGTCGTCGCTGAACACGACGGCTTCCAGCCCGGACACGGCATGCGGGTGCGGTGGTGCCAGAGGCCGTGGCCGCGCACCCGCGAGCGCCTTGCAGAGCGCCGCGATGTGGGCGGGCGTGGTTCCACAGCAACCGCCTGCGATGTTCAGCCAACCTTCGTCGGCAAACGCGCGCATCTTCTTCGCAAAACTCTCCGGCGTCTCGTGGTAGTGGCCCGCTTCGTCGGGAAGCCCGGCGTTCGGGTAACAGCTCACACCGGCTTGCGCCAGGCTGGCCAAGGTTCGCAGGTGGTCGCGCATGAATTCCGGCCCCGTCGCACAGTTGAGGCCGACTGCGAGCGGGCGCAGGTGCTCGACCGCCAAGTACAGCGCGTCGATGGTCTGCCCGCCGAGCGTCGTGCCCATCGGCTCGATGGTGCCGGAGACGATAATCGGCACCTCCCGCCCCGTGTCCGCGAACGCGCGGCGGATGCCGAAACTCGCCGCCTTCACGTTCAACATGTCCTGCGAGGTTTCGACAAGGAGCAGATCCACCCCGCCGCGCAGCAGCCCGCGCGCCTGCAGGGCGTACGCTTCTGTCAACTCGTCGAAGGTCGTGCCGCCCGTGACAGACAGGCTTTTCGTCGTCGGCCCCATTGATCCCGCGACGAACCTCGGCCACCGCTCGCTCGACGCCGCGTCCGCCGCAGCTCGGGCAATCTCGGCAGCCCGCTGGTTGAGGGCTTCCGCCTCGGCAGCCAGACCGTACTCCGCCAACACCAGCGGCGTACCGCCAAACGTGTCCGTCGACACGATATCGGCTCCAGCGGCGAGATACGCGTCGTGGATGGAGCGGATGACGTCCGGACGCGTCTCGACGAGGTACTCGTTGCAGCCGTCGTAAGCGGCCCCGCCGAAGTCCGCCTCGGTCAGGTTCTGCTGTTGAATCATCGTGCCCATCGCTCCGTCGAGGATGAGGATGCGCTCTGCCAGGGCCTGCTGAAGCTGTGCCGCTCTGGGTGCCGTCTCCGTTCCCGAAGCCGGGAACACCGTTCGCCCAGGTGCTGAATCACTCGTGGTTGGATTTGCCGCCGTCGTGTCCATCTCGCTGATCCTCCGTCCTTCCGATAGCCCCTTCGCAGGCTGCCATGCCCGCCCTGTATGCGACGAGCCCCTCACTCGCAGGGAGAGAAGGGCTCGCAATTCGTGGCTTTCCACGCAACGCCGACCTTCTCATCTTCGGTCCCGGCACATTCCGGCGGGAACCTCTGAAATTGGCACCGGGCACCCCTCGGGTGCTGGTTGCCGAAGCGTCATCGGGTCAGTCCCTCGACTTCTCTTGATAAGAATCGGATGGCTATGACATTGTAGGGTTGTCGCGATGCGTCCCAGGGCGACCGACTGCAGGGGCCATGGACGCCATCGATTACGGTAAGCGTAGCAAAATTGTGCAGGATGTCAACCGGGAGGAATGCGGGGTGGCGTACGAACGACCTGTGGACGACAGGCAACCCATCCGTCAGGAGAACTTGGGGGACGCGCAGATTGCCCTCCCGGAGGTGGTTCCGACTGCTCTGTTGCGACAGCTTCCTGAGGTGCTGCGCGACTGGTTGCCGCCAACCGCGTCGATTGCCGTCGCAGACCTGGAACGGTATACGGTCTACAGCCCCGGCGCATACGACATCCGAATCCACCCGGGTGAAGCGGTCCGACCGGGCAGTATCGCCGAACGCGTACTCCGGCAGCACCAGCGCGTGGAATCCGACGTCGAAGCCTCCGTGTTTGGCATCCCGTACCACGGGCTCGGCTACCCGTTGCAACTTGACTCCGGACTGGCCTCTGTGTTGACCATCATCCTGCCCCCGAAGCAATCTCCGGCGATGCCGCCGCTCACGTTCGTGACCGGGGAAAAGGAGCATCTTTGGCGCCCGACGCAGATCAGCGACGTCGTCTACTTTGAAAGTTACCAGAAGAAGACCTATTACCATACGGCAACGGAGGCGTTCGCGATGGGCACGCCGCTGCAAGACCTGGAACGACGCTTGCCGCCCGAACGGTTCCTTCGCGTACACCGCTCCTTCATCGTCAACGTCGCCTGGATTGACCACCTCTACCGAGATCGGCGGTCCAACCTGGTCGTTGTGGTCCGTGACGAGCGGCGTACGGAGATCCCCGTCGCCCAAACGTATGTTCGAAACGTCCGCCGGGCACTCGGATTTTAGAGAGCCCGTCCATCGGACCACCTCCCTGCCTTCGAAGGGATGCGTCCGTCCTGCAGTTCCCCGTTCTGTCCGTGTATATCGGGTTCTGTCGATATGCCGCTGACACTCCAGCCGGCGTGTTCTATACTTTCTGGGCGGAAAGCGCTTACGACCATGGCAGCATACGGACGCTTCCATTGGCAAAGCAGGTTGGAGGTGAGCGTCATGCTAGAAGACCGGATTCGGCACCGCGACCTGCGCCGGCGCGTGATGCCGGCTGAGGCCGCACAAGCCTACATCCGCGACGGCATGACCATCGGGGTCAGCGGGTTCACAAAGGCCGGAGACGCGAAGGCTGTGCTGCAGGCACTGGTCGACCGGGTACGGTTCACGGGCGAACGGCTGTCCATTCAGTTGTTCTCCGGTGCGTCCCTTGGCGAGACCGACGGGGTGCTCGCGCGAAACGGAATCGTGTCGAAGCGCCTCCCCTATCAGTCGGATTCCGCCTTGCGCGCTGGTATCAATGCCGGGACCGTCGGATACTTGGATCAACACCTCAGTCACACGGCTGAACAGCTGCGCAGTGGCTTCCTCGGCGAACTGGATCTAGCCATCATCGAAGCGGCGGCCATCACGGAGGATGGATGGATTGTCCCAACCACGTCCGTCGGCAACAGCCCTGTCTTCGTAGAGCAGGCCCGACACGTCATCGTGGAGGTCAACGAGAACATACCAGAGCTGTACGAAGGATTACACGACATCTACCTGCCTGCAGCTCGGCCGAACCGAATGCCGATTCCGATTACCAACGTCCGCGACCGCATTGGCACAACGGCCATCCCGTGCAACCCGGACAAGGTTGTCGCTGTGGTGCCCTCTACATTGCAGGATACGCCGTCAAACGTCGGGCCGGCAGACGCGGACACGGAACGAATGGCCGGGTTGATCCTCGACTTCTTCGAACACGAGGTCCGAATGGGTCGTCTGCCAGCCCATCTCGCGCCGCTGCAGAGCGGCGTTGGTTCCGTTTCAAACGCCGTTTTTTCCGGCTTGGCCCGGTCCAACTTCCACAATCTCGAAATCTACACCGAGGTGATGCAGGACTCGGCGTTTGAATTGCTTGACGCCGGGAAGGTGTCCTTTGCGTCGACATGCTCGTTCACCCTGTCCGAGCGCATGCAGGCACACGTCAATCGCTCCATCGCCGCGTACCGCGATCGGGTCGTCCTGCGCCCGCAGGAGATCTCGAATCATCCCGAAGTGGTGCGTCGACTCGGCGTCATTGCCATCAACGCGGCATTGGAGATGGACATCTACGGGAACGTCAACTCGACCCATGTGGGCGGAACGCAGATGATGAACGGGATTGGCGGGTCTGGAGATTTCGCGCGCAATGCGGGGTTGACCATCTTCGTGAGCAAATCGGTCGCCAAAGGCGGGCGCATCTCGAGCGTTGTCCCATTCGTTCCGCACGTCGACCATACAGAACACGACGTGGACGTGCTGGTCACCGAACAGGGTCTCGCCGACCTGCGCGGTCTGACACCTCGCGAGCGCGCAAAGACCATCATCTCCAACCTCGCTCACCCATCCTACCGGGACAGCCTGTTGGATTACTTGAAGCGCGCCAGTGCGCGAGGCGGACAGACACCACACCTGCTCGAAGAAGCGCTGCGGTGGCACCAACGGTATGCCGAAACCGGGGATATGCGCCAGGTGAGCCTCGCGCACGTGTGAGTTCCGCGGCACCCAAACCTGTTACATGAAACGACATCCACAACCGCATGCTAGACCCAGGCAACCTGCGCACATCGGTCGTCAGAAGGGGATTTGAGCCGCATGATGAACCGTCGACGGAAGGCCTGGGTCCTGTCATTCTTTGGAGCTTGGGTGGCCGTGCAATGCACCGCATACACTCCGGTCGTCGCTGAACAAACCGCCCAGGCCCCGCGCCCCGAAATCGTCCGCAAGGTTCAAACCATCGACAAAACGATTGCCCTCACCTTCGACGACGGACCCAGCGAGACGTACACGCCGCAGGTCCTGCGGCTGTTGCGGCGCTACCACGCGAAGGCGACGTTTTTCGTGATTGGCTACCGCGCCAAGCGGTATCCGAATTTAATCTTGGAGGAACTGGCGGAAGGGCACGAGGTCGCAAACCACACCGCCAGGCAGACGCCTGAGCGGTGTCTTCATGCAACAATTCACATGGATTTTCAACCGAATCTTATCTTAGAATGATGGACATACACTGGGCGTAACGTCCCCGCGTTCACACGCAGCGCGCCGGGGACGGAGGAACCAGAGGGCGGTTTGGGCCCGTTCGCCCACCGGCCGCTCATCAACTGGCCCGCCACCGCTCATCAAAGGTTGGGATGCCATGCGGCTGGTACTCGAAGCGCTATCGAAAGTATACCGAGACAAAGCGGGGCAGGAGACGACCGCCCTCGCGGACATCCACCTCGTGGTGGAGGAAGAGGAGTTTGTCGCGATTGTCGGCCCGAGCGGTTGCGGGAAGTCGACCTTGTTGTCGATTGTCGCCGGGTTGACCGAGGCCACATCGGGATCTGTCTACTTCGACGGCGTCCTTCCAGGGCGGACACCGCGCATCGGGATGGTGTTTCAGGACCACGCGCTGTTTCCGTGGCGGACGGTGCAGAAGAACGTCGAGTTCGGGTTGGAGCAGGTCGGGGTGGGCAAGTTGGAGCGCGCAAGGCGCGCCCGAGAGGGCCTGCGCAAGGTCGGATTGCAGGGGTTTGAGGACAAGTACCCGCACCAATTGTCCGGCGGCATGCGCCAGCGCGTCGGCATCGCCAGGGCACTGGTGATTGAACCCGACTTGCTGCTGATGGACGAGCCGCTGTCTGCACTCGATGCGCAGGTTCGGCTGCTGATGCAGGACGAGTTGATGCAGTTGTGGGATTCTGTGCGCCAGAAGACGCTTTACGTGACGCACAACATCGACGAGGCGGTCGCGTTGGCAGACCGGGTTGTGGTGCTGTCCCGGCGGCCCGGCCGAATTGTGAAGGTCATTCCGATTGACGTCCCGCGCGCGCTGCGCAAGCAGCACGCGCACCAAGTTCGCCTCATGGAGTACGCAGAGGAGATCTGGCAAACCATCCGGCGCGATGCGGAAGCGGCATTCATGGAGGGCGTCGAGGACCGGTGACGAACGCACCGAGGGCAAACAGGAGGTGATGAAGACGGACGACGTGAAGACAACCCAGGGAAGGAACGCATTCGAACGGACAGAGATCCACAGTCGCATGCGGTTCTTGGAGAAGTCCGCACCGCGCTGGATTGCGCCGGTTGGCATCCTGGTCATCCTCGCCGTATGGCAGACCGTGACCGGTATCGGCTGGGTGTCCGAGGCAGACCTGCCGAGCCCGGTTGCAATTGTGAAAGCCGGCTTCGAGATGGTGAAGACCGGTGAATTGTGGATGAACGTGGGGACCAGCCTGGCTCGGATTGCGCTGGGTTACCTGCTCGGAGCCGGGTCTGGCGTCATCCTCGGCGTCATTCTCGGCTTCTCGCGCATCTCTGAGCGGGTGGGCATCCCGGTCGCGAACGCCCTTTACCCGATTCCGAAGTTGGCTATCATTCCGCTCATCATCCTGTGGATTGGCGCAGGCGAGTTGTCGAAAATCGTGGTGATTGCGGCGGAGGTCCTGTTTCCGGTGCTGTTCAGCACCTACAGTGCCGTTCGCAATACGGACCCATCGCTCATCCGAGCGGCGGTGGCATTCGGCGCAACCCGACGCACGGTCATCACCCGCGTCATCGTCCCCGCCGCTCTGCCGACCATCTTCGCCGGGCTGCGCATCGGCGCCGGTCTCAGCCTGTTGATTCTCGTGGCGGCAGAAATGATTGGCGCACAGCACGGGATTGGCGCGATGATCTTGCAGTACTCGTCGCTCATGATGACCGACAAAGTCCTGGTGGGCGTGGTGTTGTTGTCCATCCTCGGCCTCATCCTCAGCCGCGGCTTGGTTCAGCTCGAGCGCTGGTTGCTGCCGTGGAAGTCCGAATAGCACCAGGTCATATGACCTGGTGTGATACAATGGTCGTGTCATCTACACAGTGAAAGCCTAGTGGTGGGGGGAGACAGATGAAGAAGCCATGGATGATGGCCGCCGCCCTTCTGACGTTGGCGACCGGTCTGGTCGCCGGATGCGGTTCCGGTGGACAGAACAACGCGGGTGCGAGCAACGCGGCTGCCGGGAACGAGGCGGCGAACACGACGAGCAGTGCGAGCAGCAGCGGATCGCAAACGGTAACGGTCGGGACGACGCCTTTGGTGAGTTCGGCACCCATCTTTCTCGCCGAGGGGCTCGGCTACTGGAAGGACCTCGGCCTCAACGTCCACATTCAGACGTACCAGGCGGCTGGCGACATCGACGTCGCAACGGCTGCCAACAGCCTCGACGTGAGCGCCACGGGCATCACGGCCAGCCTGTTCAACATGTGGAACAGCGGCAAGAAGGAGTACATCGTCGCGGACAAGGGTCGCATCTGGCCGGGGCAGCACTTTGAGGCGCTGGTGGCAAGCAACCAGGCTTGGCAGGCAGGCGTTCACACGGTGGCTGACCTGAAAGGCAAGAAGTTCGGAGATACGGCCGCCGGGAGCACGTTCGACTACCTGCTCGGCACGATGCTGCAGAAACAGGGCCTGTCGCTCAAGGACGTGCAAGACGTGCCACTGCACACCGTTCCCAACTTGACGGCAGCTGTCGAATCGGGCCAGGTGGACGCTGCCATCTTGCCGCAGCCGTCGGCGAACGATGCACTGGACAGCGGCAAGGCGCACCTGATTGCGTGGGTGGACGACAACGTCAAAGCGGACCTGCTGGTCATCGCCTACTCACCGAAGTTCCACACGGAGACCGACACTGCGACCAAGTTCATGGAGGGTTACCTGAAGGCGGTCCATTTCTACATGCAACACGTGTACCAGAACAAGAACAGCAGTGACCCGGACCTGCAGAAGGCACTGCAGATCATCGCGCAGTACACGAACCAGAAGCCGAGCGTGATCCAAAGCGAACTCATCTACGTCGACCCCCAAGCCGAGGTGGACGCTGCCAACATCGAGAACCAGCTGAAGTTCTACCAGCAGGCAGGTTACGTCGAGGGCAATATTGACGTCAACCGCATGATTGACGAAAGCTCGCTGAAGGCCGCCCAGCAAAAGGTCGGCGCTGGGTCTTAACCCGTCTCACTCAAGCGCTCGCCGTTTGCCATGGTAACGACTTCGCATCACCAGGTATTTCCCGCAGGTGGCGCGCCAATTTGGAGAACATCCACTTGGCGCGCCATTCGCTTCGTCCAGGTCGACAGCGGGACGGGGCACCCTCGTTCAGCAGGGCCACTGACGCGCCCGATGCACCCTGACCCCGACAATCCCAGCAGCGTCAGGGTGTATCGTCGAGGCGGAGCCGTACCGTCACGGTCGTCCCCTCCCCCAACTGGCTCGAAATTGCCACTTCTCCACCGTACGACGTCACAAGCTCTTGGACGAGGGCCAGACCCAAGCCGGTCCCACCGGCTCCACGTTGCCGCGACTTGTCGACACGGTAGAATCGGTCGAACACGTGCGGGAGGTCGTCCTGGGGGATGCCGCGCCCGTTGTCGCGCACGTCTACAATCCACTGCGACCCCTCACACGCACTCACCACCCGAACGGACTGGCCGCCGTATTTACACGCGTTGTCGAGGATGTTGATGAACACGCGTTTGAGGTGCCTCGGCGCAAACTGCACCTGGCCGGGCGCGAGGTGCATCTCGATGGGCACCTGAGGGTACAGCGGCGACACAACAGAGACCGCTTCGCGCATGATCTCCGCCGCGTCGCAGATGTCGAACTCACCCTGTTGCCGGTCTGACTGTTGCACCGCTTCCGACCTTGCCAAAAGCAGCAGATCTTCGGTGAGCGCGTGAAGTCTTGCGGATTCCTCCCGAATCACGGAAATCGCCTCGTCCAGCACCTTTGGGTCGGTCTTTCCCCAGCGCGCCAAAAGATTCGCGTAACCCTGAATCACGGTGAGCGGCGTGCGAATCTCGTGGGATGCGTCTGCGACAAATCGTCCCTGCTGTTTCCACGAACGTTCGATCCGCTCGAGCATCCGGTTGAACGCTCGCGCCAGTTGTTCGACTTCGTCGCGCGTGGCAGGGACCGTCATGCGGCGCTCCAGCTGAGACGCCTCGATTTCCTCAACCTGGCGCACCATCCGGCGCAGCGGCCGCATACTCGTGAGTGCGACCAGGTAACTGCCCGCCAGGGTCAGAAACAGCGCGCCGATGGAGCCAATGACAAGCAGCGCGAGCAACTCCTGCATGTCATCGGTGCGAATCGTCGGGATTTCCACAATCGCAACGGAACCGAGACTCCCGCCGTCATCCTCGTCCACGACCGGTGCCTGCGCCAGGTAATACGTGTGTCCGCCGGCCTTCACCGTCGCTACCGAGGGGCCCGCCCACTTCACGGTCGGAGGCAGGCTTGCAAAGGGCAGCTTGAGGCCACCGACCGCAGCGGTCAGTTGTCCGTCCGGGGCAATGAGATACGCCGCATCGTGGACCCCCGCATACTTGTCCATCCACCGTCCGGGAGATATGGATCGATCCTTTGCGGACCGGTCCTGGAAATGGTCCGCCGCCGCTTGTGCCATCGACTGCACGCGGTTCTCGAGGTCGGCGTAGGCAACCGAACGAAGATGTGCGTCCAACGTAAGGAAGGTGAACGCATCCACGACACACAGAATGACGAACAGGACGAGGCCGGTGAGCAGGGTGATCTTCCGTTTCATGGACTCGCCCTGCCGGTTTCCTCCGCGCGCAGGACGTAGCCGACACCTCGGACCGTATGGAAGAGTGGCTCCCCGAACGGGGCATCCAGTTTTTGTCTCAGATACCGAACGTAGACGTCGACAATGTTCGTGTCGACCTCGAAGTCGTATCCCCAAACCTCCTCCAGGATGAACGGCCGCGCGAGAACGCGCGTAGGATACCTCATGAAAAGCTCGAGCAATTCAAATTCACGCGCGGTCAGATCCACCCGTACGCCGGCTCGGACGACTTCCCGGGTCGCAAGGTTGACGTGAAGGTCGTGGTAGCTGAGCTGCTCACGCTGCCTCGGAGGGGTTCCCTGTCGGCGGCGGATGAGCGCCCGAATACGTGCCAGCACTTCCTCAATCGCGAACGGCTTCACGACGTAATCGTCTGCACCGCTGTCCAGTCCTGCCACCCGGTCGGGTACCCCGTCCCGCGCCGTAATCATCAGGATGGGCGTGTCCAGCTGCGTCCGAATGCGGCGGCAAACCTCAAGTCCGCTCAAACTGGGCAACAAAATATCGAGCAGGATGACGTCCCACGTCCCCGACAGAGCGGCGTTCAGTCCCTCGCGGCCGTCCGCCAACCACGTCACGCGATACCCCTCGTGTTCCAGCTCCCACTTCATGAAGCCCGCGAGGCCCGGTTCGTCCTCTATCAACAGAATCGTCTCTCGAAGATCCGCTTCCATCATCTGTGTCTCTGTACCCCCAAACCAAGGTGGTGTAGGTCAGGACCAGCACGACAAACATCTGGATATGCATCCACATCAGTGAAGGCCAGCGGGCCGTGATGTCATTCAGCAAAAACGTCACAGGAAGAGACAACAGCACAACGGAAACCACCGCCGCAACCTTGAAGGGGAACGCGGTTCGCTGAAGTCGACGGGCGGATACGTCCGGCTTCGCCAGAACCATGATGGCGGGGAGTGCAAACATCAGGTGCATCTCCTCCACCAGAGGGGAGAACAGCAAGGGCATCAGGGAACCCAGCGCGATATCGAGCCGCCAGCTCGGTCGGCCGTAACGAATGGCACGCCAGACGCCCCGACCGACCCAGCATAGGAACAGGCCGTAGAAGACATCCGGCACAACTTTCTGTGGGAACATCCAGCCACGTGATTGTAACATGTCCACCACGCCAATGACGGATTGGTTGTAGGGCGCTGGCCCGTTCTGCATACTGGTCTGACCGAGCGATAAGAAGTGTGTTGCATAGGCAGCCACCGGGCCAAACCCGATGACGAACCCTGTCACCAGCGTGCCGAACAGTGCCCACAGGATGGTCCACGTGCACACCTTCCAGCGCCTTCTCAGAAAGAACAGCAACAGGATGGCTCCCGGCGTAACTTTGATCAAGATGGCGGCGGCGAGCGGCAACCCTGCGAATCGGGCGCGCCCTCGCTGATACGCTAGATAAAACGTCGATACGACCAAGAGGAACAGCACGCTGTTGACGTTGCCGGCCCCCACGTCAATCTCAAAGGGCGTGATGATCAACCCGAGTGCACACACCGCCAGCACGTGTGCGCGCGTCGTCCGTTTCCAAAGCATTCGGCACAGCAAACACAGCCCGGTAAAGTAGCAACCCGCTGACAGGCACATCCAGACGATAGCCGAGATTCGAAAGGGCAGCAGGCCGAACGGGGAAAACCAGACCGCGAACTGCGGCGGATAGACGTATTGGTTGTATGGATTGATTGGATACCGGAAACGCGTGAGCCACGTGAACTGGCGGTGGATGTTATACAGGTCCGCAAACGACGCGTGATGTTCGAGCACCTGTCGAAACGCATAGTAGAAGTAGACATAGTCATACGCGACGTAGTGCAAGCGGAACATGCCACGCCACTCCAGGGCCGTCGCCACGAGCACCAGCAAGCCCACACCGGCCCACAGCGATGTCCGAACCCGTCCGTAACTCTGCGTATCTCGCAACGTGGGTTCCCTCCTGCCCCAGGTGAACTGCACACCAGGTTCCTAACGTAACACAGCTCCGGCTTGGGGCACACGAAAGACCACAGAGAATTTGATGAGAATTGGATGAGAAAACAGCCGCGGCGCGGTCACCCCATCGGTAGACGCAAACGAGCGGCGACATCGTCGCCGCTCGTTTCGACGCATTCAGCCAAGTTGTGATTCGCCAGCCCGTCCCCTTGTCTTCGACCCTCCGGCGTCAGCCATTACAGCGCCTTGTCGTCTACGCCATTCAGCCAGGCCTCAATCTCCGCGACGACGGACGCCACGCAGCCGTCCTCAAACGGCGATTGCAGGTTGCCGGTCTTCAAGATCTCGAGGAAGGACTGACTCCCCCCCACCTTGCAGATCTGGAGGTAATCCGCCCACGCCGCATCCCGATTGTTCTGCATCCGCACCCAGAACTGGAACGCACAGATCTGGGCCAGGGTGTAGTCGATGTAGTAGAAAGGAGAGGAGAAGATGTGCCCCTGCTGGTGCCAGAAAGCGCCGCTCTCCAGGTATTCGTTGCCCGCGTAATCGCGATGCGGCAGGTACTTCTGCTCGATGCGGCGCCACGCTGCGCGCCGTTCGGCCGCACTCGCCTCCGGGTGTTCGTAAACGAAGTGCTGGAACTCATCCACCGCCACGCCGTACGGGATGAACAGCAGAGCGCTCTGCAGGTGCAGGAAGTGGAACTTCTCGGTCTCCTCCGCAAAGAACAGCTTCATCCACGGCCACGTGAAGAACTCCATGCTCATCGAGTGAATCTCCGCGGATTCCATTGTCGGGAACCAGTACTCGAGCAGCGGCCAGTGGCGGCTCGTGTAGCCTTGAAACGCGTGCCCCGCCTCGTGCGTCAACACGGTGATGTCGCCGAGGGTGCCGTTGAAGTTCGAGAAGATGAACGGCACGTGGTAGTTCGGGATACTCGTACAGTAGCCGCCGACCGCCTTCCCGGGCTTCGCCACCAGGTCCATCAAGCCGTTCTCGTACATCACCGTGAAGAACGCATCCGTCTCCGGCGACAGTTCCTTGTACATGCGCCGGCCGTTTTCCACAATCCACGCTGGGTCCCCGTGTGGCTTCGGGTTGCCGGACGGGAATTGAACCCCCTCGTCGTAGAACCGGAGTTGGTCCACGCCCAGCCTATCTCGCTGGCGCTCCCGCAGCTTCGTACACAGCGGCACAATCGTCTCTGCCACCTGCTTGCGGAAGTTCGCAACCATCTCTGCGTTGTAGTCCGAGCGCCCCATTCGCGCGTAGGCGACCGGGACGAAATTCGCGTAACCGAGCTTCTCGGCCATCTTCTGGCGGACCTTGACCAGTCCGTCGTAAATCTCGTCAAACTCCTCGGCGTGTTCAGCCATGAAGCCGTAGCGCGCCTCGGTGGCGCGACGGCGCATCTCTCGGTCTGGCGACGTCAGAAACGGCCCGAGTTGAGCGAGGTTGCGCTCCTCTCCTTCGAACCAGATCTTTGCGGACGCCATGAGCTCGCCATACCGGCTGGACAGCTTATTCTCCTGCTGGCGTTCGGGCAGGATGGATGGGTCAAACGATTGAACTTCCAACTCAGCAAGGCGGAAGAACTGCGGCCCCCACGCCTGCTCCAGCTCAGCCCGGAACGGGGAAGCTGCGACCATCCGATACAAGTCAATCACCAGTGCTTGGATGCGCGGCTGGTTCTCGTCAAAGTAGTCGTTCTCCGCCTTGTAAAACGCGTCTCGGGTGTCGATATCGTGGCGAATGGACGCGAGGGTCCCCATCGTGTCCACGTCCGCGCGCAACTGGTTGATCTCGCCCAAGATCTCGTTGGCTGCGTCGGCACTCGGCGCCGACTGAAAGGCGCTGAGTAGGTCCTTGAACCGAGCTTCCACGCTGTCCAAATCCGGACGGGTATACGTCATCTCTTGAAACTGCAAGTTGCAAACTCCTTTCGCTGCGTCGTCGCGCCACGCCGCCACGAGCGACTACAGGTTCTCAATCTCCACCGGCTCGATATCGTCCGCCGGCGCAAACCCGAATACGCGGCTGTAAAAATAGAACTCCCCATCCAATGAACGTTTGATGTTTTTCGCCATCCGAAAACCGTGACCCTCGCCCTCGAACGCGACGTACGCGACGGGCAGCCCTTTTTTGCGGAGCGCATCCACCATCAATTCCGCCTGGTTCGGGGGCACAATCTTGTCGTCGAGGCCCTGGAAGAAGATCACCGGGCACGACAGCCGGTCAATGAAATTGATGGGCGAGCGGTTGTAGTACACGTCCTTCGCCTCGGGGTAAGGCCCCAGCAGGCTATCCATGTACCGCGACTCAAACTTATGCGTCTCCTGCGCAAATACCTCCAGCTCACTGAGGCCGAAGTGGCTTGCCCCCGCACTGTACACGTCCTTGAACACCAAGGAGGCGAGCGTCGTGTATCCCCCGGCGCTGCCGCCCGCGATGCACAGCCGCTTTCCGTCCACGTCCCCCCGCTTGGCCAGGTAGAGCGCTGCGTTGGCCGCGTCGTCGACGTCGACGATGCCCCAGTTCCCCTTCAACCGCTCCCGGTATTCCCGGCCGTATCCGGTGGAACCACCGTAGTTTACGTCCACGACCGCAAAACCGCGGCTGGTCCAGTACTGCGTGGTCAGGCTGAGCGTGCTCGCGCTCGATCCGGTCGGCCCCCCGTGCACGTGCACCAACAACGGCGGTCGTTCGCCGTCCGGTGCGGTGAAGTCGCGATTCGTCGGCGGATAGAAGATGGCGTGCGCGGTCTTTCCGCCCTCGGTCGGAAACTCAATCGACTCCGGCAGAGATAGGTACCCTTCATCCACGCTCAACTCCGCGCTGACGCGAACGACTTCTTCTTCGCTCCCGTCCGCGTTGGCGACGATGAGCCGGCCGAACTCCGTCGGAGACGCCGCGATGTAGACCATTTGCCGGCCATTGCTGTGCAGCGATGTGTACGCCGTGTGCCCGTTGTCGATACGGGAGAGTTGGCCGGACCGCAGGTCAATCGTGCACAGGTCGCGGCGGCCGTTTTGCGTGTATGTCGCGACGATGGTGTGCTCGTCGATGAAGTCGTAATCCGACTGGCCGAACTGCCAGCTGGGACCGCCGAACTCGGCGTCCATCGGGTGGATGGGGACGGCCGAGTCGCCTTCGAGCCGATAGATGTTCCACCAGTTGCTGCGGTCAGAGACGAAGTACAGCTGCCCGTCCGGCGACCAGACGGGCTGAATCACCGACTCGCCGCGCGTCCCGGCGACCTTGCGGGCGCGCTGCAAGGTCCCGTCGTCCACGATATCAGCGACCCAAAGCTCGGTTTCGTCCCACGGCATATTCGGATGGTTCCAAGTCAACCAACACAGTTTCGACCCATCCGGGCTGATGCGTGGATTGGAGTAAAAGTCGTTCCCCGAGACCAGGACCTGCTCCCCGCTCCCGTCGAGGTTCATCGCAATGAGCGTGGTTTCCGCAAAAATGTCGGATGTGGTGTGGTCCTCGCGGACGGCGATGTAGCGCCTGCGCTTGTGGTCAATCACGGCATCCGCGTAGCGGTGGTGGGTGTCCTCTGTCATGGACCGGATGTGACCATCGGGTGTCCGAACGTAAATCCGGTTATCTGCGAAATTGGAGAAGTACAAAGCGCCCTCGTGGACGACCATCGGGGCGCCGCCGTATTCGTGTACACGCGTACGGACGTTGTACGGAGCCGGCGTCAGTTCCTCTATCTTGCCGTCCACCCCGCGGCGCATCACGACGTTTCGCCCTGCTTCTGCAGGTCTGGCTTCAATCCAGTACAAATCGGCGCCCTCAAAACCCGCAGCCACCAGCGTAATCGAGCCTTGAACAATCAGGTCGGACGTGATGGGAGACTTCCACGTCCCGTACGGTGCAGTGGTCTGTTGCGACACGGTCATTCCCCCCTGTGGCGATGTACGTGCACGGTCGTCGACCGCTCCCGCGCCGGCGTACGTCGGCAGCGTCCGCTGCCTTGGAACACGCTTCTCTATTCTATCACGACGTTTCCGAATGTTGTGGTTCCGGCAACCCTGACTTCCGTCCGCACGGGTGCCACGGCTTCCAACCGATTTCAGACATCCGCAGATTCCTGTAGTATAGGAACGTACAAGTACTGCGAACGAAACGGACGCAGGTGCGGGGCCGAGATTCGCCGAACAGCCACCTGCCCCCTGCGTCCCCAACGAGGAGGAATGGAGATGGACGCAAGCCTCTTTACAAAGCGCCGGCAGCACCTCGCAACACAGTTGGACGATGGAGCCGCACTGGTGCTGTTCGCCGGACGCGCACCACACCGCTCGGCGGATTCGTATTACGAGTTCACGCCGGATCGAAACTTCTACTACCTGACCGGTATTGACCGCGAGAACGTGATTTTCCTACTGGTCAAGCGCGGCGGCGCGGTGGAGGAAACCCTGTTCATCGAACACACCGATGAACTGGCGGCAAAGTGGGTCGGTGCCCGGATGACCCCAGAGGAAGCCGAAGCGGCGTCGGGTATCGGGCAGATCCGCTATCTGGAGGAGTTCGACGACACATTTGGCGCCCTGTTCCGCCGCTCGCCCATCGACAAGGTGTACCTGTGCCTACCCTCCGAGTCCTGGGCGACACCCCACTCTCCCGCACACGCCTTCGCCCGACAACTGCGCGAACGCCTTCCGCACCTGCCGGTTGACAACGCGTTTCCGGCCATTGTCCGACTGCGGGCGGTCAAGTCTGCGGAGGAGCTCGACGAGATCCGCAAGGCGGCAGACATCACGCGCGAGGGCGTCCTGAACATGTACCGAAACGTCCGTCCAGGGATGTACGAGTACCAGTTACAAGCCTACTTCGACTTCGCACTGAAACAGCGCGGTACGAAGGAGCACGCATTCCCGCCGATTGTCGCCGGCGGCCCACGCGCGACCGTCCTGCACTATGTGGACAACGACGAGGTACTGGAAGACGGGCAGTTGGTCCTGACAGACCTTGGCGCAGCCCACGGGTACTACAGCTCGGACGTCACGCGCACCTTCCCGGTGAACGGCAAGTTCACGCCGAGACAGCGGGAGATCTATGAAATCGTGCTGAAAGCGGAGATTGAGACGATGGCCGCCGTCAAACCCGGCATGACCCTCAAGGCGCTTAACGACATCACGCGCTCCATTCTCGCGGAAGGGCTCAAGCGGATTGGCAAGATTCAGCAGGATGACGAGCTTCAAGCGTACTACTACCACAGCGTCAGTCACTCCCTCGGCCTCGACACGCACGACGTGTGGGACGCCCGCATGACCATCCAGCCCGGGGCCGTCATCACCATCGAGCCCGGGCTGTATCTGGAAGACGAGGGGATTGGCATCCGTATCGAGGACGACGTGGTCGTCACCGAGTCGGGATGCGAAATCCTCACCCCTGGTATCCCGAAAACCGTCGAGGAAATCGAAGCTGCCATCGCGAACCGGTAACCAGCCAGCACGCGGGAGAACGCCAGTCCCGACTTCGGGCTGGCGTTCGCGTGTGAACGGCATTCCTACACTGCGGTCGTGCAGTACAGCAGGCGTGAGCCTGATTCGAAGGTGGGCATCGATGGAATCTTTGTCGTCTTCCGACCGGCCGATTCCGCCATCGCCCGCCACCACGGCAAGGATATTGAAGAAATTGTGGTTGTTCCTCCGCCCGAAATAAACTGCCAATTGTCTACATTGACAAAAGTGAATCCGGATGGGTTTATTAAATGAGACCTTCTCTACAATCATTCTTTTTCATAGGTGGTGAGGACTTCATTGACTCTTCAAGCGACCGATACCTTGTTGAACATCTCCAACCTGTCTATTTCGTTTAAGTCTGACGACGGTTGGATTCGCGCAGTGCAGGACGTCAACCTGCAAATGGCTCCGGGTGAGACGGTCGGTTTGGTCGGCGAATCCGGTTGTGGCAAGAGCGTGACGTCGTTGGCCATCATGGGGCTGTTGCCGCGCACAGCGCGCGTCGAGGGAGAGATCTCGCTTCAGGGCCGAAACCTGACAACGCTCACCGACAAGGAACTGCGGCGGGTCCGCGGGAACGACGTGTCGATGATCTTCCAAGAACCGATGACGTCGCTCAATCCCATCCTGCGCATCGGCGACCAGATTGCGGAGCCACTCCGGATGCACGCTCACCTCACCAGCCGGCAGATGAGCGAACGTGTGAAAGAATTGCTGGCTCAGGTCGGCATCCCCAACCCGGCCCGGGTCATGCAGGAGTATCCGCACCAGCTGTCCGGCGGCATGCGGCAGCGCGTCATGATTGCCATGGCCATGGCCTGCAAGCCGAAGCTGTTGATTGCGGACGAGCCCACGACCGCGCTCGACGTGACGGTCCAAGCCCAAATCCTCGACCTGCTCCGGAAGCTCCAGGAGGAGAGCGGCATGTCTCTGCTGCTCATCACGCATGACCTCGGCGTCGTCGCGGAGATGTGTAGCCGCGTGACCGTCATGTACGCCGGAAAGGTCGTCGAAGAGTGCCCTGTGGACGACCTGTACTACGAGCCGGAACACCCGTATACGCAGGGGTTGCTCGGCTCCCTCCCAGATCTGGACAAGCGCGAGCGTCTGCGCCCCATTCCGGGCCAGGTACCCCCCCTCTGGGCGATGCCGCCTGGGTGCCGCTTCGCCCCGCGCTGCAGCCGCGCGATGGACATCTGCCACAGCACCGAGCCGCAGTTGCTCGATGTCGAACCGAATCACCGCGTGAGCTGCTGGCTGCACCAGAAAGGAGGGACCGTGTCGTGACAGAAGCCTTGCTCCGCGTCTCCAACCTGAAGAAGTACTTCCCTATCAAACGGGGTGTATTGCGCCGCACCGTTGGCCACGTTCGGGCGGTCGACGACGTATCCTTCGAGGTCTTCCCGGGGGAGACCCTCGGCATCGTCGGAGAGTCCGGCTGCGGTAAATCGACCACTGGCCGGACGCTGCTTCGCCTGCTGGAACCGACCTCGGGTGAGGTTTGGTTTAAGGATAAAAATTTGAGCCAACTGAACAAGTCTGAGATGCGCGCGATGCGCCAACACCTGCAAATTGTGTTCCAGGACCCGTATTCCTCGCTCAACCCGCGCTACAAGGTGGGGACCATCTTGTCCCGCCCGATGGAGGTC
Organism: Alicyclobacillus sp.; assembly: GCA_023511295.1. Taxonomy (GTDB): domain Bacteria; phylum Bacillota; class Bacilli; order Alicyclobacillales; family Alicyclobacillaceae; genus JAIMBT01. The sequence continues at coordinate 66,252 of JAIMBT010000005.1, forward strand.
CACGGCCTCTACACACCGAAGCAGCGCATCCAGCGCGTCGAGATGATGCTCGAGCGCTGCGGGCTCAATCCGTCCGCCAAAGACCGTTACCCACACCAGTTTTCCGGCGGGCAGCGGCAGCGGATTGGCATCGCGCGAGCGCTCACCCTCAACCCCTCCGTCCTCGTGTTGGACGAGCCGGTCTCCGCACTCGACGTGTCCGTTCAGTCGCAGATCATCAACCTGCTCGAAGACCTGCAGGAAGAGTTCAAGCTGACCTACCTGTTTATCGCACACGACCTCAGCGTCGTGCACCACATCAGTGATCGCGTGGCCGTGATGTACCTAGGCCAACTCGCGGAACTCGCGACTTCGGACGCACTGTTCTCTGATCCGCTGCACCCGTACACACAGGCGCTCCTGTCCGCGATTCCCCACCCGGACCCGCGGGCGAAGCGCGAGCGAATTCTGCTCTCGGGCGACCTTCCGAGCCCAGCTAATCCGCCCACCGGGTGTCCCTTTCACACCCGCTGCGCACACGCGATGGACATCTGTCGGAAGCAAAAGCCGGTGTGGCGCGAAGAGCGGCCGGGGCACTTTGTCGCATGTCACCTGTACGGTTCCGCGGTGGAAGGAGGTATTCCGCGATGAGTCAACTCCCGTTGCAACCAGCGAATTCAGCGGCCGTCGCGGCAGGTCCGCGCCCGCGCACCCGCAGCCAACGCCTGTGGAAGTTGATGCGGTCGTACCCCTCGATGTTTATCGGCGGGTTCATCGTCTTGGTGATGATTGTGGTGGCGGTATTCGCACCAGTGCTCGCACCGCATGACCCGCTCCACCAGTTCGACAACGGCCTCAACCAGATGGGCATGCCGCTGGGACCGTCCCATCAATTCCTCCTTGGAACCGACCCAGAAGGCCGCGACGTCCTCTCTCGCGTCATCTTCGGCGCGCGCGTGTCGCTCGAGGTCGGCGTCTTCGCAGCGCTCATCTCGCTGGTCATCGGCGTGGTGCTGGGTGTGGTGTCCGGCTATTTCGGCGGCTGGGTGGACATGGTGATCATGCGCTTCACCGACATCATCCTCGCTTTCCCGTTTTTGCTGTTCGTCATCGCGCTGGTCGCCATCCTGCAGCCGAGTGTCGCCAACGTGTACATCGCCATCGGCGTCTTGGGATGGGCACAGATGGCGCGCATCATCCGTGGCCAGGTTCTGCAGGTCAAAGAGTTCGAGTATGTGCAAGCCGCTCGGGCCATCGGAGCACGGGCAGGGTTCATCATCTTTAAGGAGATTTTGCCAAACGTACTCGCCCCCGTCATCGTGTTCACCACCCTCAACGTGGGTACCAACATCCTCATCGAGTCGTCCCTGAGCTTCCTCGGAATCGGCGTTCAGCCGCCGCACCCGAGCTGGGGCAACATGCTGCAAGAAGGCATGACCGTGATGCAGCTCGCCCCGTGGATGATTTACGTCCCCGGATTGTCGCTGTTGCTGGCGGTGCTCGGTTTCAACCTGCTCGGCGACGGCCTGCGCGATTGGCTCGACCCGCGCGTCGGGAAGTAACGAGGAAAAGGAGGAGGGACGGACGTGCTTGCATACATTGTGCGACGCCTCGGTGGAGCGATTGTGGTGCTCATCGGCATCAGTATGGTCACATTTCTCATCACGTTTGCCGTTCCGGGCGACCCGGCCCGCATGATTGTCGGCCCGCATGCGTCGATGCAGGTGGTTGAACAGGTGCGGCATAACCTCGGCTTGGACAAACCGCTCTACATTCAATACCTCAACTACATGGGGCGGTTGTTACACGGGAACCTCGGGTATTCCTACAACGACAACCTGCCGGTGTGGACGCTCATCCGCCAGCGCATGGGCAACACGGCGCAACTGGCGTTTGGCGGCTGGATTGTCGAGCTGGCCATCGGCATTCCGTTCGGCCTCATCTCCGCTCTGCGCCATCAGAAGTTGTCCGACTACGTGGTCTCCTTCCTGGCCACCTTCGGGTTCTCCCTGCCGGCGTTCTGGCTCGGCATGGAACTCATCTACAACGTAGCGTACAAGCTGCACTGGTTCCCGATTGGCGGCACCGGCGGTATCCGCCACCTGGTCCTCCCCGCCGTCACGCTTGGCATTGTCGGTGCGGCGTTCTACCAGCGGCTCATTAAGGCCTCGATGCTGGAAGTCTTCGATCAGGACTACATCCGGACCGCTCGGGCGAACGGTGTGCCACCGTTTCGCGTCACGTTCCACCACGCATTTCGAAACGGCATCATTCCTGCGGTCACCTATGCTGGGATGGACATCAGCCTACTGCTCGGCGGCGTGGTCTTGATTGAGCAAGTGTTCAACTACCCCGGCGTCGGCGAGCTCGCGTATATGTCCATCAACAACCTGGATGTGCCGGTGATCATGGCCACCGTGTTGCTGGCGGCAGTGTTCGTCGTCGTGGCAAATTTCGTTGTCGACATCCTCTACGCGTTCATCGACCCGCGGATCACACTGTCGTAACGGCGGCCTGGTCCGTACACACAACCGGCGGAACCGGCCTTGTTTCTTCGGCCGTTCCTAAATAAATTGGTTCATTCCAAGGGAGGTCAAGCAGATGACAGGAAAGTGGAAGCGCGGGCTTGCCGTCGTCAGCAGCGCGATGGTCCTCGCCGGAATCCTCGCGGGCTGCGGCAGCAACACGAGTGGCAGCTCCGGCGGCAATCAGGCCGCTGCGAGCAACAACAGCGGTGGTTCCGGCAGCAACAGCGCGGGGAGCGGAAGCTCCAGTGGATCAACATCCCAGGTGATTCAGATTGACGAAAACCAAGACTTTGCGCACCTCGACCCGGCACTCGCCTACGACACCGGCGACTGGGAGATTGTCCCGCAGGTGATGTACAACCAGCTCATCACCTACGCACCGCAGAGCACGAAGCTAGTCGGGGACCTGGCGACGTCCTGGACGGTGTCACCCGACGGCAAGACGTATACCTTCAAACTGCGCAAGGGCGTCACGTTCTGGAACGGCGACCCCGTGACGGCGCAAAACTTCATCGACGAGTTCCAGCGCATCCTGACGAAGAGCCTGAACTCGCCGGCGGTCGGATTCATAGATCCTGCGATTGTGGGCGCCGATGCCTATTACAATGGCAAGGCGAAGACCATCTCCGGCATCACCGCTCCAGACCCGTACACACTTAAGATTCAGCTGACCACGCCGGAGGCCTACTTCCTCGACGTGCTCGCCATGCCGTTCTTCTCACCGGTGGACATGTCGTACATCAATAAGATTGGCAACAAGGCGTTTGACCACTCTGCGATGGGTACGGGGCCGTTCGAACTCGCTTCGTACACACAGGGCAAAGAGTTGATTTTGAAGAAGAACCCGCACTTCTACAATCCGGAGTATCCGAAGCTCGACGAGATCGACATCTACATCAACTCCAACGAAGAGGCGTCCGCACTGAAGTTTAAACAAGGTACGAGCGCGTTCATCAGTTGGAACCAGAACATCGACTCGGCGGACTTCGTTTCGATGATGAACGACCCGCAGTACAAGAACGATTTCTATAAGCAGCCGTTGGTGGCGGTGTATTACCTCGCCCTCGATATGAAGCCGACGTCGCCGATTCAGAACAAGCTCGTACGCCAGGCTATCAACATGGCCATCGACAAGAAGAAGCTCGTCCAGTTGCAGAACGGGCGCGCGGAGGTGGCCAACCAAATCCTCCCGCCTGCCATGCCGGGTTACAACCAGAACCTGCCGGCGAACGTGAACTACCCGTATGACCCGCAGAAGGCCAAAGAGCTGCTCAAACAGGCCGGCTACCCGAACGGGTTTACGGTTGACATGCTGATCACCAGCGACTCGACCACTGCAAAACTCGCACAGTCCATCCAAAACGACCTGGCCCAGATTGGCATTACGGTCAACCTGAAGCCGGAGAACAGCGCTTCCTACCTGCAGGACGCGATGGATCACAAATACCCCATCACCTACACCGCGTGGTTCCAAGACTTCCCGGACCCGTACGACTTCCTGAGTGTGCTCTTGTCCACGGACCAGATTGCGTCCGGCAACAATATGGCCGCGTACTCGAACCCGACGGTGGACAAGGAGTTGGCCGCAGCCGCTGTCATGCCGAACGGCCAGGCGCGGTACGACAAATACACGCAGATTCAGAATCAAATTCTCGCCGACGCGCCGTGGGTACCGCTCTACTATCCCGTTCAGTACGCGGTGGTGCAGCCGTGGATCAAGGGCTTCTACATGAACCCAGTGTTGCTTGACCCGCTCTGGAACCTGTCGGTCGCGCCCCACTAACGCCGGACCGCCTGGCACGTGACGGGACACAGCGTCCGGACGAGCAACTGGGCCTGTGTCTGTCAGCCAACCGAGCGTGACCCGTCCAGCCCAGGTCTGACCTGGGCTGGCGTGTGTCTGCACAGGTAACGACTGGTCGATAGACGCTGGACACAATTCGTACTAGAATGGTCTGTAAGGGACAGCCTTCATAGAACTGGTAGAGCGAGATACGGTTTGGCCCCGGCGCAACACCGCACCGGGGCGGCAACCGAGACAAAGGGGGAGCACTGGGTGTCTGCAAAATGGAAGAGCGCAGTCGCCGTCGCGAGCAGCGCGTTGGTGTTGGCAGGCGTTCTGGCTGGATGTGGTAGCTCCGGTTCCGGCAACAATGCAACGGGCAGCGGAGCGTCGTCGAACAACGGTACCGCGACATCGAGCGGATCGACCGGAAATACGGCCGGACAGACTCAGCCGACGTCGGGCGGCACCATTCAAATCGACATGGACCAGGATTTCTCGCACCTTGACCCAGCACTGGCGTATGACATCATTGACTGGGAAGTGCTGGAGCAAATTTACACGCCACTCGTGTCGTACAAGCCAGGAACGACCGAGATTGCCCCGCTCGGCGCGACCTCGTGGGACGTTTCAAGCGACGGCAAGACCTACACATTCCACCTCCGGCCGGACATGAAGTTCTCGAACGGAGACAAGGTGACCGCACAGAGCTATATCGACGAGTTCGAGCGCGTCCTGAGCAAGACCATCAACTCCCCTGCGGAGTCGTTCATCGACCCGTTGATTGTCGGGTCAACGGCGTATCATAACGGGTCTGCGAAGACCGTCACGGGCCTGAAAGCACAGGGAGACGACACCCTCGTCATCCAACTCACGAAACCAGAACCCTTTTTCCTGAACGTCCTGGCGATGCCGTTTTTCTCTGCCGTCGACCAGTCCTACATCAACAGCATCGGCGACAAGGCGTTCGACCACAAGCCGATGGGCAGCGGCCCCTTCGAGCAGAAGTCGTACCAGCCCGGCAACGAGCTCGTACTGGTCAAGAATCCGAACTACTTCATCCCGGGCACGCCGAAGCTGGACGAGGTCGATATGGTCATCAACTCCAACCTGCAGGCCTCCGCGCTCAAGTTCAAGCAGGGCACCAGCGCCTTCATCAGCTGGAACTCGTCCATCGACTCGCAGGATTTCGTGAGTATGATGAACGACCCGCAGTACAAGAACGACTTCTACAAGCAGGATGAAGTGGCGACCTACTACATCGCCCTCAACACGAAACCCAATTCGCCGATTCGCAACAAGCTGGTGCGACAGGCTATCAACATGGCGATTGACAAGCAGAAGCTGGTCAAACTGCTAAACGGACGAGCCGTGGCGACCAATCAGATTTTGCCGCCTGCCATGCCGGGGTACGAGAAGACGCTGCCAGCCAACGTGGACTACCAGTACAATCCGACCAAAGCCAAACAACTGCTGCAACAGGCGGGCTACCCGAACGGGTTCACGGTCGACATGGTCTCAAGCAACAACTCTACCGTCGAGCTTCTGACGCAGTCGATTCAGTCGGACCTCGCGCAGATTGGCATCACCGTGAAACTCCATCCGGAGTCGGAGAGTTCCTGGCTGCAGGACAACACCGACCTGAAATACCCGATGGGCTTCGACGATTGGTTCCAGGACTTCCCGGACCCGTACGACTTCCTGGACGTGCTCCTGAACGGCGACGAGATTGGGCAGAACAACAACGCCAACTACAACAACCCGACCGTCAACAAGGAGCTGGCACAGGCCGCCACGATGCCAAACGGACCAGAGCGCTACGCGCTCTACTCGAAGATCCAGAACCAGATTCTCGCCGACGCTCCGTGGGTACCGCTCTACAACCCGGTTCAGTATGCGATTGTGCAGCCGTGGGTGAAAGGCTTCTACATGAGCCCAGTCCTGCAAGATCCACTGCAGAACCTGTGGGTTGCACCGCACTAAGCGCTGCGACGCGAACGCCAGACCGACATCAGCACGGGCTGGCGTTTGTCTTTGTTCGCCCCGGGGTTCAGGGACAGATCCGGGTCCGAATCACCAACAATCACCTCACGACGATGGCCGGAACAGCGCCAGCATCTCGAGCGCGGTTCCGCGGTTCGTCCCGTCGCAGCTGATGGAACGCCGCACCTCAAACACGTGGATCTCGGCGCCCGCATACAGCTCCTCCGTCACCTCATTGGCGTGGTTCGAGATGAGCACCGGAATCCCCCGCGCCGCGGCGGCACGAGCGCACTCCGCCAGACGGCGTTGCGCATCGACGCCGAACTCGGCGCTGCTGTAGCTGGTGAAACGGGCGGTCTTTGACAGCGGGACATACGGCGGATCGCAGTAGATCACGTCACCCGGGACGGCCTCGTCCATGACGGTCGCGAAGTCTGCGGTCCGGAACTGCGCGGATTGCGCACGTTGATAGAAGTACCACAGTTCCGGCTCCGGAAAGTACGGCTGCTTGTACCGCCCGAACGGCACGTTGAAGGCCCCTCGTCGATTGTAGCGACAGAGGCCGTTGTACCCGTGGCGGTTCAAGTAGAGAAAGAGCGCGGCCTTGCGCCGCACGTCCGTCTCTGCATTGAACGCTCGACGCAACTCGTAATACGCTGCGGCCGTGTTGTTCTCCGGCGTGAACAACCTGCCAGCCGCTTCGATAAAGCCGCGCCCATCCGCTCGCAAAACCTGGTACAGTTGAATCAAATCCGGGTTCGCGTCCGCCAGCAGCGCATGCGGATACGACGTGTTCAAAAACACCGCCGCGGACCCGACAAACGGCTCAATCAAGCGGGTTCCTGCCGGCAGCAGGGCGCGCACGCGCCCGACAATGCGATGCTTGCCGCCCGCCCACTTCAAAAACGGCTTCATTCGGTCACTCCAATGGACGCCAGCCAAGGGGCGGATTCAGTCCTTGGGCTCCTCACCATCTGGTTGCATGCGGAGCCACGCTTCGTATGCGTCGGGTGTATCGAGATCGACCGGCATCTCGCGGTCGACCGTAACGAGGTGCCGCTGCTCGCGGTGGGCGCGGACGACGGAACGGCCTCCTTCATCACCGGTGACCTGCAGCAATTCCGGAAACAGGCAACGGGCAAACAGAACCGGGTGACCGGGTTGCCCGCGGTAAGACGGCTGCACCAGCGATGCGCCGGTGGCGCGGAATTCCTCAGCTACCCGGGAAATCACCGCCGCCGACACGTCCGGCTGGTCGCCGAGGAGCACCAATACGGCATCCACCGTCGAGCGCTCCAACATCTCCACGCCGAGCCGAAGCGAGCGGCTCATCCCCTGCTCTGGGTGCAGGTTGTAGACGACCTGCCAGCGTCCCGCGGGGTCGATTGCGGCTTGTGCCGCGGCCCCTCCCTCGTCTCCCACCACGACGAGCAATCCATCGAGGCCAGCGCTGGCCGCGGTCGAGAGGACGTGCTGGAGCATCGATTTCCCGTCGCGGAGCGGGAGGGCGAGCTTCTGCCGCCCCATCCGCCGCGAGGCCCCTGCCGCCAGCACCAATCCCCACACGGTGCGGCTGACTTGCCCACTCACGCCGACGTCTCGGCCTGGTCCACCCACGCCAGAACCTGTGCCGGGGTGACGGGCATCGCATTCACCATCACACCAAACGGCTCCAGGGCGTCGGATACGGCCCCGATGAGCGCAGCGGGTGCCGCGATGAGCGACCCTTCGCCCATCCCCTTGAAGCCACCCTCCGCGGCCGACGGAGTCTGGATGTGTTCAATCTTCATCCGGGGTACTTCCACACTCGCGGGCAGCAAGTAATCTTGCATGGACGTCGTCACCAGCTGGCCATCGCGGTCGTAGCGCAGTTCTTCGAGGAAGGCTTCCCCAATCCCCTGTGCCACACCGCCGTGAATCTGCCCCTCCACGATGGTCGGATTGATGAGGTTGCCGCAGTCGTTCACGACCGCGTAGTCGATCACGTCAATCTTCCCGGTGTCCGTGTGCACCTCCACCGCGGCGATGTGCGTCCCGTTCGAGAAGCTGACCCGGAACGGAGGCAGATAGCGCGCCACAACTTCCAGACCCGGCTGCATTCCAGGCGGCAGACCCTTGACGTTCGTATAGGCGAGTTGCGCCAACTCGCGGATGGTCATCGACTTTGCCGGCACGCCGGTCACATACGCCTTGCCGTCGCAGAGCTCGATGTCCTCCTCGCTCGCTTCGAGCGCGTGCGCCGCCAGTTTGATGAGCTTCTGCCGCATCTCGCGGCCGGCTGTGATCGCAGCGCCGCCGCCGATGGTCCCGGAGCGGCTGCCGCCGGTGCCGCCGCCAAACGGCGCGCTATCCGTGTCGCCGTGCAACACCACCACGTCGGTCACGTCCACGCCGAGCTGGTCCGCAATCAGCTGGGCCATCGTCGTCTCATGCCCTTGCCCCGTCGGACCCAGGCCGAGGGCCGCCGTCACCGTGCCGTTCGGCTCAACGCGCACCGTGCACGCCTCGTATCCGACCGAACCGGCTTCCGACGACGCAGACGCCGTCGGTTCCACGAAGACGGAGATGCCGATGCCGATGTACCGTCCTTGCTTGCGTAGTTCCGCCTGCCGCTTGCGGAAGTCTTCGTAGCCAATCAACCGCAGCGCGTCCTCCATGGACTGGAGGTAGGACCCTTTGTCGTACACCATCTTCGACGGGTTCCGGTACGGGAAGTCTTCGTCCGACAGCATGTTGACGCGCCGTACCTCAGCCGGGTCCATCTTCAGGTACCGAGCGACGCGGTCGACCACGCCCTCCTGGATGAACGAGGCAATCGGACCCCACACGCCGCGGTAGGCGCCGAGCGGCGTTTTGTTCGAGTACGTGCAGTCAATCACGGTCGCCTGATGCGGGATCTTGTACGGACCGGTCAGGACGCTGGCTGCGGTCACCGTTTCTCCGATGGCGCCGCAAAACGGGACAGCCGTGTAGGCGCCGCCGTCCGCCATCATGTGGTCCTTCAGTGCGACGATGGTGCCGTCACTGTTGAAGGCCACTTCCACGTCGTGAACGCCGTCGCGGGCGTGAACGTCGGCGAGGAAAGATTCCTGCCGGTCGCTGATCCACTTCACGGGCCGGCGCAGCTTCAGGGCCATCCACGCCACCACCAGGTATTCCGGATACATACTGGCCTTGATGCCGAACGCGCCACCGACCTCCGGCACCACCACGCGCACCATGTTCTCCGGCAGGTCGAGCATCTCGCACAGCTCGCTGCGCAATTCGTGCGGGCTCTGATGGCCGCAGTAACAGGTAAGGCGACCCGTGAACGGGTCGGTCACTGCCGCAAACGCGCGGTTCTCCATCGCAGCGCCGGTCTGGCGATGGAAGATGAAGGTCTCTGACAACCGGTGCTCCGCGGCGGCAAACGCCTCGTCGAAGCCGTCGGTCTTGCGCTCGCGGTGGAAAAACACGTTCGACTTCCCCTCGTGCACTTGTCGCGTCGACTCCTTCAGGGCCGTTCGCACGTCAAGCACTGGAGGCAGCGCTTCATATTGAATCTGAACCAAATCGGCTGCGTCCTCGGCGACGTACCGGCTTTCCGCCGCAATGGCGACGACCGGCTCACCGACATACCGGACCTCGTCCTTCGCGAGCACCCATTGGGTACAGTCAAATCCCGCGTTCTTGATGCCGAGCGGGCAGTCCTCGTGCGTCCACACCGCCTTCACGCCAGGCAACTTGCGCGCCGCCTCGACGTCTATTTTGAGGATCTTCGCCGCCGGACGGTTGGACCGGACAAATGCGACCTCCAGCATGCCGGGGAACTCGACGTCGTCTAGGTAACGCCCTTGTCCGGAAACCAGGCGAGCGTCCTCCAAACGGGTCACTCGACTGCCGGTAAATTGCGGGCGCGATGCGATATCTGCCATCACTGACCCTCCTTCTTGGACGCTTGGGCGGCTGCGTCCAGTACCGAATCGACAATGAACTGGTACCCCGTGCAACGGCACAGATTCCCAGACAACGCCTCGCGGACCTGCGCTTCATCCGGGTTCGGATGCTTTCGGAGCAGCGCTTCACTGGTCAAGATCATCGCCGGCGTGCAGAACCCGCACTGCAGCCCGTGGTGTTTCTGGAAGGCGGCCTGCAGCGGGCTTAAGCCAGATTCCGGCGTGACGCCTTCAATGGTCGTGATGTCATGTCCCTGCGCCTGCACAGCGAACATCAGGCAACTGCGCTGCGGTTCACCGTCGACGAGTACGGTGCACGCGCCGCAAACACCCTGCTCGCAGCCGACGTGGGTTCCGGTCAGCCCCAGTTTGTGGCGGATGACGTCCGCCAGCAGCATCCGCGGCTCAACCTCGACCGTATGGGCCTCTCCGTTGACCTGCAGCGTAATCTGCACAACCTCTCTGGCCTTTGTCGTCTCCATCTTACCGACGCCCCTCTCGCGCTTTCTGGTAGGCCTGTTCCGCCACCGTGACCGCCAGCTTGCGGCGGTACACCGCGTCTTCACCTGTGTCAAACTCCGCCGCCAGTTCGGCGAACGCTGCCTTGCGCGCCTGTGCGTCATCGGGGAAATCGAGCTCGCGCCGCTCTGGGCCGCCGCTCACACCGAACCAGGTGATAGATCCGCTCGCGTCGCCGCCCATCTCGACAAACGCGCCGGCCAAGGCGAAGTCGCCGGGCCGCCGCGCAAACTCCGCGAAACCGTAGCGCACGTCCGCCGGCGGGACGGGAAACCTCACAGCGACGAGGATCTCGTCCGGCTGAATATCGGTCGTCAAGAAGCCGAGGAAAAAGGACTCCGCCGGCACCTCTCGCTGACCATCCGCGTTCGCGAGCACAACGGTCGCGCGCAGGGCGACTGCAGCAGCCGGCAACTCAGCAGCCGGGTCTGCATGGGTCAAACTGCCCCCGAGCGTTCCCCGGTTGCGGATGGCCCAGTGCCCCACTTCGCCCGCCGCCTCGCTCAATACGGGCAACAGGCGACGCACCTCTTCGTGTTCATGCAACTGTTGGTGGCGGACCAAAGCCCCCACCTCGACCGCGCCGTCCACCACCGAAATGCCGGTGAGTTCAGTCAGGTGACTGATGTCGACGAGGGCTTGCGGACGGCTGAGCCGGAAGTTCATGAGCGGGATGAGACTCTGGCCCCCAGCCAAGACCTTACCGTCTGGATGGTCCCGAAGTGCAGCGAGTGCCCCTTGCAAGTTATCGGGGCGAACGTACTCGAAAGCTGCCGGTTTCATATCGTCCCTTCCTTTCATCTTGTGCATATGTAACGGCGACCGCGGCGGTCGGTCCACCTCCAGCATCACCGCACCACGCGGTCACTCGTTCGCGAAGCGAAGCAGATCTACGACCGTCCCGGCTGGTACCATGCACTCCAGGTACGGACGCGCAGCCCGCAACGTGCGCGTCTTCGGCTCGAACCCCGGCGTACCCATCCACGGGTTCGCCCAAATGACTCGAGCGTTGCGAGAGACGATGGTATGGAGCGCAGCGGTCGTATCGCTTGGGTCTCCCACGTCCCAGCCATCGCTGAGGATGATGACCACGGTGTCTCCCCGAAGCCAGGCGTCGCCGTACTGGCGAACCCACTCCTGCAGTGCCCATCCGATGTTGGTACCGCCCGCCCACAGGTATTCGATCTCCGCCAACAGGCGGCGGGCAACCGGGTAAGGGGCGCGCAACGCCTCCGTCAGGTCAGCCATCCGCGTGGCGAATGGGAACACTCCGAGCCGCGGCCACTTGCGCCGCAGGATGTACAGCCACGGCAGGTACAGGTCCAACTGTTCGGTCATGGACCCGGACACGTCCCACAAGACGGCGACGCGCCCGGGCGTCCGCTGCCGCGCCTTCGCCACATAGTGGGGAGACACGTGGCCCATCCGTTGCCACAGCCGTACGGTCCGGCGCCAGTGCGGCTGGCTCGTCCACTGCGGCTGGCTGGAAGTCCGGCTGGGTACCCGGTGGACCCGGGAGGACGTCCCCGCAATCCGGTGGGTCCAACCCGGCAGGTCAGGGAATTCCGAGGCGTTCAGTCGCACCCCGACACCAAGGCTCGCCTCGCCGCTCCCCTGCTCGGCGGCGTCCTCCACCTCGTCCATCCCCACTTGCGCCGAGCGGCGCGTGCGCGCCACCGATTCCCCTGAGGGCGGCGAAGCTGGTTGCGCCTCCGCCAGGTCCCTTCAGGTGTCGCCACTGAACAGCCCCGGCAGGCGCTGGACGGCGACCTCCATGTCCAGCACGTCCTTTATCACACAGCCCAGTGTCTGCAGCGCCCAGTCCAGTTTCCAATGCGAACCGCTGATGGAAAGCGCCGTTGCCCAGTCGATGGTCTCCGCGACCCCCGGCGGCTTGATGAGGTTCCATTCCCGCATCGACCGGACCGCCCCAACCACCTGTATGACGAGTGCTGGGTCGAGCGTCTGCACGTGGGAGGCGACAATCGCCCGTTCCTGGTCTTCGGTCGGCCAGTCGAAGCGGTGAAAGAGACAACGGCGCCGGAGTGCGTCGCTGAGCGGTCGCGTGCGGTTGGAGGTGAGCAACACCACGGGGGCGACTTCTGCCGAAAGCGATTTCCACTCCGGGATGGTGATGCTGTACTCCCCTAAAAATTCGAGCAACAGCGCTTCAAATCCTTCATCTGCCCGGTCAATCTCGTCGACCAACAGGACAGCCGGCGTTGTCAAGGCCCGCAACAGCGGCCGCTCCAGCAGGTACTCGCCGGAGAACACGTCTGCCGCGCGGTCTGCGGTCAAGGCCGCGAACTGTTTGTGGTAGTTCCATTCGTACAGCGCCTGCTCTGCGCCGATGCCTTCGTAGCACTGCAATCGGACCAACGTCCGCCCAAGCACCTCTGCGACGGCGCTCGCCAGACTGGTCTTGCCAACCCCCGCCGGACCCTCGAGAAGGAGCGGTCGCGGAATGGCACACGCAAGCCCGACCATCTGCCCGAGTTGGGGTCCCGCGACGTACCCTGCGTCCCCGAGGGCCTGCGGCCAGTCGATGGCCGCCGCCTGGGACAGCGGGATCTGCTTTGCAGGTCGTGTTGTCAACATCTCACATCCTCGCCGCCCGAGTCTGCGCGCCGCCCTGTGGGTGATCTCGGTCTGTCACCCTCACGGATTTGCGGCCGCCTTCGCTTCCTTGACGAGCGCGTTGAAGAACTGGTTGATGATGAGCTTGGCCACACCGCCCAACACACGCTGGCCGACACCGGCCACGGTGCCGCCGACCTTTGCGTCGCCCTCGTAATGGACGTCCGTGCCGCCGTTCCCGTTGTCGCGAAGCTCCACCTTGACATCCGCTTCCATGAAGCCCATCGGACCTTCACCGTGCACCGCCAGTCGATAGTGCTCGCCGGGATGCACGTCCAGCATCTCAAGAGTTCCGTCGTAGCTGCCCTTGATGCCGGCCACGCCAACCTCCATCTTGGCCTCGTAGAACGTCTCCGACTTCGCCGTCAGTTCCTTCAGGCCAGGCATGGCACGCTGAATCATCTCTGGGTTGGTCAACACGTTGTACGTCGTCTGCGGGTCCGTCGGGAACGCTTTTGTCCCTTCCAGCTGCATGAATGGGCCCCCTCTCGCCGCGCCGGCCTCGGCGTGGTTTCCGGTTTGTTCCCGGGCCGTTGGGCTTGGCCCGAGCACCTACACTCCATTGTATCGCATTTATTTCGCGATTTCCCACAGTGCGAAATTCACCATACCACAGCCCGCGCGTCAGAGGATGGCGACGTGTGTCGAGCCACTCTGCAAAATTCCTGCGGCTTGCCGACACAGGGCAGAAAAAATGACCACTGCCTGACGACAGTGGCCCAAACTATGCCCAAAGGGGAATCCATGTGATGAAAGCGTACTGGGCTTTCACGGGTTTGATTCTACGCGCCACTTTTTAATCTCAGGTTGCAAACTCGTTAAGAGGATGTGGAGATTGGCGGTGGGGCTGCTGCGGGACCCCTGCCGGCGCCGCTCAACTGCCCGCTGTCGCCGCCGCCAGCGCCACTTCGACCATGTCGGAAAACGATGTCTGCCGCTCCACCGCCGTGGTCTCTTCGCCCGTCACCAGGTGGTCACTGACGGTCAGCACCGCCAGTGCGCGAGCCCGCGCTTTGGCGGCCAGGGTGTACAGCGCAGCCGTCTCCATTTCGACGGCCAGCGTCCCGTACGCCGTCAACCGCGCCACCGTCTCCGCATCTTCGCGGTAGAAGGTATCGCTGGTGAACACGCTCCCGACGTGTGTGCGGATGCCCTTCACCACCGCCGCGTCGAAGGCTGCCCGCAGCAGCTCGAAGTCGGCCGTCGGCGCGTAGTTCACGTGCGGGAAGCGAATTTGATTGACGGCCGAGTCCGTCGACGCACTCATGGCCAGAATCAGGTCCCGCACCCGGACGTCCGGCTGGTAGGCGCCGCACGTACCCACTCGTATCAGCGTCCGGACGCCATAACTGTGCATCAGCTCGTGTGCGTAGATGGAGATGGAGGGGACCCCCATCCCCGTCCCCTGTACCGACACGCGAACGCCGCGGTACCGGCCGGTAAAGCCGAGCATTCCCCGCACCTCGTTGTAACAAGCCGCGCCTTCGAGGAAGGTCTCCGCGATGTACTTCGCCCGGAGCGGATCTCCTGGCAGCAGGACGATGTCCGCCACCTCGCCCGGCTGGGCTCCAATGTGTACGCTCATTCAACCCCATCCTCCCGGTTCCGGTCAAATCTCGATGCCCTACCGTCCCATACCTCGCGCTGCCGCAAACGCACCCGCAAGGTCCTCCATCAGGTCCTCCACGTGCTCAATGCCCACCGACAGCCGCAGCAGCTTGTCTGTCACACCCAGTGTCTCCCGCACGTCCGCGGGAATGTCGTGGTGTGTCTGCACCGCTGGGAAGGTCATCAGCGACTCCACTCCGCCCAGGCTCTCCGCGAACGTGATCACCCGCAGGTTCGAGAGGATGGCCGGAACCCAGGCTGCGTCTCGGACCTCGAACGAGATCATGCCGCCGTATCCCGCAGCCTGCCGTTCGTGAGCCGCCCGACGGGGGTGATCCGGCAAGCCCGGGTAGTAGACACGCGCCACCTCGTCGCGCTGGGCGAGCCACTCGGCGAGGGCTCGTGCGTTCTGTTCGTGTCGCTCCATCCGCAACGCGAGCGTCTTCAAGCCCCGCAGCAGCAACCAGGCGTCCTGCGGGCCGAGCACTGCTCCGATGGCGTTGTGGTAGAAGGAAATCCGCTCGCACAACGCAGGGTCTCTGGCGACGACGAGGCCGGCCAGGACGTCGTTGTGCCCGCCCAGGTATTTGGTCGCGGAGTGGACGACGATGTCGGCACCGAGGGATAGCGGCCGCTGCCAGTACGGCGTCATAAAGGTGTTGTCCACAATCACCCACAATCCGCGCGCCTTGGCGAACCCCACGGCGGCCGCGAGGTCCGTGATCTGCATGGTCGGGTTCGTCGGCGTCTCGATGAACAGCGCCCGCGTGTTGGGCTGGACCCGTTCCGCCACAGACGCTTCATCGCCGGTGTCGAGGTAACTCGCCGTCACCCCAAGCGGCGTCAAGATCTGTTCAAACAACCGGTACGTCCCGCCATACAGGTCCTGCGACACCAGCACGTGGTCCCCTGGCTGAAACAGCTGACAAACGCCGTGAATGGCGGCCATGCCAGAGGCAAACGCGAAACCCGCGTGTCCGCCCTCCAAGGCTGCGATGGTCTCTTCCAAGACCTTGCGCGTCGGGTTGGCCAAGCGGGTGTAGTCGAAGCCCGTACTGCGGCCGAGTTCCGGGTGAGCGTAGGTTGTCGCATGGTGAACCGGTGTCACAATGGCACCCGTCGACGGGTCCGTCCGGTTTCCCGCTTGGGCCAGTTTTGTCTCGAATCGCATCTCTGAAGCCTCCTCCAGCATGGTCGCGCTGCCCGTTACTTTTTCGTCGCAAGCCACTCTGCCACCGCCTGCACCTGAGCCGCCGTTAAGATCTCGTCCCCCGGCAGCCGATACGCGGGCATGGGCCCAGATCCGTTGTCTATCAACCGTTCCATCTGTGCGACGCTCCGCTGGGACCCCACATGTCGCAAACTCGGCCCAATCCCACCTTGCAGGTTGTCGCCGTGGCACGTGATGCAGCCGTTCTCATAGACGTGTACAGCGGTCGGGTACCGAGCGGCGTCCGCCTGAACGATGGAGGTCTGGCGCCCGCACCCGGCCAGCAAACCGGCGACGACTGCGACACCGACCGCGGTACCGCCAGCCCAAGCCGCCCATCCGGGACGCACACCCGCCACCTCCTTTACCGGTTGCCGCCTCGACTCTGCCCCTCATTGTAGGGTTTGTCTGATCTCGTGTCGAGCCCACGCGGACAGCGAACCGGCGCGGCGCACCACCGCCCATCGGGAGAGCCGCCCGCTCCCGACCTGCAACCGCCCGACCCACTCCCCACACCGGAAAGCACCAACTGGGCACAAGCGGAATAGACTAACGTGAGTCCGGCCGGGAATGTAGAATCCAACTCACGGAAAGCGAGGCGCGTCCGGTGCAAATTCACGTGGTACAACGCGGCGAGAACCTGTACACCATCGCACAGCGCTACGGCGTCCGGGTGGCGCAGATTGTCGCCGCGAACGGGCTGCCCAACCCGAACCAACTGTTGGTCGGCCAGGCACTCGTCATCCCGTCGAACGTGTACGTCGTCCGTCCGGGCGACACGGTGTGGTCCATTGCGCAACGGTTCGGAACCACTCCACAGGCCCTGCTTCAACTGAACCGGTTGCCGGCGACGGGTATCCTCTACGCAGGGCAGGCCTTGCGCCTTCCGGAACCGCCGAAGCCGGCCATCGACGTCAACGCGTTCACGGTACAGTTTGGGCAAAGCGGCGCGCAGGCGGTGCGGGAGGTCGGCCCGTACCTGACGTACGTCAGCCCGTTTGCCTACCGGATTCAGGCGACCGGCGGCCTTGAGCCCGTCGACGACGCTGCCACCCTGCAGGCGGCGCAGCAGAACCGCATCGTACCGATGATGGCCATCACGAACTTCACGGCAACCGAAGCCGGAACGGCGCTCGCGAGTGCGGTGCTGAACGACGTCTCCGTACAAGAGACCCTGCTCACCAACGTCGTCAACACCATGCGCGAGAAGGGGTACCGCGGGCTCAACATCGACTTCGAGAACGTTTCGCCGTCGGATAAGGAGGCCTACAACGCGTTTTTGCAGCGGGCGGTGGACCGGCTGCACCCGGAAGGGTATTTTGTCTCGTCGTCCTTGGCTCCGAAGACCAGCGCCAACCAGCCGGGGCTCCTCTACGAGGCGCACGACTACCCCGCTCACGGCCGCATACTCGACTTCGTCGTGCTGATGACCTATGAGTGGGGGTACCGGCTCGGGCCGCCGCAGGCCATCTCGCCCATCGACCAGATTGCTCGCGTACTCGAGTACGCGGTCACGGCCATCCCGCGGAACAAGATCTTCATGGGGTTCCAGGTCTACGCGCGCGACTGGCTGCTTCCGCACGTGCAGGGTCAGCAAGCGGAGACGTTCAGCATGAGCGAGGCCCTGCGGCGCGCCATCCAGTACGGGGCCGTCATCCAGTACGACACGACGGCTCAATCGCCGTACTACCGGTACACGGACGCCCAGGGCCGGCAGCACGAAGTGTGGTTTGAGGATGCCCGCAGTGCGCAAGCGAAGTTTGACCTGGTCAAGCGTTACAACCTGCGCGGCATCAGCTACTGGGTGCTGGGCTACCCGTTTCCCGAGAACTGGCCCCTGCTCGCCGCGAACTTCACCATCCGAAAACGGGCGTAGGGAGCCAAGCGGCTCCCTACACTGCGTCTTCGGACGTCAGGCCACCGGGTTCGCGCACGCGGAAGCGGACCCACAGCATGTTGCAGATGTACAGTGCCCCTGCGATGGCGAGCATGGTTCGGATGCCGAGAAATGCCGAACCGACACCGCCGAGCAACGGCCCCGCGAAACTGCCGAGGAACGTGGCGCTCGACGTGAATCCGTAGATCTGCCCGCGTTTGTCGCTCGGCGCCATGCGCCCAATCAACGCGTTGGCGGTCGGAAGGATACCGCCGATGAAGCAGCCGAGGCCGAAGCGCGCGACGACGAACACCCAGATGTTCCAGGCGAGCGCCTGTGGCAGGTAAAAGAGTCCCGCGCCGGTCATGCAGATGGTCAACACCTTGCGGTACCCGATGGTATCGCTGCGCTTACCGAGGAACGGGGACGCCATCAGGTCCGCCAGGCCCGTCACAGCGAAGGCGAGTCCGGTGATGGTGTTCAGGTACGAGACGTGGCCCGCGAGGTGCTTCATGAACACCGAGAGGACCGGCTGGACACTCATCACCGTGAACTGGGTGAGGAACAGTACGACGAACATCGATTGAACGGATTTCATCTCTTTGACAGCGCGGAACTGCCCAATCAGGGAGGGCTTGCGCGCGGGGCGCTCTGCTCGCTCTGCCGACGGCTTCGGCGCATCAGAGGCTTGCTGCTCTGGCGTCGCGGTCCGCTTCGGTTCGTGTACAAACAGCCCAGTCACAAGGAACGCGAGCAGAGCGAACACCGTCGTCAGGTAGAAGACCAGGTGGTAGTTGTTGTGGAAGTAGTCTGCGGCAGCGCCCCCGAGCAGGGGCCCGACCAGGCTTCCGACCATACTGCAGGTTTGCACCCAACCGAGCGCGAAACCGAGGCGGTTCTGCGGGATGATACTCGCAACCAAGGCGACCGAGGCGGCGGAGAAGCCACTGAACGCCCCCTGCATCGCACGGATGGCCATCAGTTCCCACGTATTCTGCGCCAGACCCATCAGCGCCGTGAACACGGCGATGGCGAGCGTCGACCGCAGGACCATCATCTTGCGCCCGCTGCGGTCCGAGAGTGCGCCCCAGAACGGGGACATCACCGCCGCCATCAGCGGCGACAACCCTTGAATGACGCCTGTCAGGATGTCGATGTGCTGCAGGTTATGGACACCCAACTGCTCGACGTACAACGCCATGAACGGGTTCGAGCTGGAAAAGGCGATGGACATGCAGAACTGCACGCCCGCCATAATCCAAAGTACCCGTTGCCAAGATGTCTCCCCCGCGCCGCCGTCTGCAACCGCGGGTTCCCGCCCTTTGCGAAATCGCTGCACCATGTCGATCCGTTCCCCATTGCGGCTTGACGTGTATCCCATTTATTTCGTCGTCAGAAATAATATCAAAAATGTTGGGAACGTGACGAGTGATTTCTGTGTCGAACGCGCAATTTCACGCGCGCACGAGGTTCTCCACATCAGCGGGTGCAACCCGAGGGGGCTGGCGCAGGCGGTGGAAAGAAAAGTGCGAAACGAGCTCCCGGGGCGACACAGCTTCCGGATGGTCGAGTAACCCCGCCGCAAAGGCCAGGTAGCCTGTCACCCGTTCCGGCGTCGCGCCCGCGGCCCGCAGACTGCGCAACGTCACAGACTGGTCCCGCTTGGCCAGCCGCGCACCGTCCGCCCCGCACAACAACGGGACGTGTGCGAACAGCGGCGGTGCCCATCCCAGGGCGGCGTAGAGATGTAGCTGGCGCGGCGTCGAGTCGAGCAGGTCTGCGCCGCGCAAGACGTGCGTGACCCCCATCGCCGCGTCGTCCACCACCACCGCCAACTGGTACGCAAACACCCCGTCGGCGCGGAAGACGACAAAGTCGCCCCCCGTGCCTGGCGGGAACCACTGCGGGCCGGCAGCGAGATCGTCAAACGCGACGGAGACCTCTGGCAGCGCAAATCGCCACGAAGGGTCCTTCAGCTTGGCCCGGCGGGCTCGCTCCGCCGCGGACAAGTGCCGACACGCGCCGTTGTACACCGGGCCTTCGGACGCCAATCCGTGCGGCGCTTGGGCCAACTCTGTCAGCTGCTTGCGGCTGCAGAAGCACGGGTACAGCCGACCCTGCGCACGCAGTTCGGCCAGCGCAGCCTCGTACAGGGCCAGCCGATCTCGCTGCCGGTACGGCCCCCGCGCACCGCCGACGTCGGGGCCTTCGTCCCAGTCGATTCCGAGCCAGCGCAGGTCGTCGAGCAAGGCGTCGGCGTACACCGGATGGAACCGGCGCTCGTCCAAATCCTCCACGCGCAGGATGAAGTCCCCGCCCAACTGGCGCACCTGCAGCCACGCGAGCAGGGCGGTCAGGGCATTCCCCAGGTGCAGGAACCCGGACGGCGTCGGGGCAAACCGCCCGCGGACGGGTCCATCAACCACGGTGTCCCCCGGACCCGCGGCTGGCTGCGGAAGCGCCGTCCGACGTCGACTGGCCCGCGAACCGCCACGCCTCGAGTGTATAGGCCATCTCCCAAAACGCGAGCTCGTACTCGCTCGAGATGAGGAACCAACGCGCCATCCGTTCGCGCTCTTGTGCGCTCGCCGCAGCGGCGAGTTGGTTCAGCCGGTCCACCTGTTCCGCGACCAGTTCGCCGAACCACGTCCCGCTGTAGGTGGCAATCCAGCGGTCATAGATGGGGTGATTCGGCTTCGCGTCGCGGTAGCGCTCGCCAATCTCCCAGTACAGCCAGTAGCAGGGGAGGATGGCCGCGACGACCTCGCCGAGCGACCCCCGCGCCGCGACGGCCTGCAGGTGCGCCGCGTACTGGTACGCCGTCGGTGCCGGCAGGAAGTGGTCTTCGCGCGCAATCCCGAGCATGCCAAAGAACGTCTCGTGCAGCGCATGCTCGGCCTCCACCGTGCTCTGTGCGTGGGCAGCGAACCGCCCGATGGTCGGAAGATCGGCAGCCTTCGCTGCCGCCTGCGCCTGCACCTGGGCAAACACCGTGAGGTAGAACGAGTCGTTTTTCACGTAGTGCGCGAACTTCTCTTCCGGGAGGGTCCCGTTCGCCAGTTCCGCGACGAACGGGTGCCGAAAGCTCTGCTCCCAGAGTTCGTTCGCTTGGGATCGAACGGAATCCGCAAACCGGCCTTCCCCTGTTGTCATCTGCCGCTTCACTCCTCTCTGCCAGTTGGGGCGCCCGCCGCACCCCTCGTGCGTCCCACTCGGGCGTCGGAAACTGCCTGCAGCAGCGACCGGGCTGCCTGCGCGGGGTCCAGCGCGGACATCACCGCCGACACGACGGCAATCCCGTCTGCGCCCGCTCGCACGACCTCATGCACATTGCCCAGGTGAATGCCGCCGATGGCGACGACTGGGACGTGGACCGCGCGCGCCATCTCCGCCAGCCCTTCGAGCCCGCACAGCTCCGCATCCGGTTTCGATCCCGTCGGGAACACGCTCCCCACACCGAGGTAATCGGCGCCGTCCCGCTCCGCCGCGAGCGCCTCCGCAAGGGTGGTGGCGGACACCCCGACGATGCGGTCCCCGAGCAGACGGCGGGCGTCTTGGCAGGTGATGTCGTCTTGACCTACGTGAACCCCGTCGGCGTCCACAATCTGCGCGACGTCGACGCGGTCGTTAACCAACAGCAGTACGCCGCGTTCACGCGTCAGCGCGCGCAGTTGCCGTCCGATTTCCACAAAGCGGCGGCCGAGTTCGGCCTTGCGCCGCAACTGAACTGCTGTGGCACCGCCGGCGATGGCGCGCTCCACCTGCTGCAGCAGGCGGCGCGGGTCTGGCCCTTCATCGGTGACGACGTACAGGCGCAGGCGCTCCGCCAGCGCCGCCCCGGACAGGCGGGCGGTCACACTGCCACCTCCAGCCGGGTGACGCGCGCGCGGGCGGCCACGGTCTGCGGGTCGAGGTGGTACAAGGCGTCGAACAGGGCCGCTTGGAACGTACCCGGCCCCGCAGCGCGCTCCGCCGCCACTTCTCCCGCGACGTTGAAACACGTCAGAGCCGCCACGCAGGCCTTCGCGTGCGCTGCAGCGTCGGCATCCGAGGGCAACGCGCCGCAGAAGGCGCCAATCACGCCGGTTGCCTGACAGCCAGACCCCGTGATGGCCGCAAGCAGCGGATGTCCATTCTTCAGCGCGTACACCGTGTCGCCGTCGGTGACGTAATCCGTCTCCCCCGTCGCGACGACGACTGTACCGTGCGCTTTCGCCCAGGCTTTCATCGCCCGCGGAAGGGCGTCGCTCGCCCCCGCCGAGTCGACGCCCTTCACAGCGCCGCCGGCGTTCAGCAGAAAACCAATTTCGCCGTGGTTGCCGCGCAACACCGCCAGCCGGATGTCCGCCAGAATGCGCGATGCCGTGTCGTTGCGGTACGGGGTGGCGCCGACACCGACCGGATCAAACACCACCGGCACACCGGCCGCGTTCGCCGCTTCACCCGCCGTCCGCATCGCCGCAACCACACGGTCGTCCAACGTCCCCATATTCAGCGCCAACGCTCCGGCGATACGAGCCATGTCCGCCACCTCTTCGACGGCGTACGCCATCACGGGCGACGCGCCGATGGCGAGGAGCGCGTTCGCCACCACGTTCGTGACCACGACATTGGTGATGTTGTGCACCAGCGGACGCTTCGCCCGAACTTCCTCCAACAACGAAGACACGTTCAGTTCCTCTCCCACGATGAGGCCTCCTCCAATATCCACCGCGACCCTGCGCGGCGATAGTTACAACCCGAAACCATCCCGCTTGCCACGTGCACCATCACCGAGTGATCTGTCGGACCGTGCCCTGCGCCCACGTCCCAGTCCGCTGCGGCAGCAATGGCATCGGTCACAAACGCCTTCGCTGTGGCCACGGCGTCCAGCACGGTCAGGCCCCGCGCAAGGCCGGCCGCGACCCCTGCCGAGAACGTGCAGCCAGTGCCGTGCGTCTTGTGCGTGTCAATCCGGTCCGTTCGAAACGTCGTGAAACGGCTGCCATCGTACACGAGGTCCACGACAGATTTTCCGGCCGCGTGGCCGCCCTTCACCACCACGACACGTGCGCCACACTGGGCGAGGTCCGCGGCCGCACGCTGCCAATCTGCGAATGTGCGGAGGGGAAAGCCACAGAGCGCCTCCGCTTCCGGCAGGTTCGGCGTGATGACCTCAGCCAAGGGCAACAGCTCCTCGCGTACCGCTCGGACAGCGGTCTCGTGCAACAGGGGCTGGCCGCCTTTGGCGACCATCACGGGATCTACCACGAGGTGACGGACCCCGTTCCGCGCCAGGCCTTCAGCGGTCGCACGCACGATGTCGGCGTTCCCGAGCATCCCCGTCTTCACCGCGTCTGCCCCGATGTCCGCGAACACCGACGCCAGTTGCGCGGTCACAATGTCGGGTGACAGTTCGCACACGTCTTGCACACCGAGCGTGTTTTGCGCCGTCACCGCGGTGACCACGGAACTGCCGTACACCCCGAATGCGGCAAACGTCTTCAAATCCGCCTGAATCCCGGCACCGCCCCCGCTGTCACTGCCCGCGACGGTCAGTGCCCGAACGACGTGAACGCCCGTTCGTTCCACCGGCCAAACCCCCTTTCTCGGCAACAAAAACAGCCACTTCCGAATGGAAAGTGGCCGCATGCCTGCGTGTTCAAGATCCACTTCCCTCCGCTGGTATCACCCAGTTCAGGTTCCAAGGGTCCAAGTTCCTCTTGTCTCAGCCGGTCACGGCGCCCCTAGTGGTTTCCTTCCGTATGCAGCTGTCCAGTCGAACCCATCCCGGCACCCGGCAGCGGCTCGCCGCGAGGCAGAGATGGGAAGATACCGAGATCATAGCCCGCGACACCCGGGCCTGTCAACGAAGCGGGCAGGCAGACAGCGACGGCCTACCTGGCCGATGATACAATGAGACCAACACAGACGGGGGGCGCTCGGATGTTCCTCAAATTGCTGTTGGTATACGTGATTTATCGGATCACCGGCAATCCGATGCTCGCGGTGGTGGTCCTGCTCGTCATCTTCTTTTTCGTGGACCGCCGCTACTTCGGACTGGTCGGCAACCTGATGCGCCCTATCCGGCGCCGCATGCGCATGTCCAGTCTGCACCAACAGCTCCAGGTCAACCCGCACGACACGCCCGCACGATTGGAGCTGGCCGAGGCCTTGATGGAGACGAACCAGTACCGGCACGCCTTGGCATTGCTCGAACAGGTCCACCCGTCGCTGCAGAATGACCCGCAGGTGCTGTGCGACATCGGCGCATGCCGACTCGCACAGGGCGACCTGACCGAGGGCGAAGCGCTCATCTTGAAGGCACTCGACGCAGATCCGCGCGTTCAGTACGGACTCCCCTACCTGCGGCTCGCCACGGCCTACGTCGATGCGGACCCAGCGAAAGCGCTCGGCTACCTCGAGCAGTTCCAGCAGCGAAATTTCTCTTCCTGCGAATCGTTTTACCGGCTCGCACAGATTCAACGACGGTTGGGAAACCGGGCGGCGGAGCAGGAGGCGCTGCGCCGGTGCGTAGCGACGTACCGGAGTCTGCCTCGGTTTCGCAAGCGCAGCGAGCGGCGCTGGGTGACGCTGGCCCGGCTGCAGCGGCTGTCTGGACGATGAAGGGGGCGGCAAATCCCATGGGGCGGTCCAAAGCCGGTTCCGGTTCCATTCCGCAGACCCGCGGGATGCAACGCGAAACGGACCTCTACCCTCCCGTCAAACGCTACCTGGAGTCGTTAGGGTACGTGGTGAAGGGTGAAGTCAAGGGGTGCGATGTCGTGGCGGCGCGCGGGGACGAACTGGTCGTGGTGGAGCTCAAGCGGCACTTCTCGACCGCTGTACTGATTCAGGCCGTAGACCGGCAGGCCATCACGGACGCTGTGTACATCGCCGTTCCACGCCAGAAGGGTGGCGGTATGCGCGGGAGGTGGAAGGGCGTTCGCCGGCTGTTGCGGCGGCTCGAACTCGGGTTGCTCTTGGTCAGTGACGAGCCCGGAACGGTGCCGGTAACCGTCGCCCTCCACCCGGCGCCGTGTCCGAGGCGCAGGCGGAACCGAGATCGGCAAGCGCTGCTGCGAGAGTTTCGCGAACGGACGGGTGACCAAAACGTCGGCGGCAGCCGCGCCGTCCCCATCATCACAGCGTACCGCGAGCGTGCCGTTCGCATCGCGTACTTTCTCGACGCAGCCGGCGAGCCACTGACGCCTCGGCAGCTGAGAGCCCTGGGGACAGGCGCGGACACGACGGAGATCTTGTACCGCAACGTCTACGGCTGGTTCGAACGCGTCCGGCGAGGCGTCTACACGCTGACAGACGTCGGCCGGGACGCATTGCCCGAGTATCGCCACCTGATGGAAGAAGAGCCCTAAACGTCAGCGCTGTTCCGGATTCGTGTGCGCGCGGGTCGCGCGAAACTGCTCCTGTCCCACCTGTCCGCGCCCGTCCTTGGGAATCGTCTCGCCCTTCGCCTGTGCGCGTTTTCGAGCCTCGTTCTTGAACGGCCACGGCACCATGGATGGATTGTGCGTCACGTCCGTCACCTCCTCTGCGAAGCCAAAACCGTACATGTCCGGCCACCGGACAGAACCTAGCATCCCGTCCCCAGGCTGCGGCTATGCGGTAACGGGATGGTGACCGCGGTTTGTCACCAGCGGAACGGGTCAGGTCGCCGAACAGCGCATGGGGTGCCGGGCGGTTGCACCAGGCATCTCCACTTCTGCCTCCATACCCTGATAGGAGCGGAATGGAGGGGTCTGTGTGGCCAAGGCAAAACTTGACCCAGAGCGGCAGAGCTTGAACAAGTGGGAGATGCACAAGGTTCTGCAAGCGTTGGCGATTCCCGGCGTGCACGTGCCGGAGACACGCCTGCTGACTCGGCGTAACGTACAGCAGTTGCTCGCGAAGTACGGCGGCGTCTACGTGAAGCCCACCGATACTTGGGGCGGACAGCGCGTCTCCCGAATCACCGGCACAGAGGGAGGCTACGCGTGGACCCTTCAGGGTGCCTCGGCGGTTGAATGGAGGACGTTCCCGGACCTGTGGCGCGCGCTACAGGAACGGTATGCTCCGTCCCGGACCATCGTCCAGGCCGCCGCTCCCATTCTGTCGGTGCACGGGCGCCCGTGTGACGTCCGCCTGCTGTTGCAGCGGGAAGTCGATTGCAACTGGGTCTGTGCCGGCGCCGTGGCAAGGGTGGGCGGTAACGGATCGATCGTGTCCAACGTCGAGGTGAGCCACGGCGAGGTGCTGGGCGTGCCTGACCTGTGCGACCGCCTCGACATCCCCGGTGCGCTGCGGGCCAGCCTCGAGGCGCGCATGGAACGTGCAGGCTTGGAGATCTCTACCCTGTTGGATCCGTTCCGGTCGTTCAACGAGATCGGCATCGACTTCGGTGTGGCGAAGCGGGGCGTACTGTGGATCATCGAGGTGAACACGGACGACGCGCTGGGCGGGCCAAGCCACGAGCTGTTCGCGCACCTCCCGGACACGTCGGTGTACGAGGCGATTCAGGCGCGCGCTGCGCGGGTCCGCGCGACCACCGCCGAGTGGCTGTTGGAGGGCTTGTTCGGTTTGCTGGCGGAAGGCGAGGGCGAAGGCGCGGACGGCGGGTAGGAGCATGACAGCCGCCGTTCCTCCGCACCGGTGGACAGCGCATCCAATTCAGTGAACAATTTCACGGAGATTTGACAAAGTGTGACAGAGGTTTGGCAGCGACCCCCTCGAATTCTCAATCCAACTCAATCGAGGGAGTGGATGGGTTGAAGACCAAACCGATGGCAGCGTTGTCGGCCGCACTGTTGACGTTCACGAGTATGGGCACCCTGGCTGCACATGCAGCCACCAGTGAGAACTACACTGTCCAGCCCGGAGACACCCTCTACAAGATTGCGGTACAAGAGGGGGTCAGCCTCTCGGACTTAGAGGCTGCCAACCCGCAGCTCTCGGACTTTGCAAGCATTTTCCCAGGCGAGCTGATTCACCTGCCGGCCAGCACCGTGCCGACGAGCGCCCCGGCGCCCGCAACCGCTCCCTCTCCATCGGCTGCCTCAACGCCCGCAGCCGTCTACACGGTTCAAAGCGGCGACACCCTGTACAAGATTGCCACCGCGGCAGGTGTGACGCTGTCCGCCCTCGAAGCGGTCAATCCGCAGATCTCGAATTTCACGAGCATCTACCCGGGTGAGACGGTGTACCTCCCCGCCGGCGCATCGGTCTCGACCGCGTCGTCGACGACAAGTGCGACAACCGCTGTAACCATCCCGTCCACCGCAGCGACCGCGACCGCTGTCACCGCAGTTTCATCGACTTCGGCGAAGGCGGCCGCCATCATCGCCACCGCGAAGTCCCTGCTCGGTGTCCCCTACTTGTGGGGCGGCAACACGCCGGCTGGCTT
Organism: Alicyclobacillus sp.; assembly: GCA_023511295.1. Taxonomy (GTDB): domain Bacteria; phylum Bacillota; class Bacilli; order Alicyclobacillales; family Alicyclobacillaceae; genus JAIMBT01. The sequence goes on from JAIMBT010000005.1 coordinate 93,689, forward strand.
CGACTGCTCGGGATTTGTGCAATACGTGTTTGCGAAGAACGGGATCACCCTCCCGCGCGAGTCCCACGACCAAGCCACCGTGGGCACGCCGGTCGCAGAGAGCGACCTGCAGCCCGGCGACCTGCTGTTTTTTTCGAACACCGACGCGGACGCGAGTCTCTACGCAAACCACGTCACGCATGTCGGCATCTACATCGGGAATGGCGCGATGATAGAATCCTCGTCCTCGCACAACGGCGAAGGCGTGGTCATCATTCAGAACGTGTTCGCAAACCCGTATTACGTCTCGCACTACTACGGGGCGCGAAACGTGATGTAGGAGCCATTCTGCAACCTCGGGTGGTCGTGCGACGGGAACGAATAACCGACGGGACGCAACCATCCGCCAAGAGGTTAGGAGATTTGCGCCATCCAGTCGTGCGACAACACCCAGGATTGGTTCTGCAGCTGGAGTACGCGGCGACGTCGAAGCTGGTTCCAGATGCGGTTCACCGATTCGCGCCGCACCCCGAGTAGTTGGGCGATCTCCGTCTGGGTGACGGGCAGTTGGATGTGTACGCCGTCTGCCTCCGCGGACCCGTACTGTTCCACCAATTGTTCCAGAAAGTAGCGCACCCGCTGGGTCGCCGGCGACACGGCCAGGTGGTGACTGCGCTCGTACATGTCGTCAATTCGTCGGTTGAACTCGTTCACCAGGCCTGCCAGCGCGGTTGGGTAGCCCAAGAGCCACTGCTCGAAATCGCGCTGGCACGTCTCGATGACCGTCGCCTCGGTGAGGGCATACACGTACACCGGCAGCGGGCGGTGCGAGAACAGACTCGTACCGGGCAACAGATACCCGTCCCGGACGATTCGTTGAATGTACTCCCGGCCTTCCTCGTCGATGCGAACCAGTTTCAAGTGGCCGGCCGCCACAAACAGCACCGTTGGCCGGGTGGATTCCTGCTCCAGCACCAGTCCATGCTTACGGACGTAGCGTTCGCAACTGAACTCGCACAGCGTCCGTAGCGCCGAATCTGGAACCTCCGCAAATACCGGTAACTTCCGGAAGACGTGAAACATCGCGCCGCACCCCCACTCCGTTCTTCTCGAACGCTCACCTCCACACATTACGCGAAGAAGCCGGTTGGCCCGAGACCCAGTCTGACCAGTTTCGATAGTCCGATTGAACCAGTCCATCCGGCGCACGCGCGTCACCCGGTCACGCCGTTTGCACGAACGGCACCGCGGGCGTCCATCGACACCCCTCTCCGGGTCAAGCTGTCCGATTGCCCCGCATAGCATGGAAAGGACGGGGGTGAGCGTTTGGACACCGGAATGGCACTCATGGGATTGCTGATGTGCTTGCGCATCGCCGCCTTAGGAACCGAGCAAGTATCGCTGCACGGTTTGGGCAAACAGGGAGCCGGCGCCCTCGCCAGCATGGTCGTTGCGTTCGGCGGCGCAGCTTGTGTGCTGTGGGGAGTGGCAGCGGCCGTCGGGCAGGCGGAGTGGGTCGGCGGCACCATCTGGAGCGGCGCCCTCTACACCGCTGCCTTTGGCCTGTATACGGCGGCATTGGCCGCCGGTCCGGTCAGCACCGTCAGCCCGTGGACCAACGCCACCATCGTCCTGCTCTGGCTGATTCGCCCCACCGGAGGGGTGTGGTCCATCCTCGGCATGGCCCTCTTTGTGTACGGCGCGTGGAAATCTGTCTCCGGCGGCCGCATCTCGCGGCCGGTGCTGTGGATGCTGGCCGGGGACGCCGGCCTCGTGTGCGCCCGCTTTTGGGACGCGGCCCGCGCCGGCAACCCGCCGCCCCTCGCGTACGCAGCGAGCCAGTACTTGTCGATCTCGCTGTGGATGTGCGTCCTCGTCGTCGCCACGGACCGTTGGCGCGACGTGTGGCACCTCGCCTCGGCGCGGACCGGTTGGAGCGTCGCTGCCGCGGCAAGCAACGCCACGGCCTACGCCACCCTGTTCGCACTGCTGCAATGGTTGCCCCCCGCCGTTGTCGAGGCGGCATCGAGTCTCGCCGGGCTCGGCGCTGCGTTCGTCGGCGCTCTGGTGTTCCACGAACCGCAGCCGCGTAGTCGAGTGGCCGCGAGTATCTGGATGACCGTCGGCGCCCTGGTGCTGCTGGCTGACCACGCATGGCACCTGCACGCGTGAGGCGCGGCCAGGTCTCCCGCCCCCTCGGTCCTCGATTCAACGACCAGACGCCGATTTGTTATACTCAATCTCGTGCAAACGCAAATCTACAGGTACGCACACAAGCCGCCGCGCGGACGGACGCGGCCTCGGATAGCGCCAAAGAGAGGGTGAGCGGCCATGGACCCCGGCCCAGCCATCCACGACCAGCGCCGACGCTCCCTTGGACAGTACGCGACGCCAGTTGCGACCGTCGACTACATGGTGTCGCGAGCGCTGGCGCTCGCCCCGAAAACGCACCGCTTACAGGTGTTAGATCCGGCAGCCGGAGACGGCGTGTTCGTCGAACGACTGCTGGCACGCGGCGTCCCCGCGTCAGACATTCATGCGATGGACATTGACCCCTCCGTTGTGGACCGCTTGAAGCGACTCTGCCATGCGGAACAAGGAGATTTCCTGTGTACGGCCGGGCGGTGCTATGACATCGTGATTGGCAATCCGCCGTACAAGTCGAAGCGGCAGAGCAGCTACATTCGCAGCCGCCGCAAGGCGTTGGAACAGCAGTTTGCGGACGTGGGCGTGCAGAACCTGTACGCGATGTTCGTCGTTCAGGCCCTGGCGAACCTGCGTGAAGGCGGCATTCTCTGTTTCATCGTGCAGGACTCCTTCTTGACCAACGTCTACTACCGCCGGTTTCGCCAGTTTCTGTTGGACAACTGCCGGATTCACGAGATTACCTTGGCGCCGCGCACCCTGTTTCACGGCACGGATGCGGACGTCCGGACCGCCATCCTGGTGTTGGAGAAATGCACCGGTTTGGAACGCGAAGCCGTGCGCCGGGCGCAACCGATGCGCCTCGTCGACCGCCTCGCATCCGAAGCAGCGTACAACACCCCGCCTGCCGAAAGGGTGCAGGTGATTGCGCAGCAGCACTTTGCGGAGATGGACCAGCAGACGTTTTTCGTCAACGTGCCGATGCCGGTACTCGACCTGCTGCGCACCGCCCCGCGGACGTTGGGCGACGTGGTGCGCGGTGGGACCGGTATCTCGACGGGGAATGACACACGCTACCTACAGCGCGTGGACCGTCCAGAGTTCGCCCCAGGCGCCGCGGAGGCGGACGAATGGGTGCCGTTCTACAAAAATGGGGGCGCCAGCGACGCCTGGTACTACGACACCCCGTATCGCATCCGGCGCGACTGGAAGACGCCCGCCAGCCGGGACCCAAATTTCATCGCGCGCAACACTGCGTACTACTTTCGGGCCGGTATCACCTGTTCGTCGATGGGTGCCGCCTTCTCGGCAGCGTATTTGCCCCCGGGGTGTCTGTTTGGAGTGAACGCGAACTTCTTCTGCGACACGGACGAGGACCTGTTTTACGTGCTGGGTCTGCTCAACAGCCAGTTGGCACAGTATTTGGTTCGAGCGGTCTTGAACCGGACCAACATGGTCACCGCAGGCTATCTGAAGCGCATCCCGTACGTGGAGCCAGACGAACGCCAGAAACAGGCGGTCGCGGACCTCTCACGGTCTATCGTGGAGGCCCGCCGGGCAAACCGAGGGCAAGATCTGCGCTCGCTCGCGGCGGAGGTGAATCAACGAATCTTTGACATCTACGGCCTGTCCGGCGAGGCAGAAGCGGCGATTCGCCGCTTCTGCGCGAACGTATACGAGTCGATGTGACCGGGCATCGGGTGGAGCGGATATGCCGGGTCGGGCGAGGCCGCTCCGACAGATGGCCAAAAGCCTTCCATCCGTGAAACCGTCGGACGGGCGATGAAGAGGGAAGGGCCATGACATCCGAGAAACCACAACATTACCCACAACCGACTGAACCCGCCGGTCCGAAACATCCGGGGCCACCCGGACGCTCGATGCCCACCGAATCGCAACCGACACGGGAGCGCATTGCCCTCCGGCATGCGTTCCACATCCGGCGCGCACCGCTGCCGTGGCGAAAGGCTGTCGGCGCCGGTATCAGCCTGTTCATTCCGCTGTTCGTGGCAAGTCTCCTCGGCCGGCCAGAGACCGGGCTCCTGTGTACCATCGGCGGGTTTGCGAGTTTGTATGTGGTCGATGAACCGCTGCGCCGCTTAGGCTTGCGGCTGTTCATCGTCGCACTGGCGCTCGCGGCATCCTTTGCCCTCGGGACGGTGTCTGCGGGATCTATCTGGGTGATGGCGTCTGCCTTCGCACTGACCGGAGCGGCTTCCACCTACTTCGCCCGATCTCTGCGGCTGCCGCCGCCGGGCGCATTCTTCTTCCTGTTGGCCTGTGCCATCGGAACGGGTTTACCGGTCCATCCGGGTGCCGTCGACCAGCGCGTGGGGTTTGCGCTCATCGGCAGCGGCGTCGCGTGGGTCGTTACCATGGCCGGTCGCTGGCTGGCCATTCGGAGAGCGGCTCCATGTGGAAGCACCACCCGAGACCACCAGATGCCCGCCGTGACGGCGCTGCGGGCGGGACTCACGTGGAACAACGGGGCCCTCCCCGCGGCCCTTCGAGTCGCCATCGGCGTCTTCGCAGCCACGTGGATTGCGCACGGACTCGGCAGCGCGCGCCCCTACTGGGTCCCCGTTGGCTGCGCGGCCGTCCTGCAAGGGACGAACGTCCAGGCTACGGTTCATCGCGCTGTCCAGCGCGCGCTCGGCACCAGCCTCGGCATCCTGGTGGCCGGCGCCATCCTCGAGCTGAACCCACCCGGGGTGATATTGGCCGTGCTGGTGCTCATCCTGCAGACCGTCGTGGAACTGTTCATCGTCCGAAACTACGGACTGGCGGTCGTCTTCATCACCCCGTTGGCGCTGACCATCGCGGAGGCGGCGCACATCGACGTTTCCGTGCCGGTCCTGGTCTCCGCGCGCCTGTTGGACAACTGGGTGGGCTGTGCCATCGGACTTGCCGCAGGCCTGCTGTTATGGCGGAAAACCATGCCTGTCCGCTGAGCACGTCCATGCACCGTTCTCAGGCGCCGCTTCCTGTTCGCCCTGCCTCCGTCAGCAGCCCCGCCACTCGGCGGGCCGCTTCTCGAGGTGTGCCTGGACACCTTCCTGGAAGTCCGCGCTGCCGTACACGCGTTCAATCACGTCCGAGAACTCCGGGAGCGGCTGCTGAACCTCCCGCAGCCGCGACAGCGCCACTTTGGTGGCCCACAGCGTCAGCGGTGCGCGGCTCGCTATCTCCTCCGCTATCTCCAGCACCTTCTCGAAAAACCCGTCCGCGTCGTAGACCGCGCTCACAAACCCCGCAGCGAGCGCTTCTTCGGCGCGCAACTGCCGCGCGGTGAAGATGAGTTCCTTGAGGCGCGCCTCACCGATGAGCGACGCCACTCGGCTGTAGTTGCGGATGCTCAGGCAGTTCCCCAGGGTGCGGGCAATCGGTGCTCCGAAACGCGCCTGCGGCGTGGCGTATCGCAAATCGCACGCAGCCGCCAGAATCAGTCCGCCGCCGATGGCGTAGCCGTGCACTGCTGCGATGGTCGGCTTGGGAAACTCGAGGAGTTTGCGCGTAACGTGATCAATCCGCTGCTCGTACTGCACCCCGTCCTTCCCCGTGAAGCCGACAAACTGCTTGATGTCGGTACCGGCCGCAAACGCTCGCTCGCCGTCCCCCCGCAGGACGACCACGCGGACCGCGCCGTCCGCTGCCAGTGCGTCGAGGTGTGCGGTCAACGCCTCGTACATGTGCCAGGTCATCGCGTTCAACGCCTTCGGGTTGGACAGCGTCAGCAGGGCGACGGCCCCCTGTCGCTCCAGGTGGACAGTGCCCTGCGAATCTGGTGCCGACGTCGTTCCAGCAGGTTCCGGTGCGTGGGAATTTGAATTGGTTGACAACGGACGCGCCCCTTTCGGTATAATTCTACGTATACAGAATACAGAATCCAAAGTGCACAGGCAAACAGAAAGAAGGGACCTGAATGAACGGCTTGTTGGATGGGGTCCGTGTGCTCGACCTGACACAGATCATGGCTGGACCGTTCTGCACCATGCTCCTGGCCGACCTCGGCGCGGACGTCATCAAGATTGAGAAGCCGAACGGCGGCGATGACTCCCGCCGGATGGGTGAGATGTTGAACGGAGAATCGGCCGCGTTCATGACCTTGAACCGCAACAAACGAGGCATCGTGTTGAACCTGCAGACAGAGACTGGCCGAGATGTGCTGTGGCGGCTGATTGACACGGCGGACGTCTTGGTCGAGAACTTCCGCCCAGGCACGATGGAGCGGTTGGGGTTCGGGTTTGAGGCGGTCCATGCACGCCAACCAAAGCTCGTGTACTGCTCCATTTCCGGGTTCGGCCAGACCGGTCCGTGGCGCGACAAGGGCGGTTTTGACCTGGTGGCACAGGCCATGAGCGGTGTCCTTTCCGTCACCGGGTCTCCGGAGAACCCCGCGAAGGTCGGGGTCCCTATCTCTGACCTCAACGCTGGCCTGTTCGCAAGCCACGCCATCCTGGCGGCTCTGTACCGGCGGCACTCGACGGGCCGGGGCCAGCACATTGAGACATCCCTGCTCGAAGCGGCCTTGGCATACACCATTTGGGAGTCCAACGAGTACTGGGTGACCGGGCGGACACCCGAACGCCTTGGAACGGCACACCGCGCCTCGGCACCCTACCAGGTGTTTCGCACGGCCGACGGTTACGTCGCCATCGGCGCGGCCAACCAACGCACGTGGGAGAAGCTGACGAACGCGCTGGAACGGCCGGAGTTGCGAGAGGACCCGCGCTTTGTAACCAACCGGGATCGAATGCAGAACATCGCGGACCTGGTAACGGCGATAGAGGACATTCTTCGCGAGAAGACGACGGATGCCTGGCTCTCGGCTTTTGACCAGCACGGAGTGCCCGCCGGACCCGTGTTGACCATCGACCAGGTGTACCAACACCCGCAGGTGCAGGCGCGGGACATGGATCTGGTCAGTGAACACCCGACAGCCGGCACGGTGCACACCATTGGATTTCCGGTCAAGTACTCGGAAATGCCGCCCAAACTCCGTCATCCGGGTCCCGTACTTGGGCAGCACACGGAGGAAGTCCTGGCGGAGCTGGGGCTGACGGCGGAGGACCGCGTGCGCCTGGCGGAGCTGGGCGTCACCCGCCCCGCATAGAGCAGGATTTGGGCGCGCAGACTGCGAACAGATTTTGTAGTACACAGGGGGTGAGACGGCATGCAACTGCAACGGCCACTGCCGCTCTACACGCAGGTCTATCAAGTCTTGCGTGAACAGATCTTAAACGGACAGTTTGAACCGGGAGAACCGATGCTCGAGAGCCGCCTCGCGGAGCAGCTGAACGTCAGCCGCACCCCTGTGCGGGAAGCCCTGCGGCAACTCGTGAGTGAGCGTCTGATTGTCGCGAACGGCTCCGAACTGACGGTGGCGAACCCCGACGCAGAGGCCATTGCGGAGCTGTACATGTGCCGCAGTGCCCTCGAATCGATTGTCGCCATGCGCGCGAGCCAGCTGGCGGACGCAACAGAAGTGGCGGAGATGCAGCAGGCGTTGGACGACGCAGCAGCCGCGATTGCGAGTCGCGACCACCTCGGAACCTTCTCCGCCAACACGCGGTTTCACGACTGCATGGTGAAAAGCGCTCGGATGCCGCTGTTGTCCGAGCTGCTTGACACCATCCGTGGCCCCATCCTGATTGCCCGTCGGCAAATCCTGAACCGGTCCACCGAGGTCGAAAACACCATCCTCGCCGAACACCGGAAGATCTTGGCCGCCATTTGTCAGCGAAATCCGAACTTGGCGCAGCAGGCCATGCAAGCGCACATGCAAAACGACATGGCCCGTGCAGCTGGGCGGTCTGACACGCTACCGAGTGCCAGCCGCACCGGGATCGAGTAAACGCGTCCCGCAGCTTGCGTCCGAGTCTTGCGAAAGCCGGATGCAGGCGACGGCAAAGTCAAGTGGAGGGACCATCCGCCTTACGGATGGTCCCTCCACTTGCACAGAGTTTTCACGTCGGCAGGGTTTTATCCGCTCTGTGTTAGTCTCCGGCCCCCGATGCCGGCGTGACTGGCTGTCCTCCGCCCGCCTGGGCCTGAGGCTTCTTCGAGTTGCGATAGGAGAAATAGGCCGTGACGAGCGCGCCGATAATCAGGTTGAAGATGGTGTTCGCGAGCGCCGGCAAGGACGCGAGGGCCCCAATGTTCTTCGCCGCCAGGGCCGCGCCTAAACCAGAGTTGTAAATTCCGACTTCAAACATGATGGCCTTGCGGTCCGGGTTCGACAGCCGGCAAACGGCGCCAATCACCCAGCCAAGGATGAGCGTGACCACAATCTGGATACAGGTGACCATGATGATCTTCGGGATGACCGCCGCATTCTGGGAAATGGTCAGCGACCCAGTCGAAACGAGGTCCAACACGATGAGGTCCAGCGTGATGGCGGAAAGTACGGGCAGGACGGGCTGCACAGCATCCACCTGCTTGCGGAACAACGAGCGTAGCACGAGCCCCAGCAAAACCGGCACCAGCACCACCTGCACCATCTGGATAAACATCGACTTGGCGTCGACGGACACGAAGTGATGCGCGAGCAGCGCCGACGAGGCCGGGGTCAGCAACGGAGAGATGAGGGTATTGATGGCGCTCATCGAGACGGAGAGTGCGACCGTGCCGCCGGAGAGAAATGTGAACAAGTTGGCGGAGACACCGCTCGGGGTCGATCCGTCCATGATGACACCCGCTGCAAGCTGCGGTTCATGAGAGAAGAAAATGACAGCGCAAAGGTAGGCCACGAGCGGGACGACAATCCACTTGCCAACGATGCCCACAATCAGCGCTAACGGCTGCCGGAAGATGCGCCCAATGTCTGACCACTGCAGGGTCAGCCCCATGAAGAACAGGACGGCGGCGAGCAGCCACAACAGCGAAGGCTTCAAGAATAGAAACGGTTTCGGAACGAAGAACGCGACCAGTGAACACGCAATCAGCCATAAGACCATCAGGCGATTGAAGACGAACTGCAACGCTTTCAAGTTCAACCCCCCTTGCTCCAGATGATGAGACCGCCATCAACCAACCACACGCCAGCCCAGCCGAACAGCCTCCCTCCTGAGTGATGTGAGCGGTTTCAGCTTCCGCCTGGTGTGTACGGTATACAGTATAATTCGGAAATATGGGTAGATCAATCCGCAAATTCTGATGAATCAATTGAATCCTTTCGCACATCCACCCACGCTGGAGCAGCCATCTCCGATGAGTTTTCGACCTGGTGAAAGGGACACCCGCGTTCGTTTCGTTCGATTCGATGAACGATCTGGCGCACAAGCCAGCGGATGGAGCGTGCGGGGCGAATGGGGGCGTGAGCGGACACGGGCGGCCCCACGCCGCCCAGAGGGATGGAACCAGCGGACCGCGGAGACGGCCGCAGTTTATGAGGACAGGTCCCGCAAGGCGCGAGCGAAAGCATCGCGCATGTACACGTCGAGCATCTCGAGTAACTTCTTGTCCTCGTAATTCGCGCAAAACCCTTCGACCGTGGGAAACAGGTAGTCGCGATGATTGCCGTCCGTCAGCACCTGGATACAGTCATCGCGCCGGCGAAACGCCAGCTCATGCCCCTCCACTGAGAGCACCAGCTCCGACTCCGATTCGGCCGTGTTGGCGCAGGCAAACTGCCTCACTTCTTGGATCTCCTCCATGAACGTCCGCAGATACCCTTGAATCCGGCGCCAGTCCGTCTCAATGGATTTGTGACGGGCTGCTGCGTCGCGGTAATAGTCGTTGATTTGACGGATGAATTCACCTCGAAACGACACGTGCATCCCACCTTCGCCCCTGATTGTACACCAATCGCGCCCTGGTTCGTGGGCGGGATGCATTCACAGGGACAGCGCCGCATACACCGGCCGCAATTGGTCCGCCCGCACAGGCGCACTGAAAATGTACCCCTGCACGAGGTCGCAATGCCTCGCGGCAAACTGCAATTGGTCCATCGTCTCAACTCCTTCGGACACCACGCAGAGCCCAAGGCGCCGTCCCAGCAGGGCGATGGTTTCGACGATGGCCGCACTACGTGGATCAAACGGAATGGCTTGAATGAACGACCGGTCAATCTTCAAGAAGTGCACGGGGAGGTTCTTTAGGTAACTGAGCGAGGAGTAGCCCGTGCCGAAGTCGTCAATCGCAAACCTCACACCCGTCGCGCACAGTGCCTGCATAATCTCGATGGCCAGCTCCACGTCCTCCATCAAGGCATTCTCGGTGATCTCCAGGACCAGTCGATCCGGTGGGAAACCGAGGTCGGCGAGGATGGTCTGCACATCGTCGACAAAGCCGCGCCGCTTGAGGTGGCTGGCCGAGATGTTCACACTCACGTGGCACCGATTTCCGCTCGCGACGGCCACTTGGCGGCACGAGTGGTGCATCATCCACAGGTCCAGCTCAATCAAGAACCCGAGCTGCTCAGCCGCCGTGACGAAGGCCAGCGGCGGAATCCGCCCGACATCGGGGTGATGCCAGCGGACGAGCGCCTCCACCCCTTCGACCAACCCACTCTGGGGGTTCACCAAGGGCTGGTACTCTGGAAACAGTTCCTGCCTCCGAAGCGCCTCCCGGAACTTCCCATCGGTCACTGTCAAATGCTTGTCTCCGTGACGAATCTGTACCACCCGATGGTCCTCATTGGCGAAGAACGCCTCGAAGATTCGCCTCGTCGCTTGTACCCGTTGCACCGTCGTCGAATCCACCTCGTGCGAAACCTCGGCAATGAGGTATACGCACGTGTCCACGTCGTTCAAGACCGGTACGACAATCGCTTCTTGGACGAGAATCCCCTGTTCGGACGGAACGACGTCCTTGAAGATGACCGGACGCTTGGTCCGCATCGCGTAGGTGTACTGTTCCTGAAGATAGGCAGCGTACGGTCCGGGATGGGCTTCCAACACGCGTTTGCCAATCCGCTCCGGGGAGAACAGTCCCTTCTGGTACGCGTAGCGGTTCGCGCGCTGGTAACGGAAGTTGCCGTCCTCCTCAACAGACAGCAAGACCATCGCGTCGGACAGCGAATCGAATAGCTCAAGCAGCAACGGAAGTTCCACGGTCATCTGTCCCCCCGCTGACGGGAAACGCCTCCTGCGGCCGCGGGTTGCCGGAGGAGGCGTTTGAGGACCGTACGAGCTTGCGGGTCGTACGACGTTGCAACCCGGCGATCCTAGACGCGCTGGTCGGCGCACCCTTAGACCCGTAGCTTTGCGTCTCCACCTTTCGGTGGATTTGCCCAGGATTCCATTCGTTTACAAAGATTCGACGGCTTCCGTTCAATTCCTGCCCGCCATCTTGGAACTGGACGGAACGTCGGAACCAAACGTCCTGCATCTCGGGCGAGATTGCGGGTGGATGACCGTCCCGTTTACTTATGGTACGGCTCACCGCGGGCGATGCGGATGCCGCGGTACAGCTGCTCGACCAACACAACCCGCGCCAACTGATGCGGGAGCGTCAATGGTCCAAAGCTCCAATGGAGATGCGCGCGCTGCAACAGGTCGTCGTCCAAGCCATGGGAGCCGCCGACGAGAAACACCACCCGCCCGTACCCACCACCTGCTAGCTGCGCAAACCGTTCACTCCATGCCACCGAATCGAACATGCGCCCACGACGGTCGAGTGCGACGACACCATCTCGTGGTCGCAGAAGTCGGCGAATGCGCTCACCCTCCGCCCGCTTGGCCGCCTCGACCTGGGCCGACGCCGCAGACTCCGGTACCGCCACGTCTGCCACCTCCTGGACTGCCATCTGGACATACGCTGAGAGGCGCTTGACGTACTCCGCCTGCGCCTCCCGCCAGTATCTTTCCTTCAGTTGTCCGACCGCGATGACACACACCTGCACCGATGCTGCTCCTTCCCGCTGGTCCTCCGCGTCGCGAAGCGCTTGCCCCCTGGCCGCATTCGCCGGAAGGTCACTCGCCGAACTGCCGAGGACCGAAGGGATCCAGCGGATCGACCGGGCCTGACGTCGACGGGCCGGTCTGTGTCGTGTTCGCCGACTTCACCTCGCCGAGCTTCACCGGGATGTCGATCCGCTGGTGGCTGCGGTACACGGTCAGCGTCACCGTATCGCCGGGATGCTTGCGGAACAGATAGGTGCGCAGGTCGGCCATCGTCTTGATGGGCCTTCCGTCGATGCCGACAATCACGTCTTGCGGCTGCAGCCGCGGGCCACCCGTGGCCGGTCCAGTGACGCGCCGCACCCAGACCCCGTAGTCGACGGGGACGTCCGGCCAAAACTGTTGCGGAATGGAGGACAGGGACTCGCCCTGAATCCCGATGGCCGGGTGGGTCGCGTGGCCAGTTTTCATAATTTGGTCTGCAATGTTTTTCACTTCGTTCGAGGGGATGGCGAACCCCATCCCCTCGAATTCCGGCGCCACAATCTTGCTGCTGTTGATGCCAATCACTTCGCCGTCCGCGTTGAGCAGAGGCCCGCCGCTGTTCCCCGGGTTGATGGCGGCGTCTGTCTGAATCACCGCTTGGTAGTCGAGCGTCCGCCGCGACTGCGGGTCCTCCACGGGCATAATCCGCGTCTTTGCGCTGACAATCCCGGCCGTCACCGAGTCGGCGAAGTCGAGGCCCATCGGTGTGCCGATGGCGATGGCAGGGTCGCCCGCTTCAATCTGGTCAGAATTGGCGAACCGCACGGGTTCAATCCCCGCGACGTCGTGCACAGGTACGCGCAGAACCGCGAGGTCAGTGTACGGGTCCGTGCCCACGACGTCCGCCTTCACGTGCTTTCCGCTGGACAGCACCACCTCGACCCGCGCCGCACCCTCCACCACGTGGTTGTTCGTCACTGCGTAGCCGTGTTGTCCATCCTTGAAGAAGAGCACACCGGTCCCGACGCCGACGGGCTGGAGTTTGCTGGTGTCTGAGAAGTAGTCGGTTACGACCCCGAAGTTCACGACGCCCATCACAGCGGGCTTGACCTTCTTCACAACCTGCGGGATGCTGGTCTGCCCGAAGCGAAAGGTGCTGCCGAGCGACATCGTCTGCCCGTTTGCCGGTGACGCGGACACGCTGGACAGCCGCTCTCCAGATAAGGAGTCCGGTGTGCCATACGGCAAGGTGGATGTCCCCAGCCCGCCCGGATCCGCACCGGCCTGCACACCGCTGGCGGCCGTCCCGGCGCGGGGTGGACCGCCAGCGGGATTGCCAACGGCAAAGCCGCGGGCCTGCAGGATTGGCAGGCTGCCCAGGGTGGTGGCGGACCCCACCATCGCGGAGATGGCCGCGACTGCTAACCAACGCCAACCAAAGGGGCGTCCGAATCCACGTGGCCTGTGGTTCCTGTCGTCAGACCCGCCGTTCATGCCTGCATCGCGCCCCATGTCCTCCATCTACCCATCGTTCCTCTCTCCCTCACCGCATCCAGGTAAGCAACACCCGTCTGACGGCGAGACATTCTGCATGCAGGTAGGATTTCCGGACACGGTCGGCACTATGTGCCGGAGCCGTCAGATGGGGGTGGCAACCCCGCGCAGTGGCGTGGCGGTATGGCGGCTCGTGCGGTGGAGTGTGACCTGTTCGAGAAAGCGCGGATTGATTTCACGTAACACGCTTTCGAACGTGACTTCTGCGAGTTCCGGAAGGTTGTTCTCTTCGCTGAGGTGCGCCAGGAACACGTCCACTTCGTCCGCCTGCAAAATATCCGCAAATGCGGCGGCGGCGTCCGCATTCGACAGGTGCCCCTTGTCGCCGAGGATCCGCCGCTTGACGGACCACGGGTAGCGACCGGCCCGCAGCATGTCGACATCGTGGTTGCTCTCCCAGACGTAGCAACGGCAACCCGCAATCAGGGACTTGATGTGGTCACTGACATAGCCGACGTCCGTCAACACGCACAGGCTGTCCCCGCCACTGTCAAAGCGGTAGGCAACCGGCTCCTCCGCGTCGTGGGACACCGTAAACGGGGTCACCCGGATGTCACCGACCACGAATGACACGTCGGCTTTGACCCAAACCGGTTCTGGCGGATTCTCTGCCCAGGTTCCCCGCACTTGATGCCAGGTCCCTTCCGTTATGTAAATGCGTCCGCCGCTCTGCTTGACCACCTGTTTCAGACCGCGGACGTGGTCCACGTGCTCATGGGTGACGAGCAACGCGTCCAACTCGTGCAAGCCACGCCCGGCCGCAGACTGAAGGCGCTGTGCAATCTGCTTACCGCTGACGCCGGCATCGAGCAGCAGCCGCGTGTCCGAGCTGGCGATGTAGATGGCGTTGCCGGAGCTGCCGCTGGCCAATACACTGAACTCTAGCAAACGGCGCGCCTCCTCGCTGATAGCATCGTCAGATCCGCAGTTCCGGGCTCTATGCCGTTGTTGGCGTCTCCCGTAGGAGGCCTGGCGCTCGGACAAGGGTTCCCGTCCATTGTAGCACGCTGCGGCAATGAGACACATGGCGGCAAATCGTGTCTGGTTCTGACGAATATTGATGGAATATTTTGATTGATTTATGAGGCCGCCTGCGTATACTGAAACGTACGGGGCAGAAAAGAGCATACTTGGCGAAAGCCAAGGGCGCAAAGTCACGGGTCTAAGGGTTCCTGTAAAGCAGGAGCTGATGACGGCCGGGCCACCTGAAACGATTCGGGGCAGATAAAGGGGTAGGGGTCATGCAAGAGGAGTTTGTGGCAGACCGGGAGTGGGTGATGTACATCGCGCTCGCGAAGTGGCTTGGCGTCACCAAAGAACAGGTTCTGCAGTTTTTGCGCGATTCGACGGGACCGGACACAGGGCGTGCGCTTGAGCGGCGGCCTCAAGATGCTCTATAATCTTCTAAAATCGGTTCACCGCCACTGGTCCGCACCGGGAGATAGCGCAACCACCCACCAAGCGACAGCGGTGTAAGGAGACACGATATGATTGGCCCGGTGATTCAACGACTCCGGATGGAGCGGAACCTCAGTTTGTCCGAATTGGCCGAACGGGCCGGAATCTCCAAGTCTTACCTGAGCAGCATCGAGCGGGACATCCAAGGGAACCCGTCGATTCAGATATTGGAGAAAATCTGCCACGTCCTCGGCGTTTCTTTGCCTGAATTGCTGAACGCTGAATCGCAGATGGAACAGGAAATGGCCTCCTTAGATCCAGATTGGCTGGAAATCGTCAAGGAGGCCCAGGAATCTGGAATTGATAAAGAACAGTTCCGCGAGTTTCTGGAATTCCAGATTTGGAAAAACCGGCGCGGCGAATCGTGATGCGCGCGGGTTCAGGAGGAGCTGGCCGCTTCGGCGAGGTCCGTGGCGGATTCGCGGATGAATCGCCGCACTTCTTCCACCTGAAGCCCCGCTGCCTTGGCCAGCAACATCAGCACCAGCCAGTCCGCGCCGGTGTCTCCCTCATCCATCGATTGATTCACTTCCATCCTCCCTCATCCTGCCCGCGCGCTTGTTGTGGCTGCGCTGCGGTATGATGCATAGAGCATATTCCGAGTGGCACGTCCTCATCACCGATGCGGCGGAAACCCGTCGAAAACACGCGTGTCTCCGTGTCAACGGGCCGAAGTTCGCGACAATCCAGACAGTAAATCAACTTTTGCGCATGCAAGCGTGGCTTCATCTCTGTTCGGTCCCTTCTGCGGTTTCCGATTTCGTCTCCAGATCTGCCAATTTTCTAGGAAACCTCGTTGTGTATCGTTCTGGCGACTTCGGCTGCCCACGGGATGCGCGGTCGAGAACGCACATTCGATAATCCACTTGCGCACATTCGAGCCCACGACCGGCAGGAATCCGTAAAACGTGTTGTCCTTGTACTCAATCCACCAGCCGGCGCGCGTCTGCTGGTTCACCAACCGCACCATGTCCGCCCACATCGAGGCAGCAGCGTCCGGGTCACAGTGCTCCAACAGGCGGCGGAACGCTTTCAGGTGCGAGGCCCGGATGTCCCTCGCCCAGGCCACCTGGTAGGCAGACCCTGTCAAAGGCGCCAAACCCATCTGGCTATCCACCGCTGCAGGACGCGGCTGACCACCCGCGCACGCTGGACAGACCACGGCCACCGGGACAACAGCCGTCGGTCGACCCGTTCCGCGGTTGCCCCCATTCGGCTCCGCTGCCGTCACTTCCGCAGAGACGACATGCCCGCATGTACAAGCGAGCTGCAACCGGCCCATCGCAGTCCCTCCTCGTTCACAATCCGTGCCGCCGGATGAAATCCAGGAATTCGTCCTTGCTGATACCGGACTGTTGCGCCTTGTGCGCCAATTGAATCCAGTCCGGCTCCATCCTCTCGAGCCCGGGGCCAATCAATGCACTGAGTTCCACACCCAACGCTGTGCACAGGCGCTCCAGAACGTCCACAGACGGGTTCGACTTTAGGTTCCGCTCAATGCAACTGATGTATGACTTGGCGATCCCGGTGCGGCTGGCCAACGTCGAGATCGACAAGTTCCGCTGCATGCGGATGTCGCGAATCCTGCTGCCTAGGTCGCTCAGCACCGAGTTCACGCTCCCTCCATGGATAGGTTTAAGGCTGCATTGCCGTGGGCTTTGCGGCCCAAGAACCTGGCCGCTCCTCCGCACGGTCGGTCTTCGCCCACGCATGTCGGCGGGCCAGATGCCGCCACAAAGCGACCCACACGCTGGGCAGACAGCAGAGGCTGTAGACGGAGGTCAACATCCCCCAGAGGAGAAATCGGTGAACGGGTAGCTCGCGGAACTCGCGCTGGTGCCTCGCGAGCCATAGACCGCCAGGAGCGAAGTACAGTGTCAACCCGCACACACATCGAAAGACCAGTGTCAGCGTCTGATGAACGTCGTGCGACGTCCCCGACACTCCGCAGAGCACGAGTGCAAAGGCCACGCAGGCAGCCGCCTGTACCACAGTGCCAAGCAGGTTCAACCAAGGCTGTGCGAGGAAGTAGAGCAACTCCACCTTGGCTCCACGGCCCAACGGAGCGGCGACGATTTCTCGAACATAGCGCAAGCACTGCATGTTGCCCTGCGTCCACCGCGCCCGCTGGCGAATGAGCCGCCGCACAGATGTGAGGCCCTGTTGGTCCGCCCACGCGTCGCCGAGGAACCGGATTTCCCAACCGCCAAGCAGCAGCCGCAAGCCGAGATCAAAGTCTTCCAGAAGGCAGGTTGTCCACGGCGCCTCGCCTAGACTTTGCAGTGCACTCATTCGCGACAGCTGCCCGTTGCCGCCAAGTCCGACGCACCCCAGGTAGGCACGGGCGTTCTGAATCGCCGTGATGGGCGCTGCAAACTCCAAGTCCTGCATGAACGGCAACCAACGCTCGCGGTTCACAATGCGAATCCGGGCCTGCGCCGCGCCCACGCGCGGGTCCGTGAAGGCGAGAATCGCGCTGTCAATCAGGTTGGCACTCGGCCTTCCGTCGCCGTCGATCACGCCGATGATGACCTGGCCCGGGTCGAGGTGCAGCAGCCGGGTGGCCCGCCGGACCCGCTGAAACGCCGCATTGAGCGCTTGCCCCTTTCCCTGTCGCGCATGGGGTAAGTGCCGCCGTATCAGGCGGACCCGCGGGTCGCGCATGCTGCGGACGATGTCCGCAGTGCCGTCATCGGACCCGTCATCAATCACCACCACCCACACACTGGCGTACGGCAGCCGCAGGATGGACGAAACAGTCTGTTCAATGACGCGCGCCTCGTTCAGGCAAGGAAGCAGAAATACGAAGTGCCACGGCCGAGCGCGCACGGCCGCATCGAGACGTCGGCCCAGCACTCGATCCACCTTCACCGCGTGGTTCGGCAAGCTCGCGCAGAAGGCAGCGTAGAACACGTACACACAGAGCAGCGGAATGGAGGCGATGCCGCACACCCACAGCGCCCCTGTCACGGCCGCGTCACCCCCCGACGTCCCGCTGGTTGGCGTGCACCTTGGAGCGAAACAGGAGCCATCCCGTGAGCAGCGCCACACCTGCGGTAACAAGGGCCGCCAGGACGGGGTACCCGGCCAGGACCGCTGCGCCGACCGGGATGCCGAATCCCGTCAGCGGGACGAGTGGATTCCCTCCGTACATGCCCACCCCACCTTTCGTGGTGATTGAAAGCGAACGGCCCGTCAAGCGTCCATGACGGCCGAATGGGGCACCGTGTGGTCGGCGAGCGACAGTCCGTGCCCTGTGGCCCGAAGCGTGACCACCACCCGACTTTGATAACCGCCGGCACTGCGGATGAAGTCCCCGACACAGGTGATGAGCGTCGTCCGTGACGCCCCCCGCACGTTCATGGCCGATGCGGGAACAAAATTCGCGTTGTAGACCGCGTCGGATGCCACGGTGAGCGAGAGGACATGGCCGTCGGAGAATCGAACCAGGACCACATCGCCCTTGCGTAGCGATTCCAACTGCCAGAACACGCCGAGTTCCCCTGCCCAGTCCCGATGTCCCGCGAGAATGGCGTTTCCTGGTCCGCCGGGAACCGCGCCGCCCTCGTACCAGGCGATGACGCCTGCGTTCGGCACCGTCGCCATGCGCCCCGACGCGTCCAGGCCCACCGGAACCACGGGAGCTTCGCGGTGCAACCGGGGGATGGAGATCTCCACGGGAATGACCGGCGGTTGGGCTGCAGCTGGCGGAACCTGTTGCGCCGTCTGCGTCTGTTTGGCGACGGTTTCCGCAATCCGCTCATTGACGACGCGGTAGTGCCGATGCAAGAGCCCGCTTCCGAACACCGAAGCACACACCAGCAAACCGGTGACAGACACCCAGATCAGGAACCTCGTCGTCCACCGCATGCTTCGTCCCCGGCCGCTCGCACCGCTCACGGCGTCGGCGTCGGCATGGGCAGGTCAATCTTCCCGCCGTCGTAGTCGATCTCGGCGGACTGCGTGGGGCCGCTACCGCTCCCAGGCGTCAAACTCTGCGTCTCGACGACCGTGATCGGGCCGCTGGTCCCGAGTACGTACTGCTGCGTCGCACCACCTTGGTAGGCGACGTTGACGACCGTCGTGCGGTGCTGGTCTGTGCCGCTCGGCAGATCAGCCTGAACAGATTGGGTCAGCTCCCACCCTCCGCTTGACGTCTGACTCGCCGACTGTGACAGAATCAGGTTGATGATAGACGCCGCCAGTGTCACGGCTTGTGTCTGCTCGACCGCGGTGTCAGGGGAAGCGGCGGCTGCCGCCGACACGTCTTGCTCCTGCGCCGCGTCGACGTGGGTCACTGGGGTCTGCGTGTTGCCCGTTGTGTTGTTGGCTGCCGTGGTCACCTCTGTGTCCTCGCCCTGGCTGACCAGCTTCGGATTGACACCGTTCGAACCGGAAGTGTTCCCTGCTGCTTGTGCATCGTCAGCCCCCGACGTACCGCCTGACCCTGACGTGCCGCCTGACCCTGACGTGCCGCCTGACCCTGACCCGTTCCCGCCGGCCGAGTCGCCTGATGGCTGCGGGTCAGCGGACGCCTGCTGGTCGAGGGATTGGGACTGCACTGCAGACGCGCTCTGCTTCAGGTTCGCTCCCTGGGCGGCGGACCCGGGTGGCTGGACGGTGTCGGATTTGACGACCGTCGTCTGCGCCTCGGTCAGCTTGGTGCCGGTCGTGTTGGCGGACTGCGACTGCTCGACCGCGACGACCGGAGGTTGGACCGGAACGGGCCGAGGTGGTACATATCGGCTCGCGTCGAGGACGTCCCAAGTTGGGGAAGACCCCATATTCACGTAGCCAATGCGGATACCGTTGTACCCTGCGGGCAGTTGCACACGGTCGATGAACTGCATCGTCGCTGGGTCGATGAACCGGCCGGAGCCGTTGTTGGTCCGCAGCAGGACGGTGCAATCGGATGTATTGGTAACCGGTTCGCCCTCGCGATTCACAGCCATCACCACCACGTACAGAGGCCGATTGACGGGAAAGTCCACAAGCTGCGAAGCTCCGTTGTTGTTCGGATTCTGTTCCGCACCGTAGGTATCGCCGAGCATTTGCCCAGCCATGTCGAAGACGGCGTACCCAGCGACGGCAGTGTCGCCATCTGCCGGCGGTGGCAGGACGACGTATGTCGCGTTGTTGTCTGCGGTGGGCGGAGCCGTAACCGTCTGTTGTTGGCTCCTCACAGCCCCGGAAGCTGACGTGGACTGCTCTTGTACGGTCTGAGACTCTGTACCTGCGACGAAACTCGTCGAGCTCTGCGTCAAATCCGCCGTATCGTCAGACTTCACGGCGCCGTGCTGGGTTGAGGTGGTGGACGCCTTCTGATGGAGTTGCGCGGACGTGTCCGACGGGGTCTGCTGAACTTCAGAAGTGGCGCTGCCGCGCTGGGCCTGGTGAACATCTGTCTTGCCCGCTGCGTTGATGGAGTGGTCCTGTTGCACGCCGGTGTTGACTTGATTGTTGTAGTCCACACTGGGGCCGGACGGCGTCGTCGCAGTGGTTTGCAATGCGTCCGCAGACAGGCTGGCCGACTGCGACTGTGACCCTGCCACCTCGGTTTGATCGCTCGAGATCTCCTGCTGCTGCGTGTTGTAGAGGCTTTGCGTTTGCGACTGGGACTGCGTCGCGGCAGAGGCTGTCGGGATGCCGAGTGAAGCGGCAGAGAACATCGAGATTGCTATCGCGAACATGGTGCGGCGTCGCCGCATGGCCATCGCTCCCATCTCCTATGCGCCGCACCCGGTTCAGGTTGTGGACCTGAGCCGACCGGATGTACGGAGAGGCTCCACGAGGAGCCTCTCACGCATTTCACCGGGTTGAAGACGCGGCACCTGGCGACTTCTCGGTCGTTCGACTAGCCGAGGCTGTGCCAGAACTCGTCGGTCACCTGACCCGTGAGGGCGCCCGATGCCTGGCCTTGCTTGCCGCCGCTGCCGGCGTACCCAATCACTTGGTTCTGGTCCTGGGAGGCGCCGGCAGTCGGGTTGCTCAGGTTTTGCGCGCTGGTGTACGTGCTGCTCTTGTAGGTCTTCTGCGCCTGGGCGTTCACCAACGTACCGCCGGTGTACTGGTTCGAGAAGCTCGAGCTGCCGTTGCTGTTGCTGTCCGTGGTGAACGTCTTCGCCTGCGTATCGCCCGCGTTCACGTTCGAGGTCTGGTTCAGGCTCGCCTGGCTCGCCCAGTTGCCCTTCTGAGTCTGCACGCTGCCGGCGGCACCGCCTGCGATGTTGGCATCCCCGTCAATCGCACCGGAAATGGCGGCAGAAGCCTGAGCCTGACGTCCGCCGGAGGCAGACAGGAAGCCGTCGTCATTGCAATACGAGGCGTTGATGATCTGACTCTGGCTCTGCGTCACACTCGCGCCCTGGGATACATAGTTGGTCGCCTTGGTCCACGAGGACCCCCCGTAGCTGGTGGTCGACTGCGAGGAGGTCAATTCATTGCCGTCGAATGGCATTGCGGTGTACTGGTTCGACGTCGTGACGCCGCCGTCGTTCCAATTGCTGTTGTAGTAGTTGCTTGCCTGCAGCTGCCCAGTGGAGATGGACGAGTTCTGGTCCATGACCGTGCCGGACGCGTCCGAACCGTTCTGCCACTGTGCGCTGACACCTGCGGACAGCTGCGCACCCGTGGGGTCGTAAGGCGCCTGCGACGCAAATGCCATCGGGGCCGCCATCAGCAGGCTGCCACCCACCGCCGCCAAAGTGATTCCTGCCTTCGTCAGTTTGTTCACCCTTATCCCTCCTGAGGGAAGTGTTTGTTCATTATATCGGCCTTTGCCGTTCCATATAATGAACACAAGGCGAGTATAATCGCGAACAAGCAATTGACAAAGTGTCAAATACGTCCAGATTTCGCCGTCTCGAGCGATGATTCGTTCATTATAGCGAACTATCTCCTTCAAGCTCACTTTTTCAAAATTGCGTCCTCCAAAATTCGTTCACTATAATGAACAGTGTTCGATCTCGATCTCGGCCGTGCGCACCGTGCATCGGCACAACCGAATGGAGGATTGTTTCCAATGAAAAACCGTTTTGCCCGCATTCCGAAGCGGGCCGTCCGTCGAACAGCCGCCCTCCTGGCGCTCACGGTGGTCGGCTTCAGTGCCCCTGCTGCGTTTGCCGCGACGACGAACGCCAACACCGCCAACGCCCCCTCCCTGCCGCAGCAAGTCGACGCTACGGTTCAGAAACTCGTCTCCAGCAGCCAGTTCAGCGGCGCGGTGCTCGTCGCGCGGCGTGGACAGGTGTTGGTGGATAAAGGTTATGGTTTGGCCAATCGACAGACGAACGCACCGGTTACGCCGGACACCCGCTTCGCCATTGGCGATCTGACGGAAGGGTTCATGGCCGTCGCAACACTTCAACTGGTGGAGCAAGGTAAGATTGGGCTGGACGACCCAGTCTCCAAGTACATCTCGTCGTCCAACCAGGCCGCCCAGTTCATCACCGTGCGCGAACTGCTGACGCACACCTCCGGGGCGCCCACCTCGCCCACAGGCCCATCGTCCCTTCCGGGGTATACGTTCCAGCAGAGTCCGCTCAACTACGTGCTGTTGGGTCAGGTGATTCAGGGAGCCAGCGGCGAGTCCGCGGAACAGTACATCCAGGACCACATTCTCACACCGCTCGGGCTCACCAACACCGGCTTTGTCTCGACGGATATCGCAGCTGTTCCGGACAGCGCCACGGGGTACACGGCCGCGAACAACGTCGTATCGGCCGTCGATTTCTCACCGGGGAACTTCCTCGCATCCGACGGCATGTACTCGACCGTTGGGGATCTGTACAAATGGGACCAAGCCTTGTATTCCAGCCAGTTGCTCCCTCAAGGGGACTTGAAGCAAATCTTCACACCAGACCCCATCACGGTCCAGACCCTGAAGTCACAAGGGTTCGGATTTGGCTGGGTGGTCAGCCTGGATGGAACCGTCGCAGCCGAATTGTCTCAAGTTCCCGGCTTCGCCTCGTTCGTAGATCGCGATATGGGGCGTGATACCACCGTGATTGTGCTTTCGAACGAAGATTGGAGTCCCGTCCAAAGCCTGGTTGGCCAGATTGAGAACACCCTTTCGAGCACGCCTCTCCCATACCAGCCTGCGGGTAGCATCGTGGGGGGAAAGAAACGAATTCTGGCGGACGGCAAACTACTCTCTCAACCGTTTTCTCGGATATCCGCCGGGACGACCTTCATGCCAGTGTGGTATGTCGACAACGCCCTGAAGCAGGTCGGCGTGAAACCGACATGGGACATCAACACGCGCACGTTCAATCTGACACTGCCGGCAGGCACGAAGGCAGATTTCAGCGGTATCAGCCTGGGGACGGGCAACACCGACATCTACGTCAACGGGCAACTCGTCAAACGCATCAACATGTACGCCTGGCCGGACCCGGCAACGGGCAACAAGTCGGAGACCACCTACGCACCGATTTACTACCTGGACCAAGTCCTCTCTGCCGCCGGCATTCACTACACGTGGGACGGAACCACCTGGGGGCTGACGCAAAAGTAGGGACAGGTGCCGGCATGACAAAGTGAGGTCACGCCGATTTTCAACCTGGGCCACTCTACATGGGAAGCAGCCCTGCCATATCAGGCTGGGCTGCTTCCCATGTACGAGGCAAGGCTGCCCCTGCGTATCATGACCGGTCTGCTCTTACGGTGCGGGAGGCGTGTTCACCTCGCCCGTGTACGCATTGACATCGTACACAGCTTGCATGGTTGTGATGCGCCAAACCGGGAACCAGTAGTTTGACCCGATGCCTGGCGCAGCCGTTCCAGATGGACTGGACGACTTGTGAGCGTACCCGAGCTCAATCCCGATGATTGGATTGCCGGTGTTGGCGGTCGCTTGGTCCACCGAATTCGCGAGACTGTCCAGTGCGTCCAACGCGCTGATGGTGGGCTTCGCACTGCCGACCGTATGGATGTTGGTGATGGCAACCTGTTCGTAATTTGCGAGCGCGCCGCCCGACACGGTTGCTGTGACCACAGCGTCAAACACTGGATAGGACTGATAGACTTCGACCCACGTTTCGGTCCCGTGTCCGGCATCTTTGGACGTGGCAAGGACTTTGTCCGCAACTGGGTCCAGCTGGTAGAGATCTCCGTTCCAAACTCGAGTCAGCACATCGGATGGCTTCTTCACCCGCAGGACCGGCGCCTGATAACTCACCGTCCACGTCCCCTTGTCCACCACCTGAATCACACCCGCAGTCGTGCGGGCGCTGCCTGCACTGGCATCCACCTGCACAGATGTTGCGTGCGGGAAGCAAACAGAGGCAAGCTGCTGCAAAGACGGCGTGGCGTACGCCGCCGACAGAATACTCATCTGGGGATGGGCCTGTGGAACCGCAGCCTCCAGAATCAGTCCGTGCTCGGCGAGCAAGGTCTTCGTATTCGCCAGGAGGTCTGCGTATGGCTCGGTGTACGCCGCCTGCGCCTGTCGCCGGAATGCCACCTGCCAACCGAGGAAACAGTCGAGGAGCAGGAACGCGACAATCAACCAAGTCTTCGCCGTCTCCCACTTCACGGCTGCTTCACTCCCTTCAGGACTTGTCCAGTGACAGCATCGACATCCCACAGGGTCATCCCGCTCTGCGTGACCGCGAACACCGGCACCAGTACCGCGCGGTTCCCACCTTCCGCCTCAAATACGTACCCCAACTCCACGGAGACAGCGGACAGGGGTGTGGTCGGCATCATCTGGTGCAGGAGGCTTTCTAACTTTTGCTGACTCACGGTTCGCTCCATCTCCGCCGACGTGACGGACCAGCCGATGGTCGGCTGTTGATAGTGCGCAATATGTCCACCCGCGGCGTCGATGTGGACACTCAAATCGGAATCCAACAGTGGTAACCCGTAAACATAGGGTTGCAGCGTGAACTGAACTTCTCCGGCACCGTCTGCGTTCGCGAACAGGTAGGAAGTCGGCGGTGCCCCGCCGTGCCCCTGGATGTACGTCTGTAGTTCGTTCAGTTGGAGGGTATGACCGGCGGTATCCTGTTCATTCGGGTCCGCGTACTCCAGGAGGTTGCTTTGCTTGTCCCACCACACGGCCCGGCTGCCGTCCGTCCACAGCCACGTGTTTGCGTCCTCTTGCACGCTGGTCAGCGCTTCCGGATTGACAAAGAAGCTGTGAACCAACGGCACCACGGCCGGATTGCTCAATTGGAGGTGAACCCGAAATACCGATACGCCGCCCACCGGCAGGTAGGACTCTGCGGACCCACCGAGGAAGCTCCACGGCTCCAGCGCCAACTGCTGACCAATCCGTTCCGCAAACGCACCGGGTCCGAGGTCCGTCTCAGCTGCATACCACGTGGAGCCCGTCGCGAGCGCCAGCCACACGGGGCCGCGAGGCGCCGTCTGGTACAAATAGACGGATGAGATCGACGGGGTGTTCAGCGTTCCGAGGAATGCCCCGGCCCACGCGGCCAGCTGCACACTCGAGACCGGCACGCCCAGGTCCAGGCGCACGAACCGCACCATCTGCGACTCCGGAACGGACGAGGTCGGCCGGAAGCTGAAGGCATGCAGCCCGGCGATTTCGGAGACCCAGGTCTGATAGTCGTCCGTACCAGGAATGTCAACGGTCACCTGGTCAGTTCGCGGTTGCTCTACGACGATACGGTACGGGCGTGTCATTTGGGCGACCGTGGGCGCTGCGGCTTGCGGCGTGGGCGTGTCTGCAGCGAAGGGGACGCCGACCGAGCTTCCCCACTCACCCGTCCAAAGCAAATCGGTCAACACCAGACTGGCACTCACCAGGACACAGAGCACGCCTGTCTTGATGGCAGACCACCGTATCAATCCCATCACCCCCTCACCGCCGGCAGGTCCACGTGCACCGTGGTCCCCTCGCCGACCACACTCTCCATCGCTATCTTCCCGCCGTGTCGTTCGGCGATTTCCCGCGCAATCGCGAGTCCGAGACCGGTGCCACCGAGGCGGCGCGTTCGGGCCTTGTCGACTGTGTAGAAGCGTTCGAACACACGCGGCAGGTCCGTCTCCGGAATGCCAATCCCACTGTCCGCCACAGCGACACGCACCCGCTCCCCATCGACGGAGTAGGTGAGCGATACCTCCCCGCCTCGCGCGGTGTACTTCAGCGCGTTGCTGAGCAGGTTGTCGAGCAAGCGGTCCAGCATGTCGCGGTCTCCCTGCACAAAAATTTTCGGCCCGGTTCCCCTTTGCGACGGATGCGGCCCGCAGTAGAGGCGGACACCCTGTCGGTCCGCCTGCAGCTGAAACCGCTCGCGGGCTGCATCCACCCACGCGGACACCGAGATGAGTCCGGCGCGAAACGGCTCTGTGCGCCGCTCCAGACCGGCGAGTTGCAACAGGTCCTGGGTCAAACGCACCATTCGGTTGACCTCGTTTTCCATCACGGACAGAAACTTCTGCCGCGTCGCCTCGTCCGTGTCCTGGTATGACTGCAGCGCTTCCAGGTACGATTTCAGGCTGGTAAGCGGCGTTTTCAACTCATGAGACACATTCGCGACGAAGTCCCGCCGACTGGCTTGGATCTTCTCCTGCTCGGTCACGTCTCGCAACAGTGCCACATACCCTTCCACCCGCTGTGATTTGCGGATAGGGGTCACATGGACTTGAAGGAGACTGTCCCCGTGCGGGAGGATGTAGTTCCACTCTGCTGACGCGGACACCGCGTCCGGTTCGCGGTCTGAAGGGGGTTCCGCCGCGGCGTCGGATGACGTCGGGTGAACGTGATTCCGCAACCCGAGGAGTTCCGCGGGTGCCTCGGAACTCTTCCGCATCAGTTCCGGAACCAAGCGCTGTGCCGCATCGTTGCAAAAAAGCAGCGCCAAGTCCTTGTCAAACGCGGCGACGCCGTCGCCGATATGCCGAATCACCGCTTGCAAGCGCTCTTGCTGGTGTTGGTTGGACGCAATCGCATCCTCGAGCTTGTCGGTAAGGTCGTTGATGGCCTCCGCCAGTTGGCCGAATTCGTCGTCACTGTGGATTTGCACCCGCTGTGTGAAATCCCCAGCGGCCAGTTTGCGCGCCTGCTGCGTGACGTCAAGGACGGGGCGAGCGATGGTACGGGAGAGAAAGATGCCGAGCAGGGCGGTCAGGCACAGGACCAGGCCGCTGCCGCTGTAGAAGATCTCCGTCACCTGTCGCATGGTGGTATAGATGTTCTGAACCGATGAGACCGACTCCACGAGACCGGCGAAGGTGTGGTTGACCAAGATCGGGACCACGACGGTCAGGAGGTGGTCGCCCGTCAGCGGATCGTCATGGATAGCGACCGTTTTCTTGTGGCTGACGAGCGATTGAGTGGCGAGGGAGTCGACGCGTTTCTGGCCAATCAGGGCCATGCCGGCGGAGGTATCGCGGACAACACCCTCCTTGTTGAGGACGTACACTGTGCCGTTGATGAGCTGTGGAAAGGACTGCAACAGGCTGTTGGGGTTGGACCCGTCCCCGGTATCCGGTGCATTTGGGGGCTCGCTGACCTCGGGCGCGGCCAGCGTGGCGATGAGCTGCGCCTGCCGCGTCGCGGCCTGTGTCTGCGTTTTCACGAGCGACTGGTTGAGGGCCTGGACGAAGTACGCGCCAATCAACTCCAGAGCGAACACAATCAGCAGGAGGTGGATAACGACGAGTTTGATGCGAATGCTGCGCCACATCACGATGGCCTCCGCAGAAAGTAGCCAACCCCGCGTTTCGTGAGGACATAGGAGGGATTGCTGGGGTCGTCCTCGCATTTCTCGCGCAAGCGCCGAATCGTGACGTCGACGGTCCGTTCGTCACCCTCATACATGCTGCCCCAAACCTGAACCAGCAGCTGCTCGCGCGTGAACACGACGCCAGGCCGAGACGCCATATACGACAACAGTTCGAATTCGCGGTGCGTCAGCGGAACTGGCTGGCCGCGCTTGGTGACGGTGTAGTTGTTGAAGTCAATCACGAGGTCATGCACGGAGATCCGTTCGCGCGCTTCTTCGTTGGCCCGACTGTCGAAGAGGTCGGCGCGACGCAGGTTGGCGCGTACGCGCGCCAGCAGCTCACGGATGCTGAACGGCTTGGTCACGTAATCGTCGGCGCCAAGCTCGAGTCCCAGCACTTTGTCCACCTCAGCTTCACGGGCTGTCAACATGATGATGGGCACGTTGCTCGCCGCACGCATCTCCCGACACACGGTGAAACCGTCGACCTCCGGGAGCATGACGTCCAGCAGCACCAGATCCGGCGGTTGCGTCCGAAACGCATCGAGCGCAGCGGCACCGTCCGTCGCCACCACGACCTGATACCCTTCCCGTTCCAGCGCGAACCGAACGATGTCGGCAATCGGCGCTTCGTCTTCCACCACCATCACCGTGTGCATATGCATCCCTCCTTCACCCACGGTTTCCATGGCGCCGCCTCCAGGTGTTCTCGAAGACGGACGGTACTCCCCAAGACACGCCGGTATGAATCCCTCCGCGAGCGCGGACAATACGGCAAAGGAGAGGAGGCTGCCCGGATGTCTGAAAGGACGGTACTCGCATCGTTCTACTCGGAGCCTGAAGCGAACGTTGTCGCAGATCAAATTCGCGATCTCGGTGTGGAGACGGTCCAGGTGGATACCCTGCACCGCTACCCCACGCCGCGGGCCAACCACTGGGTGTACACGTTGAGCGGCGAAGTCCCGAGCCTCGCCAGTCTGACACTGGATACCACCCCTGGGTCGCGCGACGCTGCGGTCTTGATGGCCGCTGACCCAGCGGCGAGCGGAATGTCCGACGGTCAGGGGAACATCACAGGGCGCAATTACCTGTTGACCGCCGTCTGCCCGGAGGACCTCGTCGAGACGGTGGTGCAACTGATTCGAGACGGGAACGGCTATACCTGACGGCGGCGTCCCCTCACGCCGAATGACCCGTAAATGCCAACGCCCCGGTGAGTCAGCCAACCTTCAGCGACTCAACACCCACACAAACACGGGGTGTTCCACGACGCCGGCGTACCGACCCAGGCCCTGGAACAGTGCGTCCAACGGCGTCATGTAGGGGTCACCCACCGTTTGAACGGTTTCTCCAAGGTCAAAGGCTGGGGGGCCGAACCACCATGGTTTCACCGTGACGTACGCTGCGACACCCGCTAAGGTCCCGCTGTCCAAGCTGTCCGGGATATCGTACACGAATGCGAACTTGGCCCAAAAGGCGACGAGTACGCCAATCGCCAACACCACCGCAGCCCGAGTCCAGAATTGCAACCCCACCAACGCCCGAAGCGCCCGCAGTCGGCGAATCCGCGCCCTGCGGTGTCGACGGCGCCGGCGCAGAGCCGCCTGATGCCGTTTGCGGCTGCGGTTCGGGCGGTCGGAACCACTCATGACGGAGTATGGGCCGTATCCAGGTTCACAAACTTGTTGAAGTTCTTGAGGAACGCCAAATCCACCTTGCCCGTCGGCCCATTGCGCTGTTTGGCGATGATGACCTCAATCACGTTCTTTCGTTCCGATTCCGGGTCGTAATAGTCGTCCCGGTAGAGAAAAGCCACAATGTCCGCATCCTGTTCGATGCTACCGGATTCACGAATGTCCGACAGCATCGGCCGCTTGTCCTGTCGCTGCTCGACAGATCTGGAAAGCTGAGCAAGCGCGACAACAGGCACCTCCAGCTCGCGCGCCAGTTGTTTGAGCGACCGGGAGATCTCGGAAATCTCCTGCTGCCGGTTTTCTCCGCTGTTCCTCCGACCGTGAATCAGCTGGAGGTAGTCGATGACGACGAACCCCAAGCCGACCTCCGCCTGCAGCCGCCGCAGTTTGTTCCGCATTTCGGGCACCGTGATACCAGGCGAGTCATCGATGTAGATGGGCGCGTTGCTGAGCGTGCTCACGCCCATGGAGAGCTTCGGCCAATCGTCGTCCTCGAGCGTTCCGTTGCGCAATTTGTGGCCGTCGATAAACGCCTCAGCGCAGAGCATGCGCTGCACCAGTTGCTCCTGCGACATTTCCAGGCTGAAGATGGCCACCGGCAGTCCGGCCCGGACCGCCACGTTTTGGGCGATGTTCAGTGCAAATGCCGTTTTCCCGACCGAGGGTCGCGCTGCCACGATGATGAGGTCGGAGCGCTGGAACCCACTGGTCATGCGGTCGAGTTCACTATAACCCGTCGGCACACCGGTGAGTTTCCCGTCACTGTGATACAACTGCTCAATCCGCTCGAAGGTATGCTCGAGAACCTCACTGATGTGCGTGAAGTCGCGAACCCTCTGGTTCTGCGCAAGGGCGAGAATTTGCCGCTCTGCGTCTGCCAAGAGATCCGCAGGGGCCGTTTCCCCTGTATACCCGGCACTCGCCAGCTGCGTGGCAGTGGCAATAATGCGCCGCAACATCGCCTTTTCACGGACGATGTGCGCGTACCGAACGGCATGCATGGCTGTGGGCATGGAGGCCGCGAGACCCGCGATGTACGTCGGGCCACCTGCCGCCTCAAGTGCCCCTTCTTTCGATTGCAGCGCTGCCGTCACGGTGATCACATCGACCGGCTCTCCCCGCTCGAACAGGTCCTGCACAGCTTGAAAGATGAGCTGGTGCGACTGGCGGTAAAAATCGTCCGGCTGCAGCAACTCCACCACTTCAGAGGCGGTGTCCGGTGCAATCAGCAGGGACCCGAGCACAGCTTGTTCTGCTTCGATGTGCTGGGGCGGCAGGCGGAAGGCTGCCTCAGGTCCAAACGATCCCGCTTCACCAAAAGCGAGGTCTGTTTCCACTTTCGCCAACCCTGCTCAACTCCCGGTTCATTCAGCTTCGACAAAGACGGTGATCTTCGCGGTTACGTCCGGATGAAGCTTAATCTGAACAGCGTGCCCGCCGAGTGATTTGATGGGTTCCGGCAGAACCACCTTTCGCTTGTCAACGGCAAAGCCGCGCGCCGCGATGGCGTCGGCGATGTGTTTTGTGGTCACCGCACCGAACAGTTTTCCGCCCTCTCCCGCATGGGTCCGGACCGAGAAACGCTCGCCTTCCAGTTGGCGAGCCAGTTCCTGCGCCTGTTCCCGTTCCTGTTGCTCTTTTCGGGCCTTCGCGTCCTGCTGTTTCCGCAACTGGGCCAAATTCGCCTCCGTCGCCTCCTGCGCCAACTGGCGCGGGAACAGGAAGTTCCGCGCATACCCCTCCGACACGTCTTTGACTTCGCCCTTCTTGCCTTGGTTTTTCACGTCGGCGAGAAAGATAACCTTCACGACCAATCCCTCCTAACCGGAGTGTAGCTCGACTGAACCTTACGCATCCCAGCGCTCGACAAACCCTAGAGCCCGCGGCAAGACCCGCTCACCGCAGCCGCCGCATCCGCTGCAAGCGCAGAGCGTCCAGCAGGCCCAGGAAAATGAACAGCGTGCTGGTCACCGTCGCGACCACGCCGAGCAGAAACAGCCATAGGTAACGGAGCGGCCACCTTCGGACGCGGCGCCATACCATCGCGATACCCTGAATCAGAACAAAAAAGCCGGCGAGCAGTGCGGCATTGTCCACAACGTCCCACCCATAACTCGGCGATGTCCCCGTCTGTACCAGCATGCCGGCGAGTGCGAGGATGTAGGCCAATCCCACCCAGACCGGCGTGCGCCACACGGAAAGCAGGGGAGGCCGCTGATACCGTGCTTGCATCGAGAGAATCAGGTACGCGGCAACGTAGTTGAGAAGGGCGCCGAAGAATGCAGCAATCACCAGCAATGCGGGCAGCAATCGCAAGATGGTCTGCGCCAGGCTGACACTCCACGCGCTGACCTCCGCATTCGACATGCCGAGCAGGGGTTGGTAGAGCGTGGCCGACAACGCGCTTTGCTGTACGAGCAACTGCGAAAGGTCTGCGCCGCTCCAGCGGAACAACGCCAGTTCGACCAGTCCGAGCATCACAAACACCAACGTGCCGAGTACCAACGCCTCCTCGGGCGGCGCCGAATGCCGAATCGCCTCCCCCATGGCCCATCCGACAAAGTAGAAACCTATCGCAAACACTGCGGACGCCAAACCGTATCCGGACATCCACAGAAGGACACCCGCCAAAACGGACAAGACGATTGGGAGAGCTCGCGACGGACCGGCTGAGAGAGCGACGAGCGGCGCTGGTAACAACCATACCACCAAGCCCGTCAGGGGTGTACAGACAGCGAGGCCCACCAGCAGCGCAAATACTGCCAGGGCCGCCCACGCAGAGCGCTCGCCGAGATGTGAGCGGTTCATTCCATCACCTCAAGGAGCGCAGATACTTTCGTACAAACTCCATGTCGCCCGGGTCCGCTTCCTTCCCGTTCAACGAAGCCATCCAGGCATGTTGCGCTTGCTCGTCCACCAGTCTCAGGTCGAGGCCCAGTTGTCGCGCCAGGTAGTAGCACAGGCCAACCATACCGCCGATGGATTCGGCCATCTCTGCCTCACTGCCCGCCTGGACCGTCTTGAAGACATCCGCCAACTGGGATAGCAGGTGTACTTTGACCGACTCGACTGAACGGATTTTGCGTGCAATCTGCACGTGCGGATCCATTTGTGGCACGCTTGTACCCCCTCCGTTCCGAAGGCTCCGGATGAATCCGCTCCGATGTGCTGCGACCTTGGACCGCGTAACCGGTTGTTTCAGCGACAACGGCGCCCGGGCGCGGCGAGCCTGCGTCACACGTTTCTTCCACATTTGAAGCGGAGAATCCTGCTGTGTTCTGGGGTGTTCCGGCCAGCAGGGCCGTCTCTCGTTCATTATAACGGTATTTCAAGAAGGTGGTACGGGCCGCCCCGAAGTGCCATCCCCGGCTGCCCGGAAACAAAGCGGCACGCACCCCGAGCGGGGCGCGTGCCGCACATTCACGTAACCTGCATCATTCGGTTGTGTACGGCAGTAGCGCCACCTGGCGCGCCCGCTTGATGGCGACTGTCACCTGGCGTTGGTGACGCGCACAGTTGCCGGAGATTCGCCGAGGCAACAGTTTACCACGCTCTGTCAGAAACTTGCTCAGTCGGTTGATGTCTTTATAGTCAGCCTGGCTGATCTTGTCCACGCAGAATTGGCAAACCTTCCGCCGCTTTCCCCCACGACCTTTACGTGGCATCCTTCATCCCTCCTCACCTGTCCAAACTTCGCCTGAGAACCCTGTCAAAACGGCAGGTCGTCGTCAGAAATGTCCACCGGTTGACTATCATCGGCGAACGGATCATCTTCGAATCTCGGAGTTCGCTTCGGCTCCTGTGCAGGAGTCGGCCGATAGGTGCCGGAACCGGGGGTATTCTGCGGACCGTTGGAAGCCTCACCGCGATCCAAAAAGCGCACGGATTCCGCGACGACCTCCGCCACCCTGACCCGTTGTCCTTCACGGTTTTCATAACTGCGGATCTGCAATCGGCCATCCACTGCGGCAAGCCGCCCCTTGTGCAGGTACTGGGCACAGAGTTCAGCCTGCTTCTGCCAGACCACGATGTTGATGAAATCCGTCTCGCGCTCCCCCGCCTGGTTCGTCCGCGCCCGGTCCACCGCAAGCGTGAACGACGCAACGGCCGTCCCAGAATTGGTGTAACGCAACTCAGGGTCTTGGGTCAAACGGCCAATCAGGATTACCCGGTTCAGCATGCAAACCCCTCCACCAAGATTATTCGCCGATGCGCACCGTGATGAAGCGAAGGACGTTGTCGTCGATTCGCATCTGGCGCTCGAGCTCTGGAGTGAAGTCTGTGGCAGCTGAGTACTGCATGAGCACATAGTACCCGTCGCGATGGTGGTCAATCTCGTAGGCGAGACGGCGCTTCCCCATCTCTTCCAACTGATTGATCTCACCGCCGTGCTCAGTGACGAGAGACTGATACTTGGACACCAATTCGGATGTCTGTTCTGCCTCCAATTCGGGGTTCAGAATGTACATCGTCTCGTATTGGCGCATGGTCGTCACCTCCTTCTGGACTGTGGCCCTGCCTCGCGGGCAGAGCAAGGATTGGCGCGATGGTGCTTACAAACGTGCCAAGTACCCATACTAACACAGAGCCTATCATTCGACAACCATTGGTTCGCGGTGATGTTCACCGAACGCGTGGTGCCCGATTACACATTGAAGCGGAAGTGCATCACATCGCCGTCCGCCACCACGTAGTCCTTTCCTTCCAGCCGCACCTTTCCGGCTTCTCGAGCGGCAACGTACGACCCGGCCTCCATCAGGTCTGTGTAGGAGACGACCTCTGCGCGAATGAATCCTCGTTCGAAGTCGCTGTGGATGACGCCGGCAGCCTGAGGAGCCTTCGTACCGGCCCGAATTGTCCATGCCCGGACCTCCGGCTCGCCGGCCGTGAAATAGGTGCGGAGCCCGAGCAGGTGGTAAGCGGCGCGAATCAGCTTGTCGAGTCCCGATTCTGCTAGCCCGAGGTCTGCTAAAAACGCCGCTCGGTCCTCCCCCTCCAACTCGGCGATTTCTGCCTCGAGTTGGGCACAGATCACGACGACCTCAGCGCCCTCCGCCGTCGCTCTCTGTTCCACCTGTTGAACGTACGGGTTGTCTCGGCCTGTCACGTCGGATTCGCCGACATTTGCCGCATACAGCACGGGTTTTGCCGTGAGCAAGTGCAAATCCCGAAGTAGTGGCGCTTCTTCCTCCGACAGCGCCACGGTCCGAGCCGGGCGACTGTCGGACAGCGCTCCCTGAATCCGTTCGAGCGCTTGCACCTCCAGTACCGCTTTCTTGTCCCCCGATTTGAGGTTTTTCCTCGCACGTTCCAGGCGCCGTTCGACGGTCTCCAGGTCAGCCAGTATCAACTCCACTTCAATGGTCTCGATGTCGCGGCTTGGGTCGACCGACCCGCTGACGTGGGTGATATCTGCGTCCTCAAAACAGCGGACCACGTGAACAATGGCGTCCACTTCGCGGATGTGACCCAAAAATTTGTTTCCCAACCCCTCTCCACGGCTCGCCCCCGCAACCAACCCGGCAATGTCCACGAACTCGAACGCAGTCGGCACAATCTTCTTCGGATGGACGATGGACGCCAGGCCCTCTAAACGAGCATCCGGGACCTCCACCACGCCGACGTTTGGATCAATCGTGCAGAAAGGGTAGTTGGCAGCCTCTGCACCGGCCTTTGTGATGGCGTTGAAGAGGGTGGACTTTCCGACGTTGGGCAAACCGACGATTCCCGCTTGCAACGGCAATGCGTGCACCTCTTTCTACACGAGCTTGTCCCGATTATACGGATTCCGGAAACAACCGGACAATGATGTCAAGTAAAGAATTATAACATGTTGTATTCTGTGACGACAAACACAGCACAGTTGGGCTTCTGAGATCTCTGGATAGGTTGGCGGGTTTGTGGCACAATAGGGGGGTAAGGGGGTGAGGGTTGATGCTGAAGCGACTGATGCGCAAGCTACGCGTACGGAAACTGCCGACCAAGGCACTCGCCTTCGAGCGGTTGTCCACGGCAGAAGCCCCACGCGTACGACACCTGCAATCCGCCTGAAGCCAGCGGCCATGCCGCACGGGTGTACTTCGGAAAGCGGACCGCGGTTGCTTGGCAGCCACATATGCCATCGTTCATATCATTTTGATGCGGAAGAGCGGGCCCAAACGGGCCCATTTTTATGGAGCCGAGGCCAACCGCACAGAACACGTACCCCGCCGCCCCCATCACCTCTCCAGCACACCCCCTCTCGCCAAACCTACACAGGGCGAATCGCGCAAGCACAGTCGTACTGAGCGGTCTGTACACCGAAGTCCGCACGGGCTTGCGGCGTCAAATGATTGGTGCCGCGACCGTTGTTCCACCATCCTGACTCCAGCATCACGGTATACGGATGCCCACCAGGGCGGACAGCCACGCGTGCGGTCACCGAGGCTCGGTCCGTTCGCACCTGCGCCAGCCCTCCATCCACGACACCCACTTCGGCCGCGAGGTCTGGCGAGATGTACACCGTCGGAAACTCGGGTGTATGGGGCCAGGATCGGTGTTGAGAGTTTTGCGACGTCCTCGGGTGAATCGTCAACAGTGCGTACGGGTAATCCGCCCCAGACTGCCGGGAACGCGCTCGCGATTCCCGGTTCGCGACATACGTTGGAACCCGAGACTGACCAGCCTTCGCCGCCGTTTCCGAGGCGAACTCGTAGTGCCCGGAAGGGGTGCGAAAGCGGAAGTCCACCCAGGGAACCTCGGCAAGCGGCAAGCGAACCGTTCCGTCGCGCTTTAACCGGTCAAGCGACACGCCCCACGGTTGCAGCGGCGTCAGTGAAAGCTCGAACCATTCCTCCAGGGGACGTCGAAAGACGGCGCCGAATCCCAGTTTCTCCGCGAGTGCACCGAAGATTTCATGGTCCGGCCGGGCCTCCCCGCGCGGTGGAATCACGCGGTGGGCGTACGTGATGTACGGATGCCACATCGTGGACAGGGAGATATCCTCCTCTTCCAGGACCGTCGTGCACGGCAGAAAGTAGTCTGCCAGTTCGGCTGACGGCGTCATGAACTGGTCAATCGCCACGATGGTCGGAACGGTCCGATACGCCCGGACCAACGCTTCCGTGTCCGGCACCTGCACCACTGGATTGGTGCGGGTGATGAACATCAGCTCCACGGGCGGGTCCGCCCGCAAAATCTCCGCGGCCTGGCCGCCCCGAGTGAATTCCCGGACGTCGGCTCCATCGCGCCCTTCTAGTGCCGCCTGATTGAGAAACTCTGTCATCCAGCGATTGGCGAAATTGACGCCTCCTCCAGCCACGCCAACTTGTCCGGTGGCCGCCGCCAATGCGTCGATGGCACGGATGGCATTCCCACCGCCGGCGTACCGCTGTAAACCAATCCCCAACAACGTCGCGACAGGCCCTTCGGTCCCGTACCATCGCGCCAGCTCTACGATGGTAGCGGCCGGGACCTCCGTCTCCTGAGACACCCATTCCAGCGTGTACAGCTCGAGTGTCGCTGCGAACTCGTCCCAGCCGACCGAGTGTTTCTGTAGGAACGACGTTTCCAGCCAGCCGTTGTCCCGGCATACGCGCAGCACGCCCAAAGCCAGAGCACCATCGGTCCCCGGCCGGGGGTGCACACACAGCGCGGCTCGGCCGTCAAGGTCCGTCGGCAATGGGTTCACGACCGCCAACTGCGCCCCACTCGCCAGAGCCGCCTTGAGAAAGGGAACCATGTGCATGTTCGTAACACTCAGGTTGCGTCCCCACACGACCACGCGTCGAGCGTTGGCGAGGTCCTGCGGGCTGTGGCTCCGGGCCTGACCGAAGTCGTAGGTCTGTGCGGTTAACCCGGCGTCCCAGCAAAGACTTCCGACCGTCTCCGAACAGCCGCCAAGTTCGTAGAAGAACCGCTGATTGAGGTTCTTCAGCAGCGTTCCTGAACCCCAGTCGTACACGTGCAAGATGGCGTGATGGTGCGACGTCGCAAGGATGTGCTGAATTCGGCCGGCAATCTCGTCGATGGCCTGGTCCCAGGAAATTCGCTGCCACCGCCCCGCCACTTTCTTGAGCGGATGCAAGATCCGGTCCGGAGACTCGGTGCGTTCCCGGATTCTTCGCCCCCTGCTGCACGCGACACCACGCGTGATGGGGTGGTCTGGGTCTCCTTCGAGGGCCGTCACACGTCCGTCCTCAACCGTTGCGACGAGGCTGCAGGCATCCCAGCAATCGAGTGAGCAAGCGGTTTTCACCTTCACTGAATGGCCCCCCCGTCGGGATGTCCGTGGTCCAGCACTTTGCGGACAATCCGGTCGAACTTTGATCGAGGGATGAGCACGCTGTGCTGGCACGCCTCGCACTTCACGCGGATGTCCATCCCCATTCGGATGATCTGCCAGCGGTTTGCCCCGCAGGCATGTGGTTTCTTCAATTCGACGATGTCATAGAGCGCATAGGAAGTGGGCATTGAACAGTCACTCCGAAGTGTCCCCGCAGGTACATTCCCCTGCACCCTGGGCCAGTCTGCTCCCATCATATCACCGACCGAGTCCATGTGACACCACGGCGAGGATGTGGATGAGCCAGGAGGACTGAACCAAGGGAACCAATCCGTGGAGGCCGCGGAGCCAAGCGAGATCAGAGAACAACAGCATGCTCTGGACGAGCATGCACAGGCTGACCAAGGTCGCCAGGGGCCAACGCAAGGCCTGCGCGCCCTTTGGGAGCGGTCGCTCGGAATCGTCCCACAACGCCCTGCGCAACTGCACAACGACGACGAAAGACGCGAACACAGCGCCCGTAAGTGCGATGAAGAGAAATGTTCGCGCCACGTGAACGGCTATCCACGCGGATGAACCGTTGCCCACCGTCACCGGCTGTGGCGGTACCATCCAAGAGAGGGCGTTGACCGCCACCGCGTCCGTGGTCAAATGCGTTTGCAGCCAGGACATCACGCTTCGAGTCGGAAGGAACCAGCGACCCATCCAGTCCGACGCCGTCCAGGCGGTGTACCCAGCTGCAACCCATCCTCCCGCGAACAGCAGGCTGTCGTACAGGCGCAGACAACCTACTCGCCAAGCGCACCAGACAAACTGTCCAACCAAGACCACATCGAGCATCCGTCCGCCTCCACCGCCGCATCTGCCCGGCTCACGCCGTCAACAGACGCTCGTCATAGGACAGGTATAGTTCACTCTACGCCTGCGTATACTGGGAATATTCCCGATTGTGGCGCATGGTCGGGCGGTCGCTCGCTTCGGACCGGGACAGGTGCGGTTCGTTTCGACGGTCATCACGTAGGACGGCCAAGCTGGGAGGGCAGATCTGTGACCGAACGGACAGACTTGCGGGGCCGCTTGCGGCCGCCGTTCTCGCAGCGACGGGTGTCGTTCCAAGATCAACAGGCGAGCCACGCGCTGTCTGCTGTGCTCGACGAGGT
Source organism: Alicyclobacillus sp. (assembly GCA_023511295.1). Lineage (GTDB taxonomy): Bacteria > Bacillota > Bacilli > Alicyclobacillales > Alicyclobacillaceae > JAIMBT01. Next base: position 132,464 of record JAIMBT010000005.1, read on the forward strand.
TCTGAGTTACGCGGACACTCGGGAGATTGTCGTCGTGTGCGTTGGGACAGATCGCTCGACGGGAGACGCCTTCGGTCCCATCGTCGGTTCCAAGCTGCAACGACTGCGCGGGATCCACGTATACGGAAACCTGGAGGAACCTGTGCACGCGGTGAACCTCGCCACCACCCTGGGCACCATCGCGGTCGCCCACCCGAGGAAACCGTTTATCATCGCGGTGGACGCCTGCCTCGGCAGCTTTGACCACGTCGGCCAAATCATCGTAGACCAAGGGCCACTGCGGCCGGGAGCGGGCGTGAAAAAGTCGTTGCCGGAGTTTGGGGACTTCTCCATCACCGGCGTGGTGAACGTGAGTGGCTTCATGGAGTATTTTGTGCTCCAAAATACACGTCTGAACGTCGTCATCAAGATGTCTGACGTCGTGGTGGAGGCTCTGACGATGAGTCTGCACCGCCGACAGTTGCGGGAGCGGATGATGGGAGCTCTGAGCTTGGGGTGGAGTGAGACCGCACCGACCGAGACCGTCGATTGAGGCGGTCCCGGGCAGGTGTCTCAAGCGCCGATTACACCCGGACGAGGCCGTCCTTGTGCTGGGCACTTTCGAGTACATCGCGTTCTTCCTCTGTCAGGCTGTAGTCGGATTGTCCCTTGTAAATCGGCTTCGCGTAGGTTCTGGACTCCTCGCGGCCGAAGATGGAGGACAACACGACACCATCCAGATGGTCGTCCACCAGCGCCACCGCGTAGCTGAGGTCACTCCCCGTCTCCGCAAATGCGTTGAACCGCCGGACCTGCGGTGTTCCGACCTTCTTGCGAAGTTGCTGCTGCAGGGCGTCCAACTGGTCCTCCACGCGCTCCATGTCTGCACGAACCCGGCGTACAGCCTCCACCGTCTCATCGTACACGCGTTCCAAATCAGCGGTTTCGTGAATGCTCTTCCAGCGGCGCACTTGCTTCTTGAGACCTGCATGTTTGAAAAAAAGGACCAACGCCAGAACGAAGCACAAGACCGCCATTAGGCTGGTCGCGGCGAGCCATACAGTGGCGGCCTGCGTCAAACCCACCATCATGTCGCAAATCCCCCGTCTCCCATGTACGAATCCGTCTGCCAAACACCTCGTGGCGTTGCCAAGTGGCTGTCACGCCTGCGCTCGGTTCTGCGAATCCCAGACCAAAGGCGCTACACGGCACGGTGACGACCGGTAACATCTGTCCCTAGTATGAGTGCCGTGAAGCGGAAACTCTCATCCAAATTGCGTCTTTCCTGGTCTATGTGAGCGTGGCGCCGAACGTTTTGTCGTGGCGCCGGGCATCATGGCAGGAGGTCAGTGTCCCACTACCGGCAACCAGGCGGAGATGTGTGGAAAACCCCATTTGATGAACGCAGCGATGAACATGGCCGGTAACAGGTTGCCAACCGGCACCTTCTTGAAACCGAGAATGTTGATGCCGATACCCATAATCAGGAGTCCACCCGTGGCCGTCAGACATCCAATCACGGCCTCGTTCTGCAGGTGTGCACCGACCAGATGAGCGAACAGCGCAATGAAACCTTCGTACACCACCACGGGTACCAGGGCGAGCAGAACCCCCGGGCCGAACGTCGACGCCAGTACGGTGGAAGTAACGAAGTCCAGTTCGGACTTGGCGAACAACGTGTGATTGCCGGCTCCTAGTCCGCTCTGAATCGCTCCGACGATGGACATCGAACCGACGCAGAAGATGAGGCTTGCCGTGACAAAGCCCTCCGCCGTCTTTCCTGGCGCCACCCGGTGGAATCGCCGTTCCGCCCAGACCCCGACCTGATCTAACTTGCGTTCAATGTCCAACCAGGACCCCAGTAGACCCCCCAGCGCCATACTCACAATCATGATAAGGATGTCCGCGCTGTCGCCCAGTGCCATCGACAGGCCAATCAGGATAACCGTGAGTCCAATCCCCTGCATAATGGTGTGATGGAACCGATCTGGAATCCGGGGAAGCACCATGCCGAGCACGGAACCGACGAGAACTGCAAGCCCGTTGACCAGCGTACCCAGTAGAAACAAGATGTCACACCGCCTCGTATCGCTCGATGCTGTGGTCGATTGGTTGGGTATCCGCCATCACAATCGGGTGGTGGACCGGACCAGGTTGAGGATCCGTTCCAGGTCATCCGCCGAGAAGTATTCAATCTCGATTTTTCCGCGTTTCTTGCCAGGGAGGATTTTCACCGAAGTGCCCAGAACCTTTCGGAACTCGTCTTCGTAGGCGCGCACATGTGGGTCACGGCGCTCCGATGTTCCACGTGAAACACGTTTCTGAGGTTCGTAGATCATCGCTTCCAGCTTGCGTACACTGAGTTCTTGCGTTGCTGCCCGCTCCGCCAACTCGACCTGCTGTTGCGGATTGTCCAGGGCCAGTAGCGCGCGCGCATGTCCCATCGACAATGTTCCACGTGAAACATGGGACCTCACCGCTTCTGGCAACTGTAGCAACCGCAACATGTTGGCCACATGGCTGCGGCTCTGACCCACGCGCTTTGCCAACTGTTCCTGGGTCATGCCGGCCTTCTCCATCAGATTGGCGTACGCCTCCGCAACCTCGATGGCGTTCAGGTCCTCGCGTTGCAGATTTTCGATCACGGCGACTTCCATCAGCTCGACATCGGTAAATTCGCGAACGACCACCGGCACGCGGTTCAGCCCAACCATTTGTGCCGCTCGGAACCGCCGCTCCCCGGCCACGATATCGTAGCCCCGAACCTGGCTCTTCCGGACCACCAGCGGCTGAATGATACCGTGCTGCTCAATCGAATCTGCCAGTTCCTGAAGCTTATCCGGCCGGAAGTCGCGCCGCGGCTGGTACGGGTTTGGTCGCAATTCGTGGATGAGCACCTCGTGGACCGGATCTTCCTCGGTCACGTTGAGTTGCGGAATCAACGCCTCGAGCCCTTTCCCCAGTCCCTTCTTAGTCAACGTGGACCACTTCCTTCGCGAGATCCATATACGTCTCCGCACCCTTTGATCTCGGATCATAAAAGATGATGGGCTGACCATGACTGGGCGCCTCACTGAGCCGGATGTTGCGCGGGATCACCGTCTGATAGACCTTATCGCGAAAGTACTTCTTCACATCCTCAATGACTTGTAATCCGAGGTTGGTGCGCGCATCCAACATCGTCAGTAGCACCCCTTCCACTTCCAAGGTGGTATTGAGGTGCTTTTGAACCAATCGGATGGTATTCAGCAACTGACTCAAACCCTCCAACGCGTAATACTCGCATTGAATGGGAATTAAGACCGAATCGGCGGCAGTTAATGCGTTGACCGTCAACAGTCCGAGTGACGGAGGGCAATCGATGATGATGTAGTCGAACATACTTCGCAGCGGCTGCAGCGCGCGGCGAAGTCGAACCTCTCGGGAGATGGTCGGCACCAGTTCAATCTCGGCGCCTGCCAATTGAATGGTGGCTGGGAGCAACCGCAGCGTATCAATACTCGTCGGCAACAGCGCATCCTGCACCGGCACATCATTGATGATCACGTCGTAAACGCAGTAGCGCACGTCAGCCTTATTGATCCCGATGCCGGACGTGGTATTTCCCTGCGGATCTATATCCACCAGCAGGACCCGTTTTCCCAAGTTCGCGATGCAGGCGCCAAGGTTGACGGTGGTTGTCGTCTTGCCGACGCCACCTTTTTGATTGGCCACTGCAATCACTCGTCCACTGGCCACGTCTGCGCCCCCTATCTTTGCTACTTCGACCACCTATGCTACCATTCATTCTACCTGAAAGTCACTTCCCCCGGGCGTCTTTCTTAACGACCCGCTCGGCTTGGCACTCGCACGTACCGATGAGGAGGAAGCGGAAGACAAAAAAACCCGCCTTTCAGCGAGTGCAGATTCACGAGCCAGTAGACGAGCCCTCCTGACCTGAAGGTCCCAACTCCGCAATGCCGCTGGTTCCGAACCGCGGAGCCGTCGCCTCCTCCCACTTGCGGCGGGCGAGCCAAACCGTCAATTCGACTTCGGAAGGCGAATGACGAATTCGTAGAAATCCCCCGCGTCCTGCTCTCGGCAGTCGACGTCCAGACCGGTTTGAGAGATCATTCGAAGCGACTGCCGAATCGTATTCACCGCCAGCCGGACATCCTTGGAGAGGCCCTTTCGCCTGGGACGCCGCTTGGTTTCCCCTTGTAACCGCGCAAGCAACGCCTTGACCTTCTCCTCCATCTGCTTGACGTTCCATCCACCTTCTACGCACTCGTTCAACAGTTTGAGTTGCAGCGCTTCGCTCGGTACCGCCAACAGTGCCCGCGCGTGCCGTTCCGTGATCTCACGCCGCAGCAGAGCCTCCTGCACGGCTTCGGGTAGATGCAACAGGCGGAGCTTATTGGCGATGGTGGACTGTCCTTTGCCGAGCCGCTGCGCAAGGCTCTCCTGAGTCAACCCGTGCAGCTCCAACAACTGCTGGTACGCCACGGCCTCCTCAATCGGCGTCAAGCCCTCGCGTTGGAGGTTTTCAATCAGTGCGGCCGACGCAGTCTGTGCGTCGTTCATCGTCCGGACAATCGCCGGGATGGTCGACCACCCGAGGCTCTTCACAGCGCGCCAGCGCCGCTCGCCGGCAATCAGTTCGTAGCGGCCGTTGTGCCAACGCACCACAATCGGCTGGATAACCCCGTGTGTGCGGATGGTGCTGGCGAGTTCCGCAATCGAGTCCTCGTCAAATACCGCCCGTGGTTGATACGGGTTGGAGACGATTTCATCCACTCCAATCTGTACCACGTTCGTTTCTTCAACCGCCGCCGCTTCACGCGGACCCAACAGTCTACCCAGCGTATCTCGCATCGCCGTACCCTCGATTCGTCGTCGATTTCGACAAATGGCCAACGCGTTTCCGTCCGGGGCGACACTCTCACCGATTTGAATCTTTCACGCACCCTCGCCACCGGCGCACCTACTGTGTTTCCATAGGCCGCGCCCAATTCCTGCCCAAAGACAAAACATCTGCAGATTCGCCAATCGCCGACACCAATCGCGCGCCCCCTTCGACGTCGCCCGATTCGGGGCGTTACACGAGCGGCTGCTTGGCCGGCGCTCCTGGCCTCCGCGGATACCCCTTTGGCGTCTCCCGAAGTTTGTCAATCACGAGGAACAGACGCGTCCCGGCACCGAACGGCAAGGTCCGCTCGAAGCTCTGGACGTCCCCACCCCCGAGTCGCTTCGCTGCGCCTCGGCCGTCTTCGATTTCTTCGATTGCGGCGGGGCCCTTGTACGCTATGACCATTCCGCCGCGACGAGCCAGCGGCAACGTGTACTCCAACAGCACGTTGAGCCGCGCGACCGCCCGTGACACGACTGCGTCGCACGCGTCGCGCAAACCCATCCTCCGCCCCGCTTCCTCGGCTCGCGCGTGCACACACGCAACATTCTTCAATCCAAGTTCGTCTACCACTTCTTGTAGGAATCGCACGCGCTTGTTCAATGCATCCACCAGGACAAACGACCGCCCGGGCTCCGCAATCGCCAGCACCAACCCCGGAAAACCTGCCCCCGTCCCGACGTCGGCAATCCTGGAACCATCTGGCATGGCCCGCCACGCGGGCAGCGTTTGCACCAGCAGGCTGTCCGCGAAGTGTTTAACGTACACATCCTGCGCTTCCACAATCGCCGTCAGGTTAATCCGCTCGTTCCACTCGGTGAGCAACTCGTAGTACCGGTGCAACTGGTCCCATTGAACATCGGTCAGTGCGGGGAACAAACCCCGCAGCTCCCCTTCAAATGCCGGTTCACGCATGTGCCGCCTGTCCCTTTCGCGCGTCGAGCGCAATCAGCAGGATGGAGACGTCCGCAGGTGTCACGCCGGGAATCCGCGACGCCTGGCCGACGGTCTGCGGGCGGATGGTGGCCAGCTTCTCCCGCGCCTCGCTCGCCAGCCCCCGAATCTCGCTGTAGGGGAAGTCCGCCGGTATCTGACGCTGTTCCAACCGCCGCTGGCGCGCAATCTCCTGCTCTTGCCGCGCGATGTACCCGGCGTATTTCACCTGTATCTCGACCTGCTCCACCACATCTGCGACAAGCCCACTGTCGACACGTCCCTCCATTGCGAGAACATCCCGGTAGGACACCTCCGGTCGCCGCAGCAGCTGTTCCAGCGATACCGCATCTTCAATAGGCTGAGATCCCGCCACCGCCAACACGGCATTCGCCTCCTGCGGCCGTACGCGCGTCGACTGCAACCGGGCAATCTCCTGCTTCACCGCCTCGCGCTTCGCCACCATCCGCTGGTACTTCCCTTCCTCCAGCAGGCCAATCGCGTGGCCAATCTCCATCAGCCGAAGATCTGCGTTATCGTGTCGCAGCAACAACCGATACTCAGCCCGCGACGTGAGCAAACGGTACGGCTCGTTGGTCCCCTTCGTCACCAGATCGTCAATCAGCACGCCGATATACGCGTCTGATCTCGCTAAGACGACCGGGCGCTTGCCGAGTGCCTTCAGGGCCGCGTTGATGCCGGCCATAATGCCCTGACCCGCAGCCTCTTCGTAACCGGAGGTGCCGTTGATTTGCCCAGCCGTAAACAGCCCCTCGACGACCTTCGTCTCGAGGGTCGGCCACAACTGCGTTGGAACCAAGGCGTCGTACTCAATGGCGTACCCTGGCCGCAACAGTTCCGCCCGCTCCAGCCCCGGAATCTGGTGCAAAATCTGCAATTGAACGTCTTCCGGGAGGCTCGTCGACAGGCCCTGCACATACCACTCCGCTGTCTCACGGCCCTCTGGCTCCAGAAATACCTGGTGACTGTCCCGCTCCCGGAACCGGACCACCTTGTCCTCTATCGACGGGCAATACCGCGGCCCGGTTCCCTCGATGTCTCCGGAGTACATCGGCGCGCGGTGCAGGTTGTCCAAGATCAACGCGTGCGCCTCGCGGTTGGTGTAGGTCAACCAACAAGACATCTGCTCGCGCTCCGGTACATCCAAATCAAACGAGAAATGACCGGGTTGCGGGTCGCCTGGTTGCTCCTCCAGTTTGGAGAAGTCGACGGAGTTCCGGTTGATGCGAGGCGGCGTCCCCGTCTTAAAGCGCACCAGTTCAAACCCCAGTGCGCGAAGGTTCTCGGATAGCCGTACCGCGGGAAGTTGTCCATTGGGACCACTCTCGTAGTTCACCTCACCGATAAAGACCCGGCCCCGCAGATACGTCCCCGTCGTCAACACGACCGTCTTCGCGTGGTACTCCATCCCGGACTTGGTCACCACGCCGCAGACCCGCCCGTGAGCGACCACCAGCTCGTCGACCATCGCCTGCTTCAGTGCCAGGTTCGGCTGGTGTTCCAGCGTGCGTTTCATGTTCAACCCATACAACACCTTGTCCGCCTGTGCCCGAAGCGCCTGAACCGCCGGCCCCTTCCCGGTGTTCAACATCCGCATCTGAATGTACGTCGCATCGATGTTCCGGGCCATCTCCCCGCCGAGCGCGTCAATCTCCCGCACCACAATGCCCTTCGCCGGCCCGCCAATGGACGGGTTGCAGGGCATGTACGCAATCGTATCCAGGTTGATGGTCAACAGCAGCGTGCTGCAACCCATCCGTGCCGCCGCGAGGGCCGCCTCACACCCTGCGTGTCCCGCTCCGACGACAATCACGTCGTACGATCCGCTGTAAACCGCCACCTGCGCCACCTCCCAACGCTCATCCAGCCCGCAAGCACCGCACAGTGCTCCCGTTCCGGTATAGATAAGGTTCCATCGATACTATTTCCCCAGACAGAAGTTTGAAAATATCTCATCCAGCAGGTCCTCACCGGCCTCCTCGCCAATCACCAGTCCCAAGGCTCGGTACGCCTCCTGCAGCTGCACCGCCACAATGTCGAGCGTCGCCCCGCTATCCGCTGCTTCGACGCCGAGTTGGAGTTCCTCCCGCGCCCTCTGCAGCAGCGTCAGCTGGCGTGCGTTGCCCAAATAACTGAGGTCTTCCATCTCCACGTGACCTCGGTTCACAGCGGCCACCATCGCCTCGCGGAGGTCCGGCAGGCCCTCACCCGTTTGCATCGAGGTACAGACCACCGTCTCTTCCGGCCAGCGCGCTCGCCACGCCTGGTGTCTCGCTTCATCCACCAGGTCGGCCTTGTTCACCACCAACACCCGCGGCGTGTTGGTGGTCTGAGCCAGCAGCTCCCAATCCTCGGCAGCCAGTTCGTCCACTGCACTCAGTACCACCAGCACGAACTGCGCGTCGCGAACGGTTTGCCGTGTCCGCTCGACCCCCATCTGCTCTACCACATCCGCCGTCTCCCGCACGCCGGCGGTATCTGCCAACCGGAACGGTACGCCGCCAACATTCACAACTTCCTCCAGGACGTCGCGGGTGGTTCCGGCAATCTCCGTTACAATCGCCCGATCTCGCTGCAGCAGCGCGTTCAACAGGGAGGATTTCCCGACGTTCGGCCGACCCACGATGGCGGTTCGCACACCCTCCCGCAGCACCTGTCCGAACCGGGCCTGGTTCAACATGTCGTCGAGCGCCCGAATCACGCGCCCGCCGGTCTCGACGACGGCCGTCGCAGCCACCGACTCCACGTCGTGTTCCGGATAATCGATGGTCACTTCCACGTGGGCCTGAAGCCGCAACAATTCCTTGCGCAATCGGGCGACTTCCCGGCTCAGCGCGCCTTGGACTTGTCGCAATGCGGACCGACTCGCCAAGTCCGTCTTCGCTCGAATCAGGTCTATCACAGCCTCCGCCTGGGACAGATCCATCCGTCCGTTCAGGAACGCACGCTTCGTGAATTCCCCTGGTTCGGCCAGCCTCGCTCCGGCGCGTAAAGCCGCTCGGAGCACGCTCTGGACCAGTTGAATCCCGCCGTGAACCTGAAACTCGACCACGTCTTCCCCGGTATAGCTGTGCGGTCCAGGCATCCACAACAGCACACACTCGTCCAACTCCATCGCGGAATCGGGATCGACCACCCGCCCATAGTGAAGGCCCCGGCGGCGATTTCGAAGTGGCCGACCCGACGCGGTTTCAAACAACCGTTGAGCCACGGACCAGCTGTGGTCGCCGCTCACACGCACAATCCCGACACCGGCCTCTCCGAGAGCCGTCGCGATGGCAGCAATCGTATCTGCGTCCACTGGTACCATTCCACACCCCCGCGATGCAACAAACCCTTCTCTCGCCAGAGAAGGGTATGCGAGTTCCGTTTCCACCTTTGCCAAACCGACCGCACCGTCCACGGACGGACCCATGTCAATCCCTCGGCGGACCCGACTGGACCACAGGGACCACGACCACCTTCCGGTGCGGGTCGGTCCCTTCGCTGGTGGTGGTGACGTCCGTCCGCTCTTGAAGGTACGTGTGCACCACTTTGCGGTCATGGGACGGCATCGGATCCATCGCCACCGGCCGCTTCGTCCGAACCGCCCGCAACGCGGCCCGGTCCGCCATCCGCAGCAACCCTTCCTGGCGACGCCGTCGGTAGTCCCCAGCGTCCACGTACACGCGGATGTATACGTCTCTGTCCTGGTTGACCACCACGTTCGTCAGGTACTGCATGGCATCGAGTGTGGAACCGTGCCGCCCGATGACGACTGGGAGGTCTTCCGATTCGCATAGAATCTCCAGGGAGATCCCATCGCCATCCAATCGCGCCCCTACCCTCACGCTCGCATCCAGCCCCATGTGTCGCAGCAGTTCCACCAGGAAATCGCGAGCCGTTTCCTCCGGCGTCGCCGCGACGCAGACTTCAACCTCCGCCTCTCTCGCCCCAAGTAGCCCGAACAAACCCTTCACCGGCTCCTGCAACACCTGGACGGTTGCCTGAGACCGCGTCGCACCGAGTTTCACAAGGGCGGAGCGCACCGCCTCTTCCACTGTTCTTCCCGTTGCGCGAACCTTCTTCATGTTGCCTTCTCCTTTGGGCAAACCTTCCCGAACTCACGCCCGCCAGCCCCCAATGTCACGACGGCTGATCTGGCTTGGCGTTTTTCCCCTTCTTTTTCTTTGCCGGTTTGGATGGCTCGCTGTCCGTAACGGCATCCGAAGACCCCTTCGCCGGCGAACTCAGCCCGACGCCCTTTGCCGCACGTTTTGCGGAACCCTTTGAAGCGCCCCCTGGCCCCGCGGTACCAGCCGCTACCGCTGCAGCACCTGCACCCTCCGGTCGCACCTTTACAAAATACGTTTGTACCGCTTGGAACAGGTTGCTGTAGACCCAGTACAGTGCGAGACCGGACGGGAAGCGTGCGCCAATGATAAAGATGAACACGGGCATGATGTACAGCATCATCCGCTGTTGGCCTTCCACCGCACCCATCGCGAGACGAGAAGACAGATACGTGGTCAGGGCTGCTGCCACAGGCAAAATGTAGAAATGATCCGGTTTACCGAGTAAGAAGATCCCGAGAAACACGCTCTTACTCATGTGGACATTACCTTCAATGGCCCCATACAGCGCATACAAAATTGGGAGTTGCAGCAACATCGGGAGGCATCCGGACATCGGATTGACACCGTGTTCTTGCCACAACTTCATCGTCTCTTGTTGAATCTTCTGGTTGTCGCCCTTATATTTCTGTTGGATCTTCTGAATCTCCGGCTGCATCGCCTGCATGACCTTCTGATACCGAATCTGTTTCACCATCAGCGGCAGAAGAATCAAGCGGACGGCCACTGTCACCATCAGGAGCGCCAAGCCGTAGCTGCCGCCGGCCAGGTGACTCGCCGTGTAGTCAATCACCGATGAAACCCACTGCAGGATACTTCCCCACACACCTCCAGGCCACTCGCCCGGCTTGGCTGGGTACATTCCGCACCCTGACAGCGATATCATGGCGGCGATGCCAGCGGCCCACCACCACGTACGATTTCTGCGTTGCGTGCCCTCCAACAGATGACTCCTCCTACTTTTTGGTCGGGACCGGATCAAACCCACCCGGGTGCCAAGGCCCGCACTTCATCAGTCGGATGACCGCGAGTGCAATCCCCCGCATCACGCCGTGCGTCTGAATCGCCTGGACTGCATACTCAGAACAACTCGGAACAAAGCGACACCTCGGCCCCGTCATTGGTGAAATCACCCGCTGGTAGATGCGGATACAACCGACCAAGAGACCGCGTACCATGTCCCCATCTCCTGCGGAATATCATACCATGAACTGGGCCCGTTTGAGTAACTTTTGAAGGTCCTCCCGCAGGTCCCTGTAGGACGCCTCCGCTGCGCCTTTGCGCCCAATCACCACAAAGTCCACGCGGTGGGATTCCAGCACCTCCGCCAACTCGTCGAAACACCCGCGAAGCCGCCGTTTCAAGAGGTTCCGCTGGACGGCGCCTCCAACCTTCTTACTCACCGAAAACCCCACCCGGAAGGAAGCTTCTCGATTCCGCGCCCAGTACAGCACGAGCCGGCTGGTCGCTGCCGATTTACCTCGCTGGAAAACCCGTCGAAAGTCGCGATTTTCTTTCAGACGATGGACCGCTGCGACCAACTCGTACCACCCCTCCCCGATACGGCGCAAAAACTCGTCCACCCATTATAGCCGGTGCCGATTGGGACATCAAAAAAGGCCACTGACGTGGCCTTCTACATCCGGTTTTGCCTTATGACGAGGAACTGCACGCCCCGAACGCCTTGGCAGCCCCGCAGGGGCCGTGATCTCGGCAGCATGGCACCACCGCCCGGTCCTTACGCGCTCAGGACCTTTCTGCCGCGGCTGCGACGCCGGGCCAACACCTTGCGTCCATTCTTCGTGCTCATCCGTTTGCGGAATCCATGCACCTTCTTGCGCTTGCGTCGGTTTGGGTTGTAGGTCGGCTTCACCATGCCACCCCCTTTTCCTGTGCAGACACTGCCCACCATTATAAAATCCACACACTTGGCTGTCAATCTACAGAATAAACACCTGTCTCCATGGCGAGGGAGGCCTGCATCGACCACTGAAACCAGCCCGTCGATGCGGGCTTCCACCGCGCTATCCACAGACCCACACCCTGTGGATGAATGCGTTGGCAAACCGTCAACAATGTGGATAACTTCGTCGATTGATTGCTCGTTTCCCTTCAGGTCTGCTATAATGTGCGCTGCCACGACATGATTCGACTGTGTACAACAAATCATTTCCACACTTTTATCCACAAACTGTGGATAACTTTCCACACAACCTGTTGATAAGTTCGACAGCCACGCTCCATGGCGTCGCGTGCCACCAGGGTTGGCGGCATCTCAGTGGATGGTTCACCTCATCACCGGCCCTCGTCGGTCGAACGTTCGGGTAGCACGCTGGCAAGGAGGCCTTTTTTACCCGATGAGCGCTTCATTCGACAAACCGTTTTTTGACCGCCTCTGGGATAAGATCCTTGAGATGATGCGCGAGCGGATGACAGGTCCGAGTTTCGAGACCTGGTTTCAAGGTACCGAGATCACCGACTACAACTCCGAGACATCGACTGTCCGCATCTACGTGCCAACCGCGTTCGCGATGAAATGGCTGATGGACCAGTACCATTCCATCATTCAAACCACGCTCACCGCCCTAACGGAACACGAGTTCCACGTCGAGTTCTATACCGGTCGCAAGCCCACGGATGAAACGCCTGAGGTTCCTCCGTCGGGAACACATGACACCGGCGTCGCGACTGCTCTCGAACTCTCTGAACCGGACAACTTGAACCCCCGCTACACCTTTGAGAACTTCGTGGTCGGCAGCAGTAACCGCTTCGCGCACGCCGCGTTTCTCGCGGTGGCTGAAAAACCGGCGGCTTCCTACAATCCATTGTTCATTTACGGCGGTGTCGGTCTCGGCAAGACCCACCTGATGCACGCCGTCGGGAACTACGTCGCCAAGCGCAACCCACAGATGAAAGTCCGCTACCTGTCATCTGAGCGCTTTACGAACGAGTTCATCACGGCCATTCGCGAAAACCAGGCAGGCGAATTCCGCAATCGCTACCGTTCTATCGACGTGTTGCTGATTGACGACATCCAATTCTTAGCCAAAAAAGAAGGGACGCAGGAGGAGTTCTTCCACACGTTCAACGACCTTCACGACGCGGGCAAACAGATTGTCATCTCGAGCGACCGGCCGCCGCGCGAAATCCCCACGTTGGAAGACCGCCTGCGCAGCCGCTTTGAATGGGGACTCATCACGGACATTCAAGCGCCGGACCTGGAGACTCGAATTGCCATCCTGCAGCGCAAAGCAAAGGCGGACGGCTTTGACATCGACGAGCCTGTCGCGTACTTCATCGCCAACCAAATCAGTTCCAACATTCGCGAGCTGGAAGGCGCCTTAATTCGCGTCGTCGCGTACTCTTCCATGGTCAACTCCGACATCACCGTGGAACTCGCAGAGGAAGCCCTTCGAGACCTGATTGCACACGACGCCCCGAAGAAGGTAACCGTTGGCCACATCCAAAAGGTCGTCGGAGACCACTACGGCGTCAAAGTCGAACAACTGAAGGCGAAACGCCGCACGAAAGACGTCGTTCTGCCGAGACAGATTGCGATGTATCTGACCCGTGAACTGACCGACTTGTCCCTGCCAAAGATTGGCGACGCGTTCGGAGGACGAGATCACACGACCGTCATGCACGCGTGTGACCGCATCTCCGAAGAGATCCAGAAGGACGACACCCTCTTTCGCACCGTTCAGCGCCTCGCCGAGGCGATTACAACACTGTGACACTTGCCGCACATCCCGAACGAACAACGGCAACCATTATCAACCGGTTCATGCAGGTGATGTGGATAACGAATTCGCCTTATACACAGGTTATCCACAAGGTGTGCGGCGCCTTGAGACGCAATCTGTTACACTTATCCACAAAATCCGCAGGTATTATTACTACTAGTACTAGAGATCTTTACAAGATCCATACCTACATTCATGCGCGACGGCGTACCGACGGCATTCCATCCGAAGCCTCGCCATTCTCATTCATTCCACGTTGAGGAGGACACAACATGCACTTTGTCATCCAGCAATCCACCCTGCTCCGCCTACTCCAGGTGGTCTCCAAGGCCGTCGCCGTCCGAACGACGAAACCCGTACTCACCGGCATCCTGCTCACCGCTGCGGAGCGACAACTTACCGCGACCGCCTACAACCTGGATCTTGGCATCCAAGACACCGTTGACGCGGACGACGAAAATCACCTGAACGTGTTCGCACCGGGCTCCATCGTCTTGCCTGCGCGCTACTTCACCGACGTCATCCGCAAACTTCCGAATGCAGATCTCACCATCTCTGTGAGCAACAACTACATCACCAACATCGAATGTGGAAGTATCCAATTCCACCTGCACGGCATCGATGCAGCTGAATTCCCTACATTACCCAGTTTTCACCCGATTTCCACCGTTCAATTCTCCAGCACGACGCTGCGAGACTTCATCCAGTCCACCGCCTTTGCCGTCTCTACGTCTGAAGTCCGCCCGTTGCTCACTGGGATTTACGTTCAACTGAAAGACAGTCACATCACCTTCACGGCCACCGACGGCCTACGGCTGGCCACGCGCTCCGCGACCTTCGAGAACCTCGACGGATCTTGGTCCGCTGTCATTCCCGGCAAATCGATGGCTGACCTCGCCCGCACCTTGCCGGATGACCCAAGCGTGACCATCCCGATGCAAATCACGAGCAGCCATTGTCTCTTCATTATCGGCAAGACCCAGTTCTATACGCGCCTCCTCGACGGGGCCTATCCAGACACATCGCGCATTATTCCGACCACGACTCGGACGAGCGTCACTGTCGACGCAAAGCGCTTTGGCGATGCCATTGACCGAGCCGCGCTGATTGCAAGGGATCGGGATAGTCACATGGTCAAATTGGACTTGCGATCCGGTCTCCTCACCCTCTCCTCCAGTTCACCGGAGATCGGCAATGTGTCCGAACAGTTGGAGGTAGATGCCGCGACGGGCGACGACATCCAAATCGCCTTCAACGCCCGCTACGTCCTGGATGCACTCAGTGCCTTCGCCAGTGGACCCGTGGACGTCCGCTTCAACGGATCGAATCAACCGTTCACACTGCAACGTCCGGACGAGGAAGGGGCACTGCAACTCATCTCCCCGGTCCTCATGAGGTGACGTCGATGGATATCCACATCCACACGGACTACATCACCCTGGGACAAGTTCTCAAGGTCACGGAAGCCATCCAGAGCGGCGGAGAGGCGAAGGCGTACCTGCATGAACACGTTGTGATGGTCAACGGCACCCAGGAAACCCGTCGCGGACGCAAACTTCGCGATGGAGACCGGTTGCAGATTGATGAGAACGTGTTCCACATTCGGCGCGCCACGCCATGAAAATCAGGGAGCTCACACTCGAGAACTTTCGCAATTACGAAGATCAGACCGTTGAGTTCCAGGACGGCGTCAACGTGTTCATCGGCGACAATGCGCAGGGGAAGACAAATGCGCTGGAAGCCATCCACATGCTGGCAGTTGGCAAGTCACACCGCACGGCTCGCGACCCAGACTGTATCCGGGCCGGACAGTTGCGGGCGGTGGTCTCAGGAGCTGTCACGGTCCGCAACTCGCAGGCGTCGCTCCGAGTGGAACTCACACAGGGGGGAAAGCGCGCTTTTGTCAACGGGTTGAGCCAAGCGAAGCTATCCGACTACGTCGGTCGCTTTCAAGTCGTCCTGTTCGCGCCCGAGGACCTGCAACTCATCAAAGGCGGGCCGGCCCAACGCCGTCGCTTCATCGACATGGAGCTCGGCCAAACCCACCCATCGTACCTGTATCACTTGGGCAAGTATCAACGGACGTTGGCACAGCGCAACCGTCTCCTCAAGCAACCTCGAGTGGACTGGGACAGTGTGGCGGTCTTCGATGCGCAACTCGCGCTTCACGGTGCACAGGTGGTCTGCAGGCGGGCTCAATTCGTCCGGCAGATGCGAGGGTACGCCCGCGAGGTTTATCGACAGATTTCCGATGGACGTGAGACGCTGGACGTTACGTACCAGCTGTCTCTTCGCACGCCGGATACAGAACCTGCGTCACTCGACCTGAGCCGGGTTGACGACGTCCGCGCGTGGCTTGAAGAGGCGCTTGACCACCGTAAGGACGCGGACGCCGCTGCTGGACACACGACCGTCGGCCCACACCGGGATGACCTCGCCTTCACCTTGGCGGACCAACCGGTGCATGTGTTCGCCAGTCAGGGGCAACAGCGCTCCATCGCTTTGTCCTTGCGGCTGGCCGAGATCGACTTCATCCACGCGGAGACGGGGGACTACCCCGTCCTGTTGCTCGACGACGTGCTGAGTGAGCTCGACGACCATCGCCAGCGGAACCTGGTGATGTCCATGAAGGAGAAGCTGCAGACCATCATCACTACCACGAGTTTGGCGCCGTTCCACGGGATGTTGCACCGCGAAATGCGTTTGTTTCACGTACACTCTGGTATAATAACTGGATAGGTGTGACGTCGGGTTCTTTGGTGGTGAGGCAAGGGTGTACATCCATATCGGTGGAGACACGATGGTCCGGTTGCGGGAGATCATCGGTATCTTTGATGTTCGCGTGCAGGAGTCCGAGGATTGGCAAGCGTTCTACACGCGCCGTGGAACCCACGATTCGGTCGTCGTCGTGCAGCCGGCCGAAGGCGACGTCAAGTCGCTTGTCCTGACGGATACCCACCTGTATCTGACGCCAATTTCTTCACTCACGTTGAAACGCAGAGCAGCGTGGATGAGCCGCGACAAAGATCCCCTAACGGGTCTCCAGAAGGGGCCCCTCGGCAGTTCCACGGACGATTCGATACAGCAAAACGGCAGCACACCATGAAGTCCGATGGAGGGAAACGCGTGTCACAAGTGTACGACGAAACGCAAATTGAAGTACTGGAAGGCCTTCAAGCCGTCCGCAAGCGGCCCGGGATGTACATTGGCTCCACCAGTGCCCGCGGACTGCACCATCTCGTCTGGGAGATTGTCGATAACGCCGTCGATGAGGCACTCGCGGGCCGTTGCGACCGAATCATCGTAACGGTCAACGCGGACGAGAGCGTCACCGTCGAAGACAACGGCGCGGGCTTTCCTGTGGGGATTCACCCGAAAACGGGACGCCCGGCGGTTGAAACGGCCCTCACAGTGCTTCACGCGGGAGGGAAGTTCGGCGGTGGCGGCTACAAGGTGTCCGGCGGCTTGCACGGCGTGGGTGCGTCCGTCGTCAACGCCCTGTCGAGCTGGATGAAGGTTGAGGTCCATCGTGACGGCAAGATCTACGTTCAAGAATACGAGCGCGGAAACGTGCTGTACGACCTGAAGGTGGTCGGCACGACAGATCATACCGGGACGATTGTCACGTTCAAGCCAGATCCCGAGATCTTTACGGAGACGACAGAATTTCAGTCTGACATTCTGCAGAACCGGCTGCGCGAACTTGCGTTTTTGAACGCGGGTCTTGAAATCGTCTATCGGCACGTCCGGGAAGAGAAGGAGGTCACCTACAAGTACGAAGGTGGCGTCGCAGCCTTCGTCGAGTTTCTCAACCGGTCAAAAGACGTTCTGCACCCACAGCCGGTTTCGGTCAGCGGTGTCCGCGACGACGTCACCGTGGAAGTGGCACTTCAGTACAACGACAGTTACGCCACCACGCTGTTCTCGTTTGCAAACAACATCCATACGCACGAGGGCGGCACCCACGAGTCCGGGTTCAAGAGCGCCTTGACGCGCGTCATTAACGACTATGCGCGAAAGGCGAACCTCCTCAAAGAGAACGACGCCAACCTGTCCGGCGACGATGTCCGTGAAGGTCTAACGGCCATCATCAGCGTGAAGGTGACGGAACCACAATTCGAGGGGCAGACGAAAACCAAGCTCGGCAACAGTGAAGTGCGCGGCATCGTGGAGAGCTTGTTCGGAGAAAAGTTCCAGATCTTTTTAGATGAGAACCCGGCGGTTGCACGCAAGATCATTGAAAAGTCCGTGACAGCCGCAAGAGCCCGTGAAGCGGCGCGTAAAGCGCGTGAGCTTACGCGGCGAAAGAGCGCACTGGAGGTCAGCTCGCTGCCCGGAAAGCTCGCCGACTGCTCGTCCAAGGATGCGTCTGTGTGCGAACTCTACCTCGTCGAGGGAGACTCGGCAGGCGGGTCTGCCAAACAGGGTCGTGATCGAAACTTCCAGGCCATTCTCCCGCTTCGCGGAAAGATCATCAACGTGGAGAAGGCGCGGTTGGACAAGATCTTGAACAACAATGAGATCCGCGCCATCATCACCGCTCTCGGTACAGGTATCGGCGAGGATTTCGACATCACGAAGGCCCGCTACCACAAGATTGTGATTATGACGGACGCCGACGTGGACGGCAGTCATATTCGGATTCTCCTCCTGACCTTGTTCTACCGCTTCATGAAGCCGCTCATCGATGCGGGATACGTCTACATCGCGCAGCCACCCCTCTTCAAGATTACGAAGGGGAAGTCCATCCGCTACGCGTACAACGACAAGGAGCTGGAACGAATCCTCCAGGAAATCGGCCGCAACGGCGTCGCACTGCAACGATACAAAGGTCTTGGCGAAATGAACCCGGAGCAGTTGTGGGAGACGACGATGGACCCAGAGGTTCGCACGCTGCTGCAGGTCACGACGGAGGACGCGATGGAGGCGGACCTCATCTTCACGATGCTGATGGGAGATAAGGTGGAGCCGCGCCGTGAGTTCATCGAGGAACACGCGAAGTACGTGCGCAACCTGGACGTGTGACGTGCGACGGAACCCTGCCGTCCGAAACTGAATCAACGCATGCGCACTGCCCGACGATTGGAGAGTGACTGAAGTTTGGCGGACGAGTTCAGCAAGATTCAGCCCATAGATCTCAGTCAGGAACTGAAGAGTTCATTCATCGACTATGCGATGAGCGTCATCGTGAGCCGTGCCATCCCAGACGTTCGAGATGGACTGAAGCCGGTTCACCGGCGCATCCTGTACGCCATGTACGAAGTCGGGATGACGCCGGACAAGCCGTACAAGAAGTCGGCGCGCGTGGTCGGGGACGTCCTCGCCAAGTACCACCCGCATGGCGATGCCGCGGTATACGATGCGCTCGTCCGTTTGGCGCAGGACTTCTCGACGCGCTACCCGCTGGTCGACGGGCACGGCAACTTCGGCTCCATCGACGGCGACTCGGCGGCGGCGATGCGCTACACAGAGTCCCGCATGTCTTCCATCGCGATGGAGCTGCTTCGCGACATCAACAAAGAAACGGTTGATTTCGGGCCGAACTATGATGAGAACGAGACCGAGCCACTGGTCCTGCCGGCGCGTTTCCCGAACCTGTTGGTCAACGGATCATCCGGCATCGCTGTGGGGATGGCGACCAACATCCCACCGCACAACCTGCGGGAAGTGATTGACGGCGTGGTGTACCTGATTGACCATCCCGACGCCCCCATCGAAGCTTTGATGCAGATTGTGAAAGGACCCGACTTCCCCACTGGGGGTATCATCCTCGGCCGCGACGGCATTCGCAGCGCGTACCTCACAGGCCGCGGATCCATCACCATCCGCGCCAAGACCCAGTTCGAGGACATGCCTGGGGGCAAGACGCGCATCGTGGTGTCCGAGATCCCCTATCAGCAGAACAAGGCTCGGCTGATTGAAAAGATCGCGGAGTTGACGCGCGACAAGAAGATAGACGGCATCACAGACCTCCGAGATGAGTCTGACCGATCTGGGATGCGCATCGTGATTGAGTTGCGCCGCGACGTCAAGCCGCAGGTGGTGTTGAACAACCTCTTCAAGCACACCGGCTTGCAGAGTTCATTCGGCGTCATCTCGCTGGCATTGGTCAACGGGCAGCCGAAGGTATTGAACCTGAAGCAAATGATTGCCTACTACGTGGACCACCAGCGCGATGTCGTGACCCGGCGGACCCGGTTCGACCTGAACAAGGCAGAAGCACGGGCCCACATCCTGGAAGGCTTGCGCATCGCGCTCGACAACATCGACGCCATCATCGCGCTCATCCGGGGCTCGGAGACCACCGACATCGCCCGCGAAGGCCTGATGACGCACTTCAACCTGAGCCACGAACAGGCACAGGCCATTCTCGACATGCGCCTGCAGCGACTGACCGGACTGGAACGCGAGAAGATTGAGAACGAGTACCAGGAGTTGCAGAAATTGATTGCGGAGTTGCGCAACATACTCGCCAACGAGTCGGAATTGATGAAGGTCATTCGCCGCGAGCTGCTGGAGGTTCGCGACAAATTCGCAGATGACCGGCGCACGAGCATCGTCGGCGACGAAGGTGACATCAGCGAGGAAGACCTGATTCCGGTTCAGGACGTGGTCGTGACGGTCACACACGCCGGTTACGTCAAGCGCATCCCGCTGACGACTTACCAGAGCCAGCGCCGCGGTGGACGTGGCATCACAGCGATGGGAACGCGTGAAGAGGATTTTGTGGAACACATGTTCATCACTTCATCGCACCACAACTTGCTGGTGTTCACCAACAAGGGCCGGATGTACAGTTTGAAGGCGTACGAAATCCCGGAATACAGCCGACAGGCGAAAGGGCTGCCCATCATCAACCTGATTCAGGTGGACTCGGACGAAAAGGTGTCCACAGTGATTCCGGTGCGGAGCCTCGACATGGAGGATGATCCCAGCCTGTTCTTCGCTACCAGACAAGGTATCGTGAAGAAAACGGCGCTGCGTGAGTACGCGAACATTCGGCGCAACGGTCTGATTGCCATCAATCTCCGGGAGGACGACGAAGTCATCGGTGTACGGTTGACCACCGGGGATAACGACGTCATCATGGCGACGCACCGCGGGATGTCCATCCGCTTCCCCGAATCGGACGTCCGCCAGATGGGGCGCATCGCGACGGGCGTGAAGGGCATCCAACTGGCCGACGGCGACTACGTCATCGGCATGGACATCGTGGAGCCGGAGACGAACGTTTTGGTCGTCACCAGCCGCGGTTATGGCAAGAAGACGCACGCCGACGACTACCGCATCCAGAGCCGCGGCGGAAAGGGCATCAAGACCCTCAACTGCACGCCGAAAAACGGCACCGTGGTCGGTCTCAAGATGGTGAAGGACAGCGATGACCTGATGATCATCACCAACGCCGGCGTCGCCATTCGCATTCACGTTGAGGACATCTCGCTGCAGAGCCGCAACACGCAGGGCGTGAAGCTGATTAACGTCCCCGACGGTGAAGAAGTTGCGACCGTGGCTCGCGTGGTGGTCGGCGAGGACGACGAAGACTGAGCCTATGCGGTTGCGGGTGGTTGGTGGAATGCCGGTCGACAGGACCCTGGTCTGACGGTGGCACGCCGGTACCGCAATGCGCATGCCGCAGTTGTCTCGCGGTGGGCGTTCACGTACAATGGGACCTGATGTGATACGGATCTCGACTGCTTGAACCAGGACGGAAAGGTCACCCTTGACACCGATGTCGGCTGTGGTGCGGTGCACGTGCGCACTTGCCGAATGTGTCGGGACGCTTCTTCTGATAGGGGGTGCATCACGTGCCGGATATCGAAGAGTTTATCATTCATCAGTTGGCCATGTTCTTGGGTTTGGCATGTATCGTGGGCGTGTCATTCCTGTTCTTTCATGCAGTGATGAGAAAGCACTGAGCGAGTGGCGTGGGCATTCTCTCCCACATTCGCTGTGAGGCTCTCGCGTTCCGTCTTCGTACGTATTCGGCCCCTTAGCCGGGTTCCATGCGTAGAGGGACGGAATGCGAGAGCCTTGTTGTTGGCGGCGGTACTGTGCGGGATGGTCCTTGCTGGTTTGGCGGTTTTGTGGTTTTTGTCGGCCCCGATAGCGGACTGCCGTTCCTCTAATCTGCTCCACAGGCCCGATCTCGGTGGCGTTAAGGGACTCGCGTTCCGCTGTTGGCGTGCCCAACCCTCTGTTCGGCTCGAAATCGGGGGTTGGTCCGTGGGATAGCGGAACGCGAGTCCCTTGTTGGTCGCGGCTCGGGTGCTGCGCGGGCGGACAGCGGAACCGCGTTCCCTTGTTGGCGCTGGGGTGCGTCTGCGGAGGGCCCGGCGCAGTGTCTCGCCCGGCGTCGTCGGTTAGCTGGCCCCGGTAGCGGACTGCCGTTCCTCTATTTTGCCCCTGAGGCCCGATCCCGGTGGCGTTAAGGGACTCGCGTTCCGCTGTTGGCGTGTCCGGCCCTCTGTTCGGCTCGAAATCGGGGGTTGGTCTGTGGGATAGCGGAACGCGAGTCCCTTGTTGTCCGGGGCTGGGGTGCTGCGGAGGCGGACAACGGAACCGCGTTCCCTTGTGGGCGCCCGGGTGGGTGCGCGGGATGGGTCGATCCCGCTTCCTGCCGGGCGTTGGCGGCCTTGTTGGCCCCGGTAGCGGACTGTCGTTCCTCTATTTCGCTCCTCAGGCCCGATCCCGGTGGCGTTAAGGGACTCGCGTTCCGCTGTTGGCGTGTCCAGCCCTCGGTTCGGCTCGAAATCGGGGGTTGGTCCGTGGGATAGCGGAACGCGAGTCCCTTGTTGTCCGCGGCTGAGGTGCTGCGGAGGCGGAAAGCGGAACCGCATTCCCTTGTTGGCGTCGGGGAGGGCCTATCGAGGGCCTGGCGCAATGTCTCGCCGGGCAATAAGACCCTGCGGTTCCGCTGTCCCGCGAAACGGGCGCCCCTGTCCGACCAACAGCGGACCA